>NZ_JBIRQR010000001.1:1964621-2159252 GCF_044333295.1 Streptomyces sp. NPDC021019
TATGCGGGACCGGCCTAGCTCCGGGTCGGGTGCCCCCGCGTGCCCCCCCCCCGGGGGGGGGGGGGGGGGGGCCCCCGCCCCCCGGGGGGGGTGGGGGCCCCCGCCCGCGCCCACGGGCGCCGGGCGGTGGGTCAGCCGTCGTCGCCGTCCCGGTCATCCCGGTCGTCGTCCTTGTCGTCCGCGCGGTCGTCCCGGTCGTCGTCGTCACCGTCGTCGTCGTGGTCCACGGTGACCTTGCCGGTCTTCGCGTCGACGCGCAGCTCGTGCTGCTCGCCGTCCTTGCCCGTGATGTCGATGTCCCAGCGCAGGACGTCGCCCCGGTTGCCGTCGTCATCGTCGTCGTCCAGGTCGATCGAGGTGACGCTGCCCGGCGCGGTCTTCAGAGCCGCGTCCACCGCCTCCTCCAGGGTGACGGCGGAGGAGCGGGGCGCGTGGCGGTCGCGGTCGTCGTTGTCGTCGTCGCGGGTCTTCAGGACCTTGCCGTTGCCGGCGTCCACCGTCACGTCGTGCCACTTCTTGTCGGAACCGCGGACGTCCAGCTCCCAGACCGCGCGGCCGTTGTCGTCGTCGTCATCGTCCAGCTCGGCCTCGGTGACCGTGCCCGGGACGCTCTTCAGGGCGGCGGCGACGGCCTGGTCGAGGGTGATCCGGGTGCTCTTCGCGGCGGCCCGGGCCCGGTCGTCGGAAGCGTTGTCCGCGCGGTCGTCGTCGGAGGCGTTGTCGTCGGCGAGGCTCACGGCGCTCAGGCTCCCGGCGGGAGTACGGCCGCCGTCACCGTCGTCCGCGAAGGCGACGGTGGCGGCGGTGGTGCCGCCGATGAGCACGGCCGCGGTGATCGCCGCGATGGTGACGTTGCGCTTCATGAGGGTTCCTCCCGGGAGCTGCTGCTGTTCGACGTGACCCACACTGCCGGGAGGTAGCTGAACGCAACCTGAAGCCACCTGAAGGCGCCTTCAGGTTGAGTTTGCGAGGCTGTGCGCATGCGCCTGTTGATCGTGGAGGACGAGAAGCGCCTCGCGGTGTCCCTGGCCAGGGGACTGACCGCCGAGGGTTTCGCCGTGGATGTCGTGCACGACGGGCTCGAAGGGTTGCACCGGGCGAGCGAGGGCTCCTACGACCTGGTGATCCTCGACATCATGCTGCCCGGCATGAACGGCTACCGCGTCTGCTCGAACCTGCGCGCCGCCGGACACGAGGTGCCGATCCTCATGCTGACCGCCAAGGACGGCGAGTACGACGAGGCCGAGGGACTGGACACCGGCGCCGACGACTACCTGACCAAGCCCTTCAGCTACGTCGTCCTCGTCGCCCGGGTCCGCGCCCTGCTGCGCCGCCGGGGAGCGGGTACCGCCGCGCCCGTCCTGACCGTCGGGTCCCTGCGCATCGAGACCGCCGCCCGCCGGGTGATCCGCGGCGAGGACGAGATCGCGCTCACCGCCAAGGAGTTCGCGGTGCTGGAGCAACTCGCCCTGCGCGCGGGCCAGGTCGTCAGCAAGGCGGAGATCCTGGAGCACGTCTGGGACTTCGCCTACGACGGCGACCCGAACATCGTCGAGGTCTACATCTCCACCCTGCGCCGCAAGCTCGGCGCGAGTGCCATCCGTACCGTGCGCGGCGCGGGCTACCGGCTGGAGGCGAAGTGAGGTCCGTACGGGCCAGGGCCGCCATCGGGGCCACCCTGGTCGTCGCCGTCGCCCTGGTGGCGGCCGGCCTCGCCGTGCTCCTGGTCCTGCGGGCCAACCTGATCGACCAGGCGGACCTCCAGGCCGAGGTGGCGGCCCGCGAGGTGGCCGGACAGCTGGCCACGGACACCCCGTACGACGAACTGGAACTGGACGACGAGGAGGACCACCCGGTCCAGGTGACCGACGAGGAGGGCCGGGTCGTCATCGTCTCCAAGGACCTGCGGGCCGTCACCGGCACCGGCACGAGCGGTGTCACCCCGGTGCCCTCGGCCTCGGCGGGGGCCTCCCCGTCGCCCGGCGAGGGGGACGGAGACGACGA
Source organism: Streptomyces sp. NPDC021019 (assembly GCF_044333295.1). Taxonomy (NCBI): domain Bacteria; kingdom Bacillati; phylum Actinomycetota; class Actinomycetes; order Kitasatosporales; family Streptomycetaceae; genus Streptomyces; species Streptomyces sp. NPDC021019. Next base: position 1,966,626 of record NZ_JBIRQR010000001.1, read on the forward strand.
CAGCGCCGACGACGACGATGACGGCGGCCGCCCCGGCCGCGGCCAGGTCTCCTCCGACGACCCGGACTTCTCCGACGGCACCGCCACCGTCGACCGCACCACCGCCGACTACCGCTTCGCCGCCGTCGAGGCGACGACCCCCCGCGGCGTCACCCTGACCGTGCACGCGGGCGCACCGCTCGCCGCCGAGCAGGAGGCGGTGAACACGGTGCGCGGGGCGATGCTCACCGGGCTGCCGCTGCTCCTGGTGGTCGTCGCCGGGGTGACCTGGCTGGTGACCCGCCGGGCCCTGCGGCCGGTCGAGGGCATCCGCCGCGAGATGGCGGCGATCACCGCCTCCGAGGACCTGGCCCGCCGGGTTCCGGAGCCCGGTTCGCGGGACGAGATCGCGGCGCTGGCCCGGACGACGAACGAGACGCTCACCGTCCTGGAGGCGTCCGTGGAACGCCAGCGCCGGTTCGTCGCGGACGCCTCGCACGAGCTGCGTTCCCCGATCGCCTCGCTGCGCACCCAGCTGGAGGTGGCCGAGGCCCATCCGGAGCTGCTGGACCTCCCGGGCGCGGTCGCCGACACCGTACGGCTCCAGGTGCTGGCGGCGGATCTGCTGCTGCTGGCCCGGCTGGACGCGGGGGAGAAGCCCGGGAGCGCGACCGTGGAGCTGGGCGCGCTGGTCCGGGAGGAGGTGTCGCAGCGTACCGGGGACCGGATCGCGGTGAGCGTCGAGGCGGCGGAGGGCGGTGCGTTCGAGGTGAGCGGGTCGCGCGGGCAGCTGTCCCGGGTGGTCGGCAACCTGCTGGACAACGCTCAGCGGCACGCCGAGGGAAGCGTAGCGGTGTCGGTGGCGGCCGACGGGCGCGGCGTACGGGTGGAGGTCAGGGACGACGGGGCGGGCGTTCCCGAGGACGAGCGGGAGCGGATCTTCGAACGGTTCGTCCGGCTCGACGACGCCCGCAGCCGGGACGACGGCGGTGCCGGGCTGGGTCTGGCCATCGCCCGGGACGTCGCCGCGCGCCACGGCGGGACGCTGACGGTGCACGCGGCGGCCGAGGGCGGTGCGGCCTTCCGGCTGTGGCTGCCCCGCACCGCCTGACGGTCCCGGGTCCTACAGCTTGCCGCGCTTGCCGCGCAGGTGTTCCGCGATCGGGGTCAGCGCGGCGTGCAGGTCGGCGAGCGCCTCGGGGGACAGCAGGTCCATGAAGTGCTGCCGCACCGAGGCAACGTGGTGCGGGGCGACCTTGCGCATGGTCTCCGCGCCGTGTTCGGTGAGGACCGCGAACAGTCCGCGCCGGTCCGATTCGCAGTGGGTACGACGGACCAGTCCGGCGGTCTCCATACGGGTGATCTGGTGCGAGAGCCGGCTCTTGGACTGGAGGGTGGCGGCGGCGAGGTCGCTCATCCGCATGCGCTGGTCGTCCGATTCGGAGAGGTTGACCAGGATCTCGTAGTCGTTCATGGTCAGGCCGAACGGCTGGAGGTCCTTCTCCAGCTGGTGCATCAGCAGCCTGCTGACGTCCAGGTGGGTGCGCCAGGCGCACTGCTCCGCGTCGCTCAGCCAGCGGGTGGCCGTCTCGGTCTCCATATATGGATTCTACCTAAGAAGTTGAAAGCCGGACGAAACTGGAGGGTGTGACGACCGGCACTCCCGGCCCGCAGGAGTGCCGAGGGGCCCGTCGGCAAGCACCGACGGCTGGGCGCAGGCGTTCGACGTCACACTCCGCAGACTACCGCTCACAACCCGAAGCGACGTTGGAGGTCCCCCAGCTGGCCGGGCATGCGCGGAGCGGATCCGGGTTGACCCCCGCCACCCGGAACGCCCGGCTCATTCGGCACCACGCCCGGGGCCCGCTCCGCCATCAGCGCCTCGCTCGACTGGAGCAGCACCGTACCCGCCCCGACGAACTCGAACTGGTGCTCCTCGCCCGACGTCCCGCCGATCCCCGTGAGTGACCGGATACCGCCCATCACGCCCGTCATGTAGCCGTGGTCGTAGTGGTGGCACGGGGAGGGGCAGTCGGCCCAGCCCACCAGCGCCTGCGGATCCACCCGCAGCGGCGGCTCCATGAACACCACCGGGCCGTTCGACGCGGCCACGAACTTCCCCGTGCCGATCAGCGTCACGAACCCCGGCACGATCGACTGCTTCAGCGCCATCGTCGGCTGGTACGCCAGCAGGTTCCCGGACCGGATGGTGAGGTTCCCGTCCTCCAGGTCGAAGGAGTTCACATCGAACGCCCGGTCCGCCAGCAGCATCTTCCCGCTGCCCTCGGCCACCACCCAGTCGCTCGCGTGCAGCGGCGAATGGAAACTGGATCGCACGAGCCGCTCGAACCGGCCGTGTCCGATGCCGTCGAACTGGATCTGGCCGTAGTAGGCGATCATCTTGCCCTTCTGCAGGAACCACCGGCTCCCCTTGAGCTCCACGCAGAAGGTGTAGGAGTTGACGTTGTCGTCCGACGGCAGCGTCATCGGGTCGAGGACCACGGGCGTGCTCACAGCTTCTCCTCCGACGCCTGGACGTACACCGCACCACTGCCGCTCAGCTCCAGCTGGAACGCCTCGCCGGAGCCCCGCCCCACCATGTCCCGCCAGCCGACCGCCGTGGACAGCTTGTTGCGGACCTCGCCGTGGTGGGCGACGTAGGCCTGCGGGTCGACATGGACGTCCCGGCCCGGTGTGATCGGCAGTTCGATCACCCCGCCGTGCGCCATCACCGCGACCGCGCCGTGCCCCTTGAGCGTGGTGGTGAACAGGCCCTGGCCGGTCACCTGGCCGCGCACCATGCCCATCACCCCACCCTGCGCGCCCATGAACATCGTGCCCTGCTGGAGCGTCCCGTCGAACGCGAGCAGCCGGTCGGCCTCCACGTACAGGGTGTCGCCCGCCAGCTCGATCACCTGGATGTGGTGGCCGCCGTGGCCGAACATCACCGTGCCCGAACCCTCGACCGTCATCAGCGGCGTCGACTCGCCCGCCACCCGGCGGCCGATCATCGACGCGACGCCGCCCTGCCCGCCCTGGATGTTCGGGGTGAAGGACACCTCGCCCCGGTACGCCAGCATCGCGCCGCGCTGGCTGAACAGCTTCTGGCCCGGGGCCAGGGTGGCCTCGACCATCTTCGAGTTGATCTCCCGGAACGGCATCAGACATCGCCCCCGACGGTGTTGCGCTCGCTCGGCTGCACGTAGACCAGGCCGTCGCCCTCGAAGCGGATCTGGAACGCCTCGCCGGAGCCCTCGCCCATCAGCGTCCGGAAGTTCACCCCCGCCTGGAAACTCTGCTGGAGCCGGCCCTGGTGGGCGATGTACGCGCCGGGGTCGACCATCAGCGGATACTGCGGGGCCACCCGCAGCAGGACCGCCGTGCCGTCCGACATGATCGCCGCCTGCCCGGTGCCCTCCACCGTGGTGGTGAACAGGCCGTTGCCGCTCGCCCCGCCGCGCAGCCCGGTGAACGTCGTGCCCGTGCGCAGTCCGGCGTCGGTGGCCAGCAGATTGCTCGCCTCCACGTACAGGGTGTCGCCGCGCAGCGAGACCAGGTTGATCTCGCTCGCCCGATCGGCGAAGTAGCAGGTGCCCTGCCCGGACACCTCCATCACCGTCAGCTGCTCGCCGGTCAGCCGACGGGTCACCATGCCCCGGAGCCCCTCACCGCCGCCGGACATCTTCTTGAAGGACATCCGGCCGTCGTACGCGACCATCGAGCCGTTCTTCGCCTTGACGGCATCGCCCGTCAGGTCGACGGCGAGCGTCTTGCTGCCTTGGAGTCGAAACATCGCCACGCGACGACGGTATCCGTCCCCGCCGCACCCCGGCCAGAGGCTCAGGAACCGTTACGTCCCTGATGCGTACACGGACCGGCTCTGGTATGCGGCGATACGCGCACCGGCGGACGGGGCGGCCCCCGCTGCCGGGGGCGCGCCGGTGCGATGCCACAATGGGGGCGGCTTGTGCCTGGGTTCACAAGCCCTCGCGACCCTCCCACCGAAGGTGCCCCTGTGGACATCAAGACCGCTTCCGCCCTGCACCGGCTGCGCCTCATCTCGATTCCCGAGGCGCTGTCCTTCCCCGCCCTGATCCTCTTCGGCTCGGTCCTCAGCCGCGTCTCGGACATCGACTTCCTGATGATGCCGCTCGGCATGATCCACGGTGTGCTCTTCGTGATCTACGCCGTGTTCCTGCTCGACGTCTGGATGAAGGCCAAGTGGCCGCTCAAGCGCGTCGCCCTCTTCTTCGTCCTCTCCCTGATCCCCTTCGGCGGGCTCTACGGCGACAAGCTCCTCAAGCAGTACGAGGCCGACGGCGTCATCGCCGCCCGTGCCCGCCGCGAGGGCACGGTCAGCGCGTGATCGTCGCGTTCTCCGTCTCGCCGCTCGGTGTCGGCGAGGACGTCGGGGAGTACGTCGCCGACGCCGTGCGGGTCGTGCGTGCGTCCGGTCTCCCCAACCGCACCGACGCGATGTTCACCTCCATCGAAGGGGAGTGGGACGAGGTCATGGACGTCGTCAAGCGCGCCGTGGCCGCCGTCGAGGCGCGCGCCGGCCGCGTCTCCCTGGTGCTGAAGGCCGACATCCGGCCCGGCGTCACCGACGGCCTGACCTCCAAGGTCGAGACCGTGGAGCGTCACCTCTCGTCCTGACGCACCGTCCGCGCGGGACGTCCCGCGTTCACCCGAAAAGCCCCCGGTGCCACACGGCCGGGGGCTTTTCCGGTTCCGGACCAAAAACCGCTCACTCGGACCCGCCAAGTCGACACACCGTTAGCCGTCCCGTTCTGTTGGGATATCAACCCGTTCGACAGTGGGAGGCACGGTGCGGTCGGAGGGCTACGACTACGACACCTACAGCCGGCTCGCGGGTCCGCTCACGGAGCCGGAACCGACGGGGTACCGGGTGCGGTACAAGAGCCTGCTCTCGACGGAGAAGCACCGAATAAGAGCCGTCCTGCTGATGACCCTCGCCCCGGTGCTCACGGGCGTCCTGCTGCTGTACCTGGTCTGGCCCACGCACTGGACCGAGCGGGAGAACGGGGAGCGCTGGCTGGTCGTCGCCGACGCCGTGATGCTGGTGTCGATCGCGCTGATCGAGCTGTTCATGCTGGTCAACGTGGCCTCCATCGCGCACGCCACCCTCGTCGCGCGGGACCCGGTCCCGGTGACACCCGAGCCCGGAACCAGGGTCGCCTTCCTGACCACGTACGTCCCCGGCAAGGAACCGCTCTCGATGGTCCGCGCCACCCTCAAGGGCGCCGTACGCCTGAAGCACCCCGGACCGCTGGACGTCTGGCTGCTCGACGAGGGCGACGACCCCGGGGCCCGGATGCTCTGCGCCGAGCTGGGCGTCCACCACTTCACCCGGCGCGGGGTCCCCGAGTGGAACCGTGACAAGGGCGTCCACAAGGCGAAGACGAAGCACGGCAACTACAACGCCTGGATCGCCCTGCACGGCGGCGACTACGACTTCTTCGCCTCCGTCGACACCGACCACGTGCCCATGCCCAACTTCCTGGAACGGATGATGGGCTACTTCCGCGACCCGGACGTCGCGTTCGTCGTCGGACCGCAGGTCTACGGGAACTACGACTCGGCCGTCACCAAGGCCGCCGAGTCGCAGCAGTTCCTCTTCCACGCCCTGATCCAGCGTGCGGGCAACCGTTACGGCGCCCCGATGTTCGTCGGCACCAACAACGTCGTGCGCATCGCCGCGCTGCGGCAGGTCGGCGGACTGTACGACTCGATCACCGAGGACATGGCCACCGGCTTCGAGATCCACCGCCGCCGCAACCCGCGCACCGGGCGCTACTGGCGTTCCGTCTACACCCCCGACGTGCTCGCCGTGGGCGAGGGGCCCGCCTCCTGGACGGACTTCTTCACCCAGCAGCTGCGCTGGTCCCGGGGAACGTACGAGACGCTGTTCAAGCAGTACGGCAAGGCGCTGTTCCGGGTACCCCCCGGCCGCCTCCTCAGCTACACGCTGATGCTCGTCTACTACCCGATGACCGCGGTCAACTGGTTGCTCGGCGTGGGCAGCTGCGTGCTGTTCCTCTGGTTCGGGGCTTCCGGCACCCAGGTCGCCGCCTCCATCTGGCTGATGCTCTACAGCGACGCCGCCGCCCTCCAGATCGGGCTCTACCTCTGGAACCGCCGGCACAACGTCTCCCCGCACGAGCCCGAGGGCTCCGGCGGTCTCGCCGGCATGGCCATGTCCGCGCTCTCCGCCCCGATCTACCTGAAGTCGCTGGGCTCGGCCGTGCTGCGCACCGACGGCCGGTTCGTCGTCACGCCCAAGGGCGGCCAGACCTCCCCGGACCGGCTGCTCACCTTCCGTATCCACCTCTCCTGGGCGGCGGTCCTGCTCTCCTCGCTCGCCGCGTCGGTGTACCTGGACCACACCCATGCGGCGATGCGGACCTGGGCGGCGCTGGGTCTGGCGATATCCCTCTCCCCGGTCGTCGTGTGGGCCTGGACCGTCCGGCAGGACAAGCGCGCCGCGACCGCGCGCGCCGTCCCCGTCCCGTCGCCCCCGCCGCCCGAGCCGGTCTACGTCACCGGCCCCACCCCGTCGGCGACCACCGCGGCCGGCGCGGGCACCACCGCCACCACCACCGCAGGAGGGAACTGACCCATGGCCTACCGGCCCTCGAAGCAGATGAGGAAGACGCTCCTGGGAGGTGGCGCGGTGCTGCTGCTCGCCGGGCTGAACGCTCCCGCGGCCCTGTCCTTCGCCGAGGACAGGTACCACGCGTACAAGATCGACCAGCCGGAGTACAAGGCGGAGTACGGCTCCTGGGAGCAGGTGAACATCCCGAAGGAGTACCGGACCAACGCGATCCACGCGGCGCTGCTGCACACCGGGAAGGTGCTGATCGTCGCGGGCTCCGGCAACGACGAGGCGCACTTCGACGCGGGCACCTTCGACACGGTGCTGTGGGATCCGGCCGAGAACACCTTCCAGAAGATCCCCACCCCCGAGGACTTCTTCTGCGGCGGTCACGCCCAGCTCCCCGACGGCCGCCTCCTGATCGCGGGCGGCACCGCCCGCTACGAGGTGCTCGACGACAAGGTGAAGCGGGCCGGCGGCGGCATGCGGGTCAAGAACGAGAACCCGGACAAGCCGCTGAAGCTCAAGAAGGGCACGGTCTTCCGCTCGCCCTCCGGCGTCGAGTACGTGGCCAAGTTCGACGTCACCGTCCCCAAGGCCAAGCGCGAGTTCGAGGTCGACTACTTCGAGAGCGGCCAGATGAAGCCGTGGAAGACGAAGGTGACCGCCTCCGAGCAGCGGGTCTTCGTCGAGGCGGTGGACGAGGGACCCGAGGCGGTGGCGGCGGACGCCGCCCAGTACGAGATCGTCGGGCTGAAGGGCAAGGCCGCCGACAACTCCTACGGCCTCGCCGAGAAGATCACCATGGACAAGCAGGACTTCCAGGGGATCCGCGCCGCCTACGAGTTCGACCCCACGGCGGAGAAGTACATCAAGGTCGACCCGATGAAGGAGGCCCGCTGGTATCCGACGCTCGTCGGGCTCGAGGACGGCCGGGTGCTCTCCGTCTCCGGCCTCGACGACGTCGGCGCCATCCTCCCGGGCGACAACGAGGTCTACGACCCGAAGACGAAGAAGTGGTCCGAAGGCCCCTTCCAGTACTTCCCGACCTACCCGGCGCTCTTCCTGACCAAGGGCGGCAAGCTCTTCTACCCGGGCGCCAACGCCGGTTACGGCCCGGCGGACAAGGGGCGCGAGCCCGGCATCTGGGACATCAAGAAGAACACCTTCACCAAGGTGCCCGGACTGACCGACACCGACCAGCTGGAGACGGCCGCCTCGCTGCTGCTGCCGCCCGTGCAGGACCAGAAGGTGATGGTGCTCGGCGGCGGCGGGGTCGGCGAGTCGAAGAAGTCCACCGCCCGCACGGCGGTCATCGACCTCAAGCAGGAGAACCCGGCCTTCGAGCCGGGCCCCGACCTGCCGCAGGGCACGCGCTATCTGAACAGCGTGATCATGCCCGACGACACCGTCTTCACCAGCGGCGGATCCGAGGACTACCGGGGCCGCGGGGCGAGCAACATCCTGAAGGCGCAGTCCTACGACCCGAAGACCAACACCTTCAAGGAGGCGGCCGAGCCGACGGTGGGGCGCAACTACCACTCCGAGGCGCTGCTGCTGCCCGACGGGCGGGTGGCGACCTTCGGCTCCGACTCGCTCTACGGCGACAAGGACAACACCAAGCTCGGCAAGTTCGAGCAGCGCATGGAGGTCTACACCCCGCCGGCCCTGCACCGCGGCAAGGACAAGCGCCCGGAGATCGGGAACGGCCCCGAGAACGCCGAGCGCGGCGCGACGGTCACGTACGAGAGCGCCGACGCCGACCGGATCGCCACCGCCCGGCTGATGCGGCCGAGCGCCGTCACCCACACCACCGACGTGGAGCAGCGCTCCATCGAACTGGGCCTGAAGAAGGGCGACGGCAAGGTGAGCGTGACCGTGCCGGACGACCCCACGCTGGTGCCGCCCGGCTGGTACATGCTCTTCGTCACGGACACCGACGGCGTGCCCTCCGAGGCGAAGTGGGTCAAGGTCGCCTGACCCCGGGGGCGCGCCGCGACCGGCTCAGGAGGCGGCGCGCCTCGCCAGGCCGAGCGCGTACTCCGGCCACCAGTCGCCGGCCGGCGGGCCGCCCCGGCAGGTGCCGTCGGAGTCGCCCGGCCGTTTGATCCACAGATAGGCGTCGAGCCGGTCGTCGCCGGTGTCGGTGGTCGGCGGCGTGCCGAGTCCCCGGCCGGGCGGATTGCACCAGGCCTCCTCGCGGCCCCCGGACAGGGGGCCGTTGCCGTTGCGGCTGGTGTCGATCACGAAGTGCGAGCCGCCCACGGCGTCGGAGAGCCGCTTCGCGTACGTCTTCACGCTCTCGTTCGACTGGAAGTTGGAGACGTTCAGGGAGAAGCCGTCGGCCCGGTCGATGCCGGCCTGCCGCAGCGGCTGCGCCATCTTGGCCGGCTCGTCGATCCAGTCCGGGTTGCCCGCGTCGAGGTAGACCTGGGTGTTCGGCAGGGCCTTGAGCGTGTCCACCGCCTCGGAGAGGAGCTGGTAGCGCTCGGCGTGGTGCTCGGGCGGGGTGCAGCCGTCCGTGATGTGGGGGAGGGCGTCCGGCTCCAGGATCACGGTGGCGGGCGCGTCCCCGATGGCGTCGGCGAACTCCCCGATCCAGGAACGGTAGGAGTCCGCGTCCTTCGCGCCGCCCGCGGAGTAGAGCCCGCAGTCGCGGTGCGGGATGTTGTACGCCACCAGCAGGATGGTCTTCTTCGTGCGGGCGGCGGACTTCGCGGCGGCCCGGATGCCGGGTGCCGGGTCGTCCCACGCGGGCCAGTCGGCCACCGGCCGGCCGGAGATCCGCCGCAGGATCTTCGCCTCCGCCTCGCGCCCCTCCTTCTCCCAGGCGCGCACCTGGCGGGCCGCGTCGCTGTTCGGGTCGACCCAGTACGGGGAGGCCGCGCTCGGGGCGGGCTCTCCCCGGACGAGTTCGTCCGCCGCGTCGGCGGTGCCGGTGACGCGCGGTTCCGGTGTCGAGCAGCCCGCGGTGAGAACGGTCGCCAGGGTGAGGGCGGCCAGGACGGGGGCGGTACGGGGGAGAGCGCGGGGGACGATTCTGCGGCCGGACATCCAGACCCCTCGGACGGTGATGACTCACGGACACGGAACACAGGGAGCGTGGGCCATCGTGACATAGCGGTCACGGAGAGTGGTGGCGCGACACCGTCCGTGACTCCTGTGGCCCGGCGCGCGTCAGTCCGAGGCGGCCAGCGCGATCCCCAGCGGAGTGCGTTCGTACAGCACCTGGTGTCCGTAGCGCCGCGAGGTCAGCAGCCCGGCCCCGCGCAGCACGGAGAGATGGGCCGACACGGACGAGGGGGCGAGGCCCAGCCGGTGCGCCAGCGCGCTCGTCCCGGCCGGTTCGTCCAGCGCGCACAGCACGTCGGCCCGGACCCGGCCGAGCAGCCGGGCGAGCGTCTCCGGGGTCCGGTCTCCGGACTCGCTCCACAGCCCGCCGATGCCGCGCGCCGGGTAGATCAGCCCCGGTCGCCACGGCTCCTCGTGGCCGCCCACCACCTCCGGCCAGACGAAGACGCTCGGCATCAGGACCAGCCCCTGCCCGCCCAGCACCCGCTCGTGGTCGCCCTGGGTCCCGGCCACGGTGAGCGTCGAGCCGTTCCAGCTCAGCCGGGGGCTCACCTCGCCCAGCAGCTGTTCGAGGCCGCTCTCCGCGAGCCGCCGGGAGTGGTAGGCGATGTCGGCCTCCAGCAACGCCCGCAGCCGGGGCCAGTACGGCTCGATCAGCGCCTCCCAGGCCCGCTCCAGCAGGTCGGCGAGCTCGCGCACGGCCCGCGCCGGATCGGCCAGCAGCCGCCGGCCCGTCGCCGACGCGGTCCCGCCGGGCCGGTCCGCCAGGGCCAGCGCCATATCGGCCCGCGCCACCTCCGGATCGACCGCGCGGACGGCCGCGATCTCCTCCTCGAACGTCGCGAGCGGCCCGATCGGCGGCGGGCAGATGAAGTCCGGGTTGTGGCCGACGGTCGGCATCAGCAGCCACAGCGGCTCCAGGTCCAGCGCCCCGGACGCCTCCCGGATCCGGCGGAGCCACGGCAGGTGGTAGCCGTGGCGGCCGGTGCGGTGCAGGGTGCGCACCGCTTCCTGGGTCTCGAACAGCGGTGACAGCGCGAACCGGCAGCGCAGCAGATCGCTCTCGCCGAAGTGCAGCTGGAACGGCATGCCTCTCCCTCGCGTCGCGGCCGGGACATTCGGCTCCAGCCGAAAGTCTAGGATCGGCCGCGTTCGGGCCGCAGGCTCGCCCCATGCCGACCGAAAGACCCGCCCCGGCGGACACACCCCGTACCCCGCCCGCCCCGGCGGCACCGGTCCCGGCTCCGCCCCCGGAGCGTGCCGCCCGCCCTGACCCGGGCCCCGGGCCCACGCTCCGGGAGCCCGCCGCCCCCAGGGGCCCCGCCGACGCCCCGCGCGGCTACCGGGCCGTCTTCGCCGTCGCCGAGTTCCGGGCCGTCTTCGCCGCGCACCTGCTCTCGCTGCTCGGCGTCGTGATCAGTGAGCTGGCGCTCACCGTGCTCGTCTACGACCTCACCGGCTCCCCGCTGCTCAGCGCACTGACGTTCGCGCTGGGGCTGCTGCCGTACATGATCGGAGGGGCGCTGTTCGCGGGGGTCGCCGACCGCTACCCGGCCCGCCGCGTCCTGGTCGTCTGCGACCTGCTCTGCGCGGCCTGTGTCGCCGTGATGCTGGCGCCCGCCACCCCGGTCGCCGGACTCCTCGCCCTGCGCTGCCTGGTCGCCGCCATCGCGCCCGTCTTCACCGGCACCCGGATGGCGGCCCTCACCGACATCCTCGGCGAGGGCGACCTCTACGTACTGGGCCGTTCGCTGCTGCGGATCGTCTCGCAGAGCGCGATGCTCATCGGGTTCGGCGCCGGTGGGGCGCTGCTCACCGTGCTGTCCCCGCGCGGTGCGATCACCGTCACCGTGGTGACCTTCCTGTGCTCGGCCGCGCTGCTCCGCTTCGGGACCCGCGACCGCCCCGCCCGTGCCGGCGCCGGTGGCGGCGGTGGAAACCTCCTCGAGGAGTCGCTCTCCGGGGCCCGTCTGGTGCTGGGCGACCGCCGTATCCGGGCGCTGCTGCTGCTGTTCTGGCTGCCCGCGATGTTCGTGGTGGCCCCGGAGGCGCTCGCCGCCCCGTACGCCGACGCGATCGGGGCCCCGCCCGCCGCGCTCGGGCTGCTGCTCTGCGCGATGGCCGCCGGGCACGTCGGGGCCGAGCTGTTCGTGGGCGCCGCGCTCAGCCCCCGAAACCGCTCCCGGATCGTCCTGCCGGTCGCCGCCGTCGGCCTTCTCCCGCTCCTCGTGTACGTGGTCCGCCCCGGGCTGCCGCTCGCCCTGGCGGCCCTCGCCCTGGCCGGCGCGGGCGCCGCCTACGTGATCGGGCTCGACCAGTGGTTCGTCGACGCCGTTCCCCAGGAACTGCGCGGCCGTGCCATGACGCTGCTCACCGCCGGGCTGATGACCGTCCAGGGGTTCGGGATGGCGCTCGCGGGGCTCGCGGCCGAGTTCTTCCCCGTGCACCAGGTGGTCGCCGGATCCGGAATCATCGGTACCGTCTGCACGCTCCTTCTGGTCGCCGAGGTCCGCAGGACAGCCCACGGACGGATGTCCGATACCGAAGGACGAGACAGGGCTGACCGGCATGTGACCAGTCGGTAAGGTCGATGCCGTGCCGAAGCCGCTCAGTCTTCCCTTCGATCCGATCGCCCGCGCCGACGAGCTCTGGCAGCAGCGCTGGGGACCCGTGCCCTCGATGGGGGCGATCACCTCGATCATGCGGGCCCAGCAGATCCTGCTCGCCGAGGTCGACGCCGTCGTCAAGCCGTACGGGCTGACCTTCGCCCGGTACGAGGCGCTGGTGCTGCTCGCCTTCTCCAAGGCCGGTGAGCTGCCGATGTCCAAGATCGGGGAGCGGCTGATGGTGCATCCCACCTCGGTCACCAACACCGTGGACCGGCTGGTCAGGTCCGGTCTCGTCGGGAAGCGGCCGAACCCCGACGACGGCCGCGGAACGCTGGCGTCCATCACCGACAAGGGCCGCGATGTCGTCGAGGCGGCCACCCGGGACCTGGTCGCGATCGACTTCGGGCTCGGGGTGTACGACTCCGAGGAGTGCGCCGAGATCTTCGCCATGCTGCGTCCGCTCCGGGTGGCGGCCCAGGACTTCGAGGAGAAGTGAACGCGGGCCTCCGGTGAGGCCGGGGCCGCGCGAAGATCGCGCCGGTCGTCCCGTTACGCTCGTAGCCATGAAACAGAACGTGCTCACCCGCTACCGGGTGATGGCCTACGTCACCGCCATCTGGCTGCTCGTCTTCACCGTGGCGATCATCGCGAAGTACGGCTTCGAGACCGGCGACACCATGCTGATCTCGCAGATCCACGGCGTGCTGTTCATCGTCTACGTCGTCTTCGCGTTCGATCTCGGCTCCAAGGCGAAGTGGCCCTTCGGCAAGCTCCTGTGGGTGCTGGCCGCCGGCTGCATCCCCTTCGCCTCGTTCTTCGTCGAACCGAAGGTCACCCGCGAGGCCCGCGCCCTGGTCACCGACCCCGCACCGGTGACCGCCAAGGCCTGAGAGGCTGTCGGACCACCCCGAACCGCCCCGCGCGAAAAGCGCCGGGCGGTTTGCCATCGACATTTACTAGGACGTCCTAGTAAATTCGGGGGTATGGACGCTGACGCGATCGAAGAAGGCCGCCTCCGCTGGCAGGCTCGTTACGACAAGGCCCGCAAGCGTGACGCGGACTTCACCACGCTCTCCGGGGACCCGGTCGAGCCCGCGTACGGGCCCCGCCCCGGCGACACGTACGAGGGATTCGAGCGGATCGGCTGGCCGGGGGAGTACCCCTTCACGCGCGGGCTGCACCCCACCGGCTACCGGGGCCGCACCTGGACGATCCGCCAGTTCGCAGGCTTCGGCAACGCCCAGCAGACCAACGAGCGCTACAAGATGATCCTCGCGGCGGGCGGCGGCGGCCTCAGCGTCGCCTTCGACATGCCGACGCTGATGGGCCGGGACTCCGACGACCCGCGCTCGCTCGGCGAGGTCGGCCACTGCGGGGTCGCCATCGACTCCGCAGCCGACATGGAGGTCCTCTTCGGGGACATCCCCCTCGGCGACGTCACCACCTCGATGACGATCAGCGGCCCGGCCGTGCCCGTCTTCTGCATGTACCTGGTCGCCGCCGAGCGTCAGGGCGTCGACCCGGGCGTGCTCAACGGCACCCTCCAGACCGACATCTTCAAGGAGTACATCGCGCAGAAGGAGTGGCTCTTCCAGCCCGAGCCCCACCTGCGCCTCATCGGCGACCTGATGGAGCACTGCGCCCGCGACATCCCCGCCTACAAGCCGCTCTCCGTCTCCGGCTACCACATCCGCGAGGCCGGGGCGACGGCCGCGCAGGAGCTGGCGTACACCCTGGCGGACGGCTTCGGCTACGTGGAACTGGGCCTCTCGCGCGGCCTGGACGTCGACGCCTTCGCCTCCGGGCTCTCCTTCTTCTTCGACGCGCACCTGGACTTCTTCGAGGAGATCGCCAAGTTCCGCGCCGCCCGCCGCATCTGGGCCCGCTGGATGAAGGAGACGTACGGCGCCAAGACCGACAAGGCGCAGTGGCTCCGTTTCCACACCCAGACCGCCGGCGTCTCGCTCACCGCTCAGCAGCCGTACAACAACGTGGTGCGCACCGCCGTCGAGGCGCTCTCCGCCGTGCTCGGCGGCACCAACTCACTCCACACCAACGCCCTCGACGAGACCCTCGCACTCCCCTCCGAGCAGGCCGCCGAGATCGCCCTGCGCACCCAGCAGGTGCTGATGGAGGAGACCGGCGTCGCCAACGTGGCCGACCCGCTGGGCGGTTCCTGGTACGTCGAGCAGCTCACCGACCGGATCGAGGCCGAGGCCGAGAAGATCTTCGACCAGATCAGGGAGCGCGGCACCCGGGCCCACCCCGACGGGCAGCACCCCATCGGACCGATGACCTCCGGCATCCTGCGCGGCATCGAGGACGGCTGGTTCACCGGCGAGATCGCCGAGTCCGCGTTCCAGTACCAGCGGGCCCTGGAGAAGGGCGACAAGCGGGTCGTCGGCGTCAACGTCCACCACGGCTCGGTCACCGGCGACCTGGAGATCCTCCGGGTCAGCCACGAGGTCGAGCGCGATCAGGTCAGCCAGCTCGCGGACCGCAAGGCGGCCCGCGACGACGCCAAGGTGACCGCCGCCCTCGACGCGATGCTTGCCTCCGCCCGCGACGGCTCGAACATGATCGTGCCGATGCTGGACGCGGTACGGGCCGAGGCCACGCTCGGCGAGATCTGCGGGGTGCTGCGCGAGGAGTGGGGCACCTACACGGAGCCGCCGGGGTTCTGAAGCCCGCTATCCGGCCTGCGCGCCCGCCAGCCCCAGCAGGAGCAGCGAGGTGAAGCCGCTCGCCCACGCGGAGTCCACCGGCTCCGCACTCACCAGAGTGCGGTGCACCACGGCTCCGGCGATCACGTCGAAGATCAGGTCCGCGTTGCGGGCGGCGGTCGAGGAGTCGTCCTCGTAGCGCAGCTCGCCGCGGGCCTGGGCGCGTTCCCGGCCCAGCAGCACCAACCGCTTCTGCCGGTCGACGATCGCCGAGCGGATCCTCAGGCGCAACGAGTCGTCGCGGGTGGACTCGGCGACCACCGCCATCAGCGCCGTACGGGCCTCCGGCCGCTCCAGCAAGGCGGCGAACTGGAGCACGACGCCCTGTACGTCGGCGGCCAGGCTGCCCCGGTCGGGCAGCTCCAGTTCGTCGAAGAGGACGGCGACCGCGTCCACGACCAGTTCGTTCTTGCCCGCCCAGCGCCGGTAGAGGGTCGTCTTCGCCACACCGGCCCGGGTCGCCACATCGCCCATCGTCAGCTTCGACCAGCCGAGATCGACCAGGGACGCCCGCGTCGCTTCGAGGATCGCGGCATCGGCCGCGGTGCTCCGCGGACGTCCTGTTCGGGTGGCTCGGGGGTCGCTGTCGCTCATGATGCGGCGACCATACCGGCCGGTAGGGGAGACGGTTGTACTCCGGTGCCCGTGAGACAGATCACCGGGATCACCTGTCCGGGCGGGGTGATCGGCAGTTACGCTACGGGTCGTAGCGTAAGGAAGGCGGCCGGATCGCCCCCTGCGCCACGGAACGAACGAGCGACAGCCACCGGGGTCCCCACGGGGATCCCAGGCGCCGGGTGGGGACCCGGAGCCGCACGGACCGGCCGGATGGGGATCCGGAAGGTCCACCCGGGCCCTTCGGGATCCGGTCAGTTCCAGCCAGGGTCTTTCAGGGGCCCGACCGGTTTCTCCGGGCCCACGGGCGCTCCGGGGAGCCGGGGCCGCCTCGTCCCGTCCGCCCCCGCACGCCGGTGGGGGCGTCCGGGCCGGGCCGGTTCTCGCACTCGCTTTCCGGAACGGTGTGCTCAGGGGGGAGGATGTACGCATGCAGCCTAGGAACATGTCCATGAGCGGCGTTGTCGACCTCGCCGCTGTCAAGGCGGCCGGTGAGGCCAAGGCCAAGGCGGAGCAGGCCCGCGCGGAGGCCGCCCGTACCGGGGGCACCGCAGCCGTCGCGCCCACCGCCCTGGTGATCGACGTCGATGAAGCCGGATTCGAGCGCGATGTCCTCCAGCGCTCCGCCGAAGTCCCCGTCGTCATCGACTTCTGGGCCGAGTGGTGCGAGCCGTGCAAGCAGCTGGGCCCCCTGCTGGAGCGCCTGGCCGTCGAGTACAACGGCCGCTTCCTGCTGGCCAAGGTCGATGTCGACGCGAACCAGATGCTGATGCAGCAGTTCGGGATCCAGGGCATCCCGGCGGTCTTCGCCGTCGTCGCCGGGCAGGCCCTCCCGCTCTTCCAGGGCGCGGCCCCCGAGGCCCAGATCCGCGAGACGCTGGACCAGCTGATCCAGGTCGGCGAGGAACGCTTCGGGCTGACCGGCATCGCCGTCGACCCGAACGCCGCCCCGGCGGACGCGGTTCCGGCCGAGATGCCGGCCGGCCCGTACGACGCCGTGCTGGAGGCCGCCGCGTCCGCCCTCGACGCCAATGACTTCGGTGGCGCGGTCCAGGCGTACAAGAACGTCCTGGCGGACGACCCCGGCAACCCGGAGGCCAAGCTGGGCCTGGCCCAGGCGGAGTTGCTCGGCCGCGTCCAGGGCCTGGACCCGCAGGCGGTCCGCAAGGAAGCCGCGGACCGTCCGGGTGATGTGAACGCCCAGCTGGCCGCCGCCGACCTCGACCTGGTCGGCGGGCATGTCGAGGACGCCTTCGGCCGGCTCGTCGAAGCGGTCCGCCGCACCGCGGGCGACGACCGCGACGCCGCCCGGCTGCGGCTCCTCGAACTGTTCGAGGTGATCGGTCCGGAGGACCCCAGGGTCACCGCCGCGCGTACCGCGCTGGCGCGCGTCCTGTTCTGATCCGGACGCGAGGCACCGGGCTTGCCGTCCGCTCCGGACGCGCCCGGTTGTTCCGATGTGACAAGACGGCCGCACCGCCCCCGGGCGGCGCGGCCGTTTTGCCGTCCTGACGCCAAAGAACAACGCGGGAAGGCCGCGCTTTACCAAATCTTGACAAAGATGCAAGCTGTTACTCGCAGTAAGGCGAGTCGGTGATTCTGTCCTGTTTCCATGAAGTTTCCCGCCATTCGGATGTCCCTTTCGTGCCACCCTGTGTCGCCGCGTGATGCCGCGCTGTCGTCCTGTGGTTGTCGGGCCGTTACTAGCCAGTAATGATCCCCCTTGTGTCACGGCCGTGAATGCACCACGATCGGCCACGCTCGGTCCCATACCCTCAGCCCGGTCTCCAGCCGGTGCCCGGGGGGTTGTTGGGTCCCCACCGAGTGGTCGGCGGCAGTGGCGCCGACCGCGGACAGGGGGGTTCCCGCCCACGGGCGGGGCCTGTCCGACCGGCCGCGCGGACAGCGCGGCCAGTGGTTGTCGCTCGGGGGTGAACGCCGGTGGATCGGATGCGGGACACGTCTCCGAGCGCGGGCGCTCTCCTTCCCGAGGACGTAGCACTTCTCCCATCCCAGGACGGGCACGACGCCCGGACCGGAGATGTACGTCCGAGAAGAAGGAGCAAGTATGAGTTCCCAGGTTCGCGGTGGGACGAGATGGAAGCGGTTCGCACTGGTCATGGTGCCGAGCGTCGTCGCCACGGCGGCGGTGGGCGTCGGCCTCGCACAGGGCGCGCTCGCCGCGTCGTTCAGTGTGTCCGGGCAGAGCTTCAAGGTCAGCACCGACAAGCTGGACGGCCACGACTTCGTCCAGTACGGCAGTGTCGCGGTCGGCAAGGACCTCAAGGGCAGGAAGGCCGCGCACCCGGTCGCGGTGTCGGGCTTCAGCAGTGCCACGATCACCAACATGTGCCAGTCGGTGGTCACGCCGAAGGTCCCCTTCATCGGCAAGAGCGTCAGCCTTGAGCTGACGGCGGGCACCGACCCGGACCGGCCGGTCGAGGCCACCAACCTCTACCTGGATGTCGCCCAGCTGGACGCCGACGCCGATTTCGAGAACATCGACATCGGTGTCGCGGCCGGTGAGCTGAAGAAGAAGGACCGGCCCAACGGGATAGGCATCCAGCCCGGTACCGAGGCCAACAAGGCGGGCTTCGCGCAGCGGGCCGACCGGGCCGTCCTGACCAAGGTGAAGCAGACGGCGTGGGCGACCACCGCCGGCACCTTCAAACTCAGCGACCTGAAGCTGAAGCTGCACACGGGCGTCAAGGAGTGCTTCTAGCACTCCGGCCGGGGTGGCCGGAGCGTCCTCTCCGGGCTTTCCGGTCACCCACCCTCCCCATCTCACGGCAGTACCGGTTCCAGGGAGCTGTTTTCCATGAGCCCCGAGTCCACAGGGCAGAACGAGCACTACATCCGCGTCATTCGGCGACGCTTCCGCGCCTGGCGGGGTCACCGGCCGTTCTGGGCCGGACTGTTCACCATGGCCGGTGGCATCCCCATCGCCTACTTCCCGTATGCCAGCATGACGCTCGGCAACATGACGCTGGCCATGTCCACCACGGCCGGCGCCGGATCCCTGATCATCGGGGTCCTGCTGATCACGCTCGGTCTGACGATGTGGTACCACAGCATCGTGCGGGTCTTCGCCGGTGTCGCGGCCATCCTGCTCGCGCTGATCTCCATCCCCGTCGCCAACATCGGCGGCTTCGTCATCGGATTCGCCCTCGCCCTCGTCGGCGGAGCCATGTCCGTTTCCTGGGCCCCGGGCAAGCCGGAGGACGCCGACGGGACCCCGCTCGCCGAGCACCCCGAGGAGGAGCGCTCCGCGGGCGAGTCGCACGCCGCGGCCGTGCCGCAGCAGGGCGGCGGCTACGAGCTGGCTGCCGACGCCGACGGCGGGAGGCATCGTGCGGGGTGACGACGGGCAGCAGATGAACGCCCACCCCGGCGACGGCCTCCGCGAGCGCACGGGCCCCCGTCACGCGGCCCCCAGGAAGTCGCTGCTGACCAAGCTGCACCTGCCGAGCGGCAAGAAGGCCCTGGCCCTCGCCGCGATGCCGACGGCGGTCTTCGTGGGCATGGGGCTGACGCCCAAGCTGGCCCTGGCCGACGACCGTGCCGACATCCCGTTCGCGCCCGGACCGTGCGTCACCCGGTCCGACGAGCCGAGCGAGTCCGAGTCGCCGGAGGCCACCCCGTCCCCGTCGGCCACGGCGAAGGACGAGGCCGACAAGGACGCGAAGCCCGGCGACGACGCCGCCACGCCGACGCCCTCGGCCGGCGGTTCCGCCGACGGGGCGAAGCCCGACGCGGACGCCGGCAAGCCGGCGCGGTCCGCCGGGGAGACGCCCGCCGAGGCGCCCTCCGCGACCCCGACGCCCACGCGGTCGAAGAACCCGCTGGACCCGCTCGGGGTCGGCGACGCGCTCAAGGACCTCTTCGACGGGCCTGCCGACGAGGCCGGGACCGAGAAGCCGGCCGGTCCGTCCCCGAGCCCGACGACCGAGCCCCCGAAGCCTTCCGACGAGCCGAAAGACCCGGCCGGGAGTGCGGCGGACAAGGCGAGGGAGACGTCCGGCAAGACGGCCGACGCCATCCGCGAGGCGGCCGAGAGGGCGGGCAAGGACGTCGAGGAACTCGACGAGGACGTCAAGGGACTCGACCCCAAGAAGGACGAGGCCATCCCGGATGGCGCCAAACCCCGCTTCCCGTGCCCCGAGCCCGACCCGGACGCGCTCGCCGCGGCCGAACTGGAGCCCGGCATGCCGCTGCTCCCGTCCGACCCGTGGATCCTGGAGTCGACGCTGCTCACCCTCAACGGCCTGGACTACCACGGCATCGTCGAGGTGAAGAAGGCGGACGGCAGCGTCAAGAAGGTGCTCAAGTTCACCGCCGGTTCCATCGACATCAAGGACCTGCACCAGCTGACCGTCGGCCCCGCGGGCACGACCGGCCATGTGAAGTCGCGGCCCGGATCCACGTCGACGATCCGCGACGGCGAGGTGACGATGTACACCGAGGAGCTGAAGGGCAACCTCTTCGGTCTCATCCCGATCACCTTCAGCCCGGAAACCCCGCCGCCGCTGAACGTCCCCTTCGCCTTCTTCACCAAGGTGAAGGTGGTCCAGGCCGGCCAGTTCGGCGGCACGCTCACCGTTCCGGGGCTGAAGAACTACCTCGACGGCGGCAACGGCTGACAGCCGCCCGCCCCCCGGTCCCGGCCGGGAGCCGCACAGGGCCGTGGGCCGTACTCCTCACCAGGAGTACGGCCCACGGCCCTGTCGGTGCGGGGTACGTCAGTCCCGCCCGCCGCCCAGGTGGTGCACCCGGACCATGTTGGTGGTGCCGGGGATGCCGGGGGGCGAGCCGGCGGTGATGATCATCGTGTCGCCGTCGTTGTAGCGGTTCAGCTTCAGCAGCTCCGCGTCGACCAGGTCGACCATCGCGTCGGTGTTGTCCGCGTGCGGGACGACGTGCGACTCGACGCCCCAGCTCAGGGCGAGCTGGTTGCGGGTGGCCTCGTCCGTGGTGAAGGCCAGGATCGGCTGGGCCGTGCGGTAGCGGGAGAGGCGGCGGGCGGTGTCGCCGGACTGGGTGAAGGCGACCAGGGCCTTGCCGTCCAGGAAGTCCGCGATCTCGCAGGCGGCGCGGGCCACCGAACCGCCCTGCGTACGGGGCTTCTTGCCGGGGACCAGCGGCTGGAGACCCTTGGAGAGCAGCTCCTCCTCCGCCGCGACGACGATCTTCGCCATCGTCTTGACCGTCTCGATCGGGTAGGCGCCCACCGAGGACTCGGCGGAGAGCATGACCGCGTCCGCGCCGTCCAGGATCGCGTTGGCGACGTCCGAGGCCTCGGCGCGGGTCGGCCGGGAGTTGGTGATCATCGACTCCATCATCTGGGTCGCCACGATCACCGGCTTGGCGTTCCGCCGGCACAGCTCCACCAGGCGCTTCTGCACCATCGGGACCTTCTCCAGCGGGTACTCGACGGCCAGGTCGCCGCGGGCCACCATCACACCGTCGAACGCCGCGACGACGCCCTCCATGTGCTCGACGGCCTGCGGCTTCTCCACCTTGGCGATGACGGGGGCCCGGCGGCCCTCCTCGTCCATCACCTTGTGGACGTCCTTGACGTCCTCGGCGTCCCGGACGAAGGAGAGGGCGACCAGGTCGCAGCCCATCCGCAGCGCGAAGCGCAGGTCATCGACGTCCTTCCCGGACAGGGCGGGGACGTTGACCGCCGCGCCGGGCAGGTTGATGCCCTTGTGGTCGGAGATGACACCGCCCTCGATGACGATGGTCCTCACCCGGGGGCCCTCGACCGCGACGACCTTCAGTTCGACGTTGCCGTCGTTGATCAGGATCGGGTCGCCCTTGACGACGTCGCCGGGCAGACCCTTGTAGGTCGTGCCGCAGATCGACTTGTCGCCGGGGACGTCCTCGGAGGTGATGGTGAACTCGTCCCCGCGGACCAGCTCGACCGGGCCCTCGGCGAACTTCGCCAGCCGGATCTTGGGACCCTGGAGGTCGGCGAGCACGCCCACCGCGCGGCCGGTCTCGGCGGCCGCCTTGCGGACACGGTCGTAACGGCCCTGGTGTTCCTCGTGGGTACCGTGGCTGAAGTTGAAACGGGCCACGCTCATGCCGGCCTCGATCAGAGCGACGAGCTGCTCATGGGAGTCGACGGCGGGACCGAGGGTGCAGACGATTTTGGAACGGCGCATGAGGCGGATCCTATCGGTTTGTTTCGCTGCGGAATATTCCGTCTGGTGGAAGGTACAAAGGGGCGCGGGGGTGCTCAGTTGTCGACCCCTCCGATCCCCGCGGGCTACGGTCGGCCGACGAGGGCGAACGTCTGGTCGGCGATCTCCAGCTCCTCGTCCGTCGGTACCACGGCGACCGCCACCCGGGCGTACTCCGGCGAGATCAGCCGCGGCTCTCCGGACCGTACGGCGTTGAGCGAGGCGTCCACCGCCATGCCCAGCTCCTCCAGGCCCGCGATGGCAGCTTCCCGCACCGGGGCCGCGTTCTCCCCGACCCCCGCCGTGAACGTCACCGCGTCCACCCGGCCGAGCACCGCCGTGTAGGCGCCGATGTACTTCTTCAGCCGGTGGACGTAGATGTCGAAGGCCAGCGCGGCCCGCTCGTCACCCTCGTCGATCCGGCGGCGGATCACCCGCATGTCGTTGTCGCCGCACAGCCCGACCAGCCCGCTCTTCTTGTTCAGCAGGACGTCGATGTCGTCGGCCGACATGCCCGCCACCCGCTTCAGGTGGAAGGTGACCGCCGGATCGATGTCCCCGGAGCGCGTACCCATCACGAGCCCTTCCAAGGGCGTCAGCCCCATGGAGGTGTCCACGCACCGCCCGCCCGCGACCGCCGACGCGGACGCCCCGTTGCCCAGGTGCAGCACGATGACGTTCACGTCCTCGGGGGCCCGGCCCAGCAGCTCGGCCGTCTTCCGGGAGACGTACGCGTGCGAGGTGCCGTGGAAGCCGTAGCGGCGGATGCGGTGGGCGTCGGCGGTCTCCACGTCGATCGCGTACCGCGCTGCCGCCTCCGGCATCGTCGTGTGGAACGCCGTGTCGAAGACCGCGACCTGCGGCAGGTCCGGCCGCAGGGCCCGCGCCGTGACGATGCCCGTGATGTTCGCCGGGTTGTGCAGCGGTGCGACCGGGACGAGGCGCTCGATCTCCTTCAGCACCTCGTCGGTGATCACGGTCGGCGCGCTGAACCTCAGCCCGCCGTGCACCACCCGGTGCCCGATCGCGGCGAGTTCGGGGGAGTCGAGGCCGAGGCCGTCCGCCGCCAGCTCCTCGGCCGCCGCCTTGAGCGCCGCGTCGTGGTCCGCGATCCGGCCCGTACGTTCGCGGGGCTCGGTAACACCGCCGGTCAGCGGCGTGTGCACCAGGCGCGAGGTCTCCTCGCCGATCCGCTCGACCAGGCCCGAGGCCAGCCGGGAGCGGTCGCGCATGTCGAGGAGCTGGTACTTGACCGACGACGAGCCGGAGTTGAGGACGAGGACGCGGTGCGGTTCCACAGGGGCTGCCGTGCTTTCGTTTCCGGAGTCAGTGGCCGGGGGAGTGGGTGTCGTCATGCGGGGCGCTCCTCGCCCTGCGCCTGGATCGCGGTGATCGCCACGGTGTTGACGATGTCCTGGACGAGTGCGCCGCGCGACAGGTCGTTGACCGGCTTGCGCAGGCCCTGGAGCACCGGGCCGACCGCCACCGCGCCCGCCGAGCGCTGCACGGCCTTGTAGGTGTTGTTGCCGGTGTTCAGGTCCGGGAAGATCAGCACGGTGGCCTGGCCCGCCACCTCGGAGCCGGGGAGTTTCGTCGCCGCGACGGACGGCTCGACCGCCGCGTCGTACTGGATCGGCCCCTCCACCCGCAGCTCGGGCCGCTCCGCACGCACCCGCTCGGTGGCCTCGCGCACCTTGTCGACGTCCGCGCCGGAGCCGGAGGTCCCGGTGGAGTACGACAGCATCGCGATCCGGGGCTCCACGCCGAACCGGGCCGCGGTCACCGCCGACTGCACCGCGATGTCCGCGAGCTGCTCCGCGTCCGGGTCCGGGTTGACGGCGCAGTCGCCGTACACGAGGACCTTGTCGGCCAGGCACATGAAGAAGACGGACGACACGATCCTGGCGTCGGGCTTCGTCTTGATGATCTCGAAGGCCGGGCGGATCGTGGCCGCCGTGGAGTGCACCGACCCGGACACCATCCCGTCGGCGAGACCCTCCCGCACCATCAGCGTGCCGAAGTAGTTCACGTCCGCCACCACGTCGTGCGCCAGCTCCACCGTCACCCCGCGGTGCGCGCGCAGTTCGGCGTACCGCTCGGCGAAGGCCCCCCGCAGCTCCGAGGTGTGCGGGTCGATCAGCTGGGTGTCCGCGAGGTCGATGCCGAGGTCGGCGGCCTTCTTGCGGATCACGTCCACGTCGCCGAGCAGCGTGAGGTCGCAGACGTCCCGGCGCAGCAGTACGTCGGCGGCGCGCAGCACCCGCTCCTCGGCGCCTTCCGGCAGCACCACGCGCTTGCGGTCGGAGCGGGCCTGCTCCAGCAGCTCGTGTTCGAACATCATCGGCGTGACGCGTCCGCTGCGGGCCACCGAGATCCGGTCGAGGAGGGCGGCGGTGTCGACGTGGCGCTCGAACAGGCCGAGGGCGGTCTCCGCCTTGCGGGGCGTCGCCGCGTTCAACTTCCCTTCGAGGGCGAAGAGTTCCCCGGCGGTGGGGAAGGATCCGCCGGCCACCGACACGACCGGGGTCCCCGGTGCGAGCCGGGCGGCCAGCGTGAGTATCTCCTCGCCCGGGCGCTCGTTCAGGGTCAGCAGCACGCCCGCGATGGGCGGGGTGCCCGCGCTGTGCGCGGCCAGCGAACCCACCACCAGGTCCGCCCGGTCCCCGGGGGTGACCACCAGACAGCCGGGGGTCAGCGCGTTCAGCAGGTTCGGCAGCATGGCCCCGCCGAACACGAAGTCCAGCGCGTCGCGCGCGAGCCCCGAGTCGTCGCCGAGCAGCACCGTGCCGTCCAGCGCCGCGGTGATCTGGGCGACGGTGGGCGCGGAGAGCGCCGGGTCGTCCGGCAGGACGGAGACGGGCACCGGCAGCCGTGCCGCGAGCCGCTCCGCGATCGTCTCGCGGTCCTCGGCGGCGACCCGGTTCACCACCATGGCCAGCACGTCGCAGCCGAGGCCCGCGTAGGCGCGGTACGCGTTACGGGTCTCGGCGCGGACGGACTCCGCGTTCTGCCCCTTGCCCCCGACCACGGCGATCACCGACGCCCCGAACTCGTTGGCCAGCCGGGCGTTCAGCGCCAGCTCGTCGGGGAGCTGGGTGGCGGCGAAGTCGCTGCCCAGGACCAGGACCACCTCGTAGTCGCGGGCCACCTGGTGGAAGCGCTCGACGAGCCGGGAGACCAGCTCGTCCGTGCCCTTCTCCGCCTGCACGGCGGAGGCCTCGTGGTAGTCCAGGCCGTAGACGGAGGCCGGGCTCTGGGAGAGCCGGTAGCGGGCCCGGAGCAGCTCGTAGAGCCGGTCGGGTCCGTCGTGGACCAGCGGTCGGAACACGCCGACCCGGTCCACCTGACGCGTCAGAAGCTCCATGACTCCCAGCTCGACGACCTGCCGGCCGTCCCCCCGGTCGATCCCGGTCACGTACACGCTGCGCGCCACGCGTGCTCTCCCGTCCTCGTGTTCGGTGCCGCGGCCCGTGGTCCGCCCGCCGTGCGGTGATGCCCCCGTGCCAGCCCGGTGATCCGCCGGGTGCGGCATTGGCCTGCATTGCCTCTTGACGATACCTGCGGGGGCCGCTATGCCGCCCGCCGGAGGTATCGCCCCGGCGGCGACGCGCGCCCCCGTCCGAGAGGGCCTCCTACCCCCTGGACCCGGCCGAAAGCGCGGGGTCCGCGCCGGGCGTGGGACAATCGTCCTGGTTCAGGGCACGGGGGCCGCCACGGTCGGTCTCCCGGAAAAGCGCGACTAGCGAGCAGGAGACACACCTCGATGCGCATCGGAATTCTCACCGCGGGCGGCGACTGCCCCGGCCTGAACGCAGTGATCCGGTCGGTCGTCCACCGGGCCGTGGTCGGCCACGGCGACGAGGTCATCGGCTTCGAGGACGGCTTCAAGGGGCTGCTCGACGGCCACTTCCGCCCCCTCGACCTCAACGCGGTCAGCGGCATCCTCGCCCGCGGCGGCACCATCCTCGGCTCGGCCCGCCTGGAGCGCGACCGGCTGCGCGAGGCCGCCGAGAACTGCGAGGAGCTGTCCCGCCGCTACGGCATCGACGCGCTCATCCCGATCGGCGGCGAGGGCACGCTCACCGCGGCCCGCATGCTCTCCGACGCGGGCATGCCGGTCGTCGGCGTCCCGAAGACCATCGACAACGACATCTCCTCCACCGACCGGACCTTCGGGTTCGACACGGCGGTGGGCGTCGCCACCGAGGCCATAGACCGTCTCAAGACCACCGCCGAGTCCCACCAGCGCGTGATGGTCGTCGAGGTCATGGGCCGGCACGCGGGCTGGATCGCGCTGGAGTCCGGGATGGCCGGCGGCGCCCACGGCATCTGCCTGCCCGAGCGCCCCTTCCAGGTCGACGACCTGGTCAAGATGGTCGAGGAGCGGTTCGCGCGCGGCAAGAAGTTCGCCGTCGTCTGCGTCGCCGAGGGCGCGCACCCGGCGGAGGGCTCCATGCCGTACGCCAAGGGCGAGATCGACCAGTACGGCCACGAGCGCTTCCAGGGCATCGGCAACCGCCTGGCCATCGAGCTGGAGACCCGGCTCGGCAAGGAGGCCCGGCCGGTGATTCTCGGCCATGTCCAGCGCGGCGGCACGCCGACCGCGTACGACCGGGTGCTCGCCACCCGCTTCGGCTGGAACGCCGTGGAGGCCGTGCACCGCGGCGACTTCGGCCGGATGACCGCCCTGCGCGGCAACGACATCGCCATGGTCCCGCTCGCCGACGCCGTCACCCAGCTGAAGAGGGTCCCCGCCGAGCGGATGTACGAGGCCGAGTCGGTCTTCTAGCCGCCCTTCCGGCCGTCGTGCTCCCTGCAGCGGCAGGCCCTCCGCAACCGCACGGGCCGCACGGGCCGCACGGGCGGCCCGTGCGGGGTCACACCCCGGCGGTCCGCCAGAACTGGTCCACCACCCGGGACAGGAACGCCCGGCCCGCGTCGCCCGTCGACCCGGCGCGTTCCTGGCCGGTGCTGCTCCAGCTCAGCGTGGAGACCATCAGGGCCTGGTAGTCGGCGTGCAGCCGCTCCAGCACGTCCTGGATCAGCGCCCGGTCCAGCGGGACGATCTTGGCGACCGGGCGGACGTACGCCTGCCAGCGCGTGGTGACCGCGCTGCTCAGCAGCTCCGCCAGCTCCGCGTCGCGGCCCGTCGCCGTCAGGAACTGCGCGGCCGTCAGCTCCAGCGCCCGGCACAGGGCCGCCGACTGCTTCTCGTTGCCCCGCCAGCGCCCCGACTCCTCCATCCGCAGGTACGAGGCGCCCGTCATCCCCAGCAGCCGGGCCAGGTCGTCCACGGTCAGTTCCCGGGTCATCCGGTGCTCGCGCAGTGTGGCGGCGGCTGCCAGCAGTTCCCCGGGAGCGCACCAGAGGACGCCGGCGAGGGCGGTCAGCTCACGCTCCCCGGGCGTCGCGAGGCCGCGCTCCCAGGCGATGACGGTCTCTGCGCTGATCCGGAGTCCGTACTGGGCGGCTAGCCCGTAGGCGACATGGCCGGGAGCCATCCCCAGAGCCTCGCGGAGACGGCGCGCGGCGGGGGCGTTGAACGGCGGGGTGGGGTGCACGGGCCCACCGTAGAAGTCCATGTGCGCCCTGGCTACGGTAGGTTCCCCACAGATCACGCTTCGTAGGAACCTCCAGCCACGAACCGGGCGGGCGGTACGTGAACAGCGTCCCACCAGCGCTTTCTTTTGCTCCTCCGCAGAGGCGCGCCCCGGCCGGGAAACCGACCGGCAAGCGCTTGTCGGCCGCTCCGGCCGCGGCCGGTCAGCGTCCCGAGGCCAGCCAGCGGTAGTGCAGTTCCGGTCGGCCGACCTGCCCATAATGCGGACGCCTCGCGGCGCTGCCGACGGTCACCAGGTGCTCCAGATACCGCCGGGCCGTGATCCGCGACATGCCCAGCCGCTCCCCGGCGGCCGCCGCCGTCACCCCTTCCGGCGACTCCTTCAGCACCCGGGTCACGGCCTCCAGCGTCGGGCCGCTGAGCCCCTTGGGCAGCGCGGCCGGATGCGCGACCCGCAACGCGCCCAGCGCCCGGTCCACCTCTTCCTGCCCGCTCGCCTCCCCGGCGGCGGCCCGGAACTCCGCGTACCGCACCAGCCGGTCCCGCAGCGTGGGGTACGTGAACGGCTTCAGCACGTACTGCACGACGCCGAGCGACACCCCCTCGCGCACCACCGCGAGATCCCGCGCCGAGGTCACCGCGATCACGTCCGCCCCGTGGCCGGAGGCGCGCAGCGAGCGCAGCAGCCCGAGTCCGTGCCCGTCGGGCAGATAGAGGTCGAGCAGCAGCAGATCCACCGGCGTCCTCTCCAGCGCCCGCACCGCCGCCGCCCGGGTGTGCGCCACCGCCGTGACCGTGAAGCCCTCCACCCGCTCGACGTACATCTGGTGGGCGTCGGCGGCCACCGGATCGTCCTCCACCACCAGGACCCGGATCATGACGTGACCTCCTCGTGCGCGGACCCGGGCGTGTGCGCGGACCCGGGCGTGGGCCGCGAACCCGCCGGCGGCCGGGCCGGAAGCGGCAGCCGTACGGTGAACCGCGCGCCGCCGTCCGGACCCGCGTCGAGCTGCACCGTGCCCCCGTTGCGGCACGCCGCCTGCCGCACCAGCGCCAGACCGAGCCCGCGCCCCGCCCCGTGCGTCGACCAGCCGCGCCGGAACACCTCGTCCGCCGCCTCCGGGCCGATGCCCGCGCCCGTGTCCGTGACCCGCAGCAGCAACTCCCGCTCGTCGGCGAGCGCGGTCACGGTGACTCGGGCCCGCCCTGCCTGGCCTCCGGGCGCCCGGGGCGCCGGCACCGTCGCGGGACCGTCGCCCGATCCGTCGTCGGCGCCTTCCGAAGCCGCCTCCACCGCGTTGTCGATCAGATTGCCCAGGATCGTCACCAGATCGCGCTGGGCCAGTGAGGGCGGCAGCGCCCCGTCGTCGATCAGGCTGTCCTCCGCGAGCACCAGCTCCACGCCCCGCTCGTTCGCCTGGGCCGCCTTGCCGAGCAGCAGCGCCGCCAGCACCGGCTCCTCCACCGCCCCCACCACCCGGTCGGTCAGCACCTGCGCCAGCTCCAGCTCCGCCGTCGCGAAGTCCACCGCCTCCTCCACCCGGCCCAGCTCGATCAGCGACACCACGGTGTGCAGCCGGTTCGCCGCCTCGTGGGCCTGGGACCGCAGCGCCTGCGTGAAACCGCGCTCGGAGTCCAGCTCACCGGTCAGCGCCTGCAACTCGGTGTGGTCCCGCAGGGTCACCACCGTGCCGCGCCGCTCACCACCCACCACCGGACGGGTGTTGACCACGACGACCCGCTCCGCCGTCAGATGCAGCTCGTCCACCCGCGCCTCGGACGCCAGCAGCGCCCCGGTCAGCGGAGCGGGCAGGGCCAGTTCGTCGACCGTACGGCCGACTGCCTCCGTGTCCCGGTCCAGACCCAGCAGCTCCCGCCCGGCGTCGTTGATCAGCGCGACCCGCCGCCGCCCGTCGAGCATCAGCAGCCCCTCGCGCACCGCGTGCAGGGTGGCCTGGTGGTAGTCGTGCAGTCGGCTCAGCTCGGCCGCGTTCATCCCGTGGGTGTGCCGCCGCAGCCGGGCGTTGACCACGTACGTGCCGATCCCGCCGAGCGCCAGCGCCCCGCCCGCCGCCAGCGCGAGCGCGCCGAGCTGGTCCCGTACCTGGGAGGAGACCCGGTCCACGGTGATGCCCGCGCTGACCAGGCCGACGATCCGCCCGTGGTCGCGGATCGGGGTCACCACCCGTATCGAGGGGCCCAGTGTGCCGGTGTACGTCTCGGTGAAGGTCTGCCCGCGCAGGGCCTTCGCGGTGTTCCCGAGGAAGGTGTCCCCGATCTGTTCGGTGTCCGGGTGCGTCCAGCGGACCCGCTCGGTGTTCATGATCGTGACGAAGGCGATCCCGGTGTCCTCGCGCACCCGTTCCGCGTACGGCTGGAGCGCCGCGGACGGGTCCGGGGTGCGGATGGCCTCCCGCACGGAAGGGGAGTCGGCCACCGCCAGCGCCGCCACCCGCACCTGCCGCGCGGCCGTCTCCTCGGCCTGCGCGCTGCCCGAGACGTACGCGAAGACGGCGCACCCGGCCACCACCGCGGCGATCAGCACGACCTGCATGGCGAAGAGCTGGCCCGCCAGGGATCGGGGGAGGGCACGGGGGAGGCGCATACCCCACAGTCTGCCTGGCCCCACCGGGGCTGCCCCGGGTGGCCGGAAAGCGACTGTGAACGATATGAACGCAAGGGTGACCGGGGTCACAGGGCGGTGGATAGTCACCGAAGCCCCCAGGGACGGGGGCGCGAGCCCACCGAGCCCAGGAGCCCCACCATGGCTGTGGCAGCCAAACAACGGGACCGAACCCACTACCTGTACATCGCCGTGATCGCCGCCGTGGCGCTCGGCATCCTGGTGGGCTTCGCCGCCCCCGGGGTGGCCGTCGAGCTGAAGCCCATCGGCGCCGGTTTCGTGAACCTGATCAAGATGATGATCTCGCCGATCATCTTCTGCACGATCGTCCTGGGCGTCGGCTCGGTGCGCAAGGCCGCCAAGGTCGGCGCGGTCGGCGGCCTCGCGCTGGGCTACTTCCTGGTCATGTCGACCGTGGCCCTCGCCATCGGCCTGCTCGTCGGCAACGTCCTGGAGCCCGGCTCCACCCTCCACATCACCGAGCAGGCGCGGGCCGCCGGTGAGGCGCAGGCGTCGGGTGCGAGCGAGTCCACCGTGGACTTCCTGCTCGGCATCATCCCGACCACGATCGTCTCCGCCTTCACCGCGGGCGAGGTCCTCCAGACCCTGCTCGTCGCGCTGCTCGCGGGCTTCGCGCTCCAGGCGATGGGCTCGACCGGCGAGCCGATCATCCGCGGCATCACCCACATCCAGCGCCTCGTCTTCCGCATCCTCGCCATGATCATGTGGGCCGCCCCGGTCGGCGCGTTCGGCGCCATCGCCGCGGTGGTCGGCGAGACGGGCCTCGACGCCCTGAAGTCCCTGGCGATCATCATGATCGGGTTCTACGTCACCTGCGCGCTGTTCGTCTTCGTGGTGCTCGGCGCGATCCTGCGCCTGGTCGCCGGGGTCAACCTGTTCTCGCTGCTGAAGTACCTGGGCCGCGAGTTCCTGCTCATCCTGTCCACCTCCTCCTCCGAGTCGGCCCTGCCGCGGCTGATCGCGAAGATGGAGCACCTCGGCGTCAGCAAGCCCGTCGTCGGCATCACCGTGCCGACCGGCTACTCCTTCAACCTCGACGGCACCGCGATCTACCTCACGATGTCCTCGCTGTTCATCGCCAACGCGATGGGCGACCCGCTGAGCGCGAGCGAGCAGATCTCGCTGCTGGTCTTCATGGTCATCGCCTCGAAGGGCGCGGCGGGTGTGACCGGCGCGGGCCTGGCGACCCTGGCCGGCGGACTCCAGTCGCACCGCCCCGAGCTCGTCGACGGCGTCGGCCTGATCGTCGGCATCGACCGCTTCATGAGTGAGGCCCGCGCGCTGACGAACTTCGCGGGCAACGCGGTCGCCACGGTGCTGGTCGGCCACTGGACCAAGGAGATCGACAAGGACCGGGTCGACGAGGTGCTGGCCGGCCGGGTCCCGTTCGACGAGAAGACCCTCGTCGACGACCACGCCCCGGCAGGCGGCCCGGGCGAGGTCCCCGAGCAGCGGGACACCGCGGAGCAGCCCGCGAAGGTCTGACCCGACGCCCCGCCTCCACCCCCTCACAGCCACTGCGGCCCCCCACCCGAGGACACCCGTACCCCCGGTACGGGTGTCCTCGGTTTCCGTGTCCGGTACGGGTGCCTTGTGTCCGTGTTCTGTCACGACCGCTCCTGACCGCACAACCCTCCTCGTCCTGCACCGGTCTTGAGAGGTGCAGGACCGCACTCCGCCCACGAGCCCCCACGACCGAAGGACTTCCATGCGCTTCCCCCCTTCCCGCAGCCGTACCCTGCGCGGCGGGACCGCCGCCGCAGCCGCCGCAGCGATGGTGGCGCTGGGCGCCGTACCGGCGCTCGCCGCCGAGCCGGAGCCGGACCTCGGCGTCGGAACGATCGCACCGATCAAGGGGGTTCAGGCCGGCAGTGCGTTCTCCACGCCCCTGACGTTCCTCAACAAGGGAACGGAGGAGGTGCCCGTCTCCTACGTGACGTACGCCGTGTCACCCGGTCTCCAGGCCGACGAGATGTACAAGAACTGCAGCTACTACACGATCCCCTCCCACGACGAGATGCCCGACTCCCACGTCGCCGCCTGCAAGATCGACCAGCCGCTGAAGCCGGGCGTCGTCTACGGCACGGAGAAGCCGCTCTCCCTCAAGGCGCTCGACTCCGCGCTCAACGACGATCTGCGGGTGACGCTGGGCGTCACCGAGCCGGACCCGGACCAGGGCGACAGCGGCTCCACCGACCCGGTCCAGGGCACCGGCGACCCGCTCACCCTCGTGGAGAAGGGCCCCGCCACCGACGCCGACCGGAAGAACCACCCCGAACCGACCGCCGAGGCCGACGTCACCGCGGCGAACACCGCCGACTTCGGCCTGACCGGCGCCGAGCTGAAGGGGAAGGTCGGCGACAAGGTCGACGCGATGGTGAAGTTCGCCAACAAGGGCCCCGCCCGGGTGCAGGGGAAGATCGACCAGAGCGTGACCACCGTCGACATCCGCATCCCGAAGGGCACGTCCGTCGTCAAGGCGCACGGATACTGCGACGCGGTCACCAAGACGCACTACCGCTGCGGGACCTCGCAGTCCTGGGTGGATGTGGACGGGGGCGAGAGCTACCCCTTCGTCCTGCGCATCGACAAGGCGGTCGGCCGCACCACCGGCGAGGTCTCCTTCAGTGGGCAGGAGCGCCCCTTCGACCGGAACGCGGCCAATGACACCGCGCAGATCGTGATCGACACCGGCAAGGAGTCGGACACCTCGGGCTCCACCGGCGGTACGGGGGGTACGGGCGGTTCCTCGTCCACCGGAGGCTCCGGCTCCACCGGCTCCACGAGCACCGTGGGCGGGGCCGGCACCACCGGCACCACCGGCACCACCGGCGGCTCCGCCGACACGGGCGGCTCGACGGCCGGCGGCGCGACCCCGCAGACGGCCGGCGGCAACCTCGCCGCGACCGGCTCGGACTCCACCGCCCCGCTCGTCGGCATGGCGGCCGCGGCGGTCGCCGCGGGCGGCGGCATCATCTGGGCCGTACGGCGGCGGACGGCGGCCCGCGCCGACTGACGGCGCGGTCCTCCTCCCGGTCGGCCACGGACGCCCCGGCTCGACGCCGCCGACCTGGTCCGACGCCGACGCCGACGCCGACGCCGACGCCCACGCCCACGCCCACGCCCTTGCGTTGACGTCGGCGTCAAGGAATACGTTCGTCCCATGC
Organism: Streptomyces sp. NPDC021019; assembly: GCF_044333295.1. Taxonomy (NCBI): domain Bacteria; kingdom Bacillati; phylum Actinomycetota; class Actinomycetes; order Kitasatosporales; family Streptomycetaceae; genus Streptomyces; species Streptomyces sp. NPDC021019. The sequence continues at coordinate 1,999,796 of NZ_JBIRQR010000001.1, forward strand.
GAATCGGGGAGCTGGCGAGACGAGCCGGGATGACGACGCGGACGCTCCGCTATTACGAGTCGCGCGGGCTGCTGCCCGCGCGGCGCGCGGAGAACGGCTACCGCAGTTACGACGAGGGCGACCTGCGTCTCCTCCTCCAGATCCGGACCCTTCAGGACTTCGGGTTCGACCTGGAGGAGACCAGGCCCTTCGTCGACTGCCTGCGCGCCGGTCACCCGGCCGGGGACTCCTGTCCCGCCTCGCTCGCCGGCTACCGGCGCAAGCTCGACGAGCTGGACGCCCTGATCGGCCAGCTCACGTCGGTGCGCGCCGAGGTCGGCACCCAGCTCGCCCGAGCCGAACTGGAGGCGTCGGCCGCCCTGCCCGGTGGACCGGAGCCCCTCTGCGAACTGGGAGGACACCCATGATCCGTACCGAAGGCGTCACCGACGTCACCGAGGAGACCTTCGAGGCGGAGGTGCTGGAATCGACGCTGCCCGTGCTGGTCCAGTTCACCGCCGACTGGTGCGGCCCCTGCCGCCAACTCGCCCCCGTGCTGGGAGAGATCGCCCGCCAGGAGGCCGACCGGATCAGGATCGTCCAGCTCGACGTCGACCGCGAATCCGGGATCACCGTCCGGTACGGCGTGCTGGCGACACCCACCCTGATGGTCTTCCGGGCGGGTGAGCCGGTGAAGTCGATCGTCGGCGCCCGGCCGAAGCGGAGGCTGCTCCAGGAGTTGGAGGACGTCCTCGCCCCGGCCGCCCCCACCCACCCGAACCGCCCCTGACCACACCGGCCCGGACCGCCCCTGATCGCACAGAGCTGAACCGCCCCCGACCTGAACCGCCCCCGACCTGAACCCCACCGACCTGGACACTTTCCGGGAAGTGCGTATCTGACAGTCAAGTGGGTTCTGGTCAGGAGCTCTTCGCCCGCCCAGCATGATCCCCATGACGCGAGCGAACACGACCACTGCCCCCACCTCCGACCTCACCCCCGTCACCGTCCTCGGCCTCGGTGACATGGGCCGCTCCCTGGCCCGTGCCTTCGTGGCCGCCGGCCACCCCACCACCGTCTGGAACCGCTCTCCCGAGAAGGGCGAGGACGTCGTCTCCCTGGGCGGGGTGCGGGCCGCGTCCGCCGAGGAGGCCGTGCGGGCGAGCGGGCTCGTCGTGGTCTGCCTCGTCGACTACGACGCCTCTGACGCGGTCCTGGAGCCGCTGGCCGGGGCACTGGAGGGACGGGTCCTGGTCAACCTCACCTCGGACACCCCGGCCCGGTCGCGGAGGACCGCCGCCTGGGCCGAGAAGCACTCCCTGGCGTACCTCGACGGGGCGATCATGGTGCCGGTCGACGTGGTCGGCTCGGCGGACGCACTGGTGTTCCACTCCGGCGACCGGGCCGCGTTCGAGGCGCACGAGTCCACCCTCAAGGCGCTCGGCGCACCCGCCACCTTCCTCGGCGAGGACCACGGGCTCGCCGCCGCCTACGACATGGCGATGCTGGACTTCTTCTACGGGGCCATGGGCGGCCTCGTCCACGCCTTCGCGCTGGCCCGCGCGGAGGGCATCGACGGAGCGTCGCTCGCCCCGTACCTCAACACGATCGCGGGCATCCTGCCGCCGATCGCCGCGTACACGGCGCAGGACATCGACACGCGCTCGTACACGGGCGAGGGCGCGAACCTCGCCATGATGGCGGCCAGCGTCGACCACATCCTGCACACCGCGAAGGACCGCGGCCTGGACGTCTCGCAGCTCGCCGCCCTCAAGGGCGTCACCGACCGGGCGATCGCCAAGGGCCACGGCCCCGACTCCTGGTCGAGCATCGTCGAGGTGATCGCCGCCGATCACTGACCCGCCGGCTGCGGGGGAGGGCCCGTACCGCGTCCACCACCGACGCGGTACGGGCCCCGGTCCTGCCCGCCGGGCGGGCTACGCCGGGCGGAACCACACTGTGGCCAGCGGCGGCAGCGTGAGCGAGATGCTGCACGGGCGGCCGTGCGCGGGCACCGCCTCCGCCTTGAGCGGCTCCTCGTTGCGCACGTCGCCACCGCCGTACCGGGCGGCGTCGGTGTTCAGCACCTCCACCCAGCCCTCCGTACCGGTCTCCGGCACCCCGAGGCGGTAGTCGCTCCGGACCGCCGGGGAGAAGTGGGAGACCGCCAGCAGCGGGGAGCCGTCCGCGTCGTACCGCAGGAACGCGAACACGTTGTCCTCGGCCGCCCCGCCGTCCACCCAGCTGAACCCCTCCGGCACCGTGTCCCGCTGCCACAACGCGGGCACCGCCCCGTACACCGCGTTCAGGTCGCCGACCAGGGCCCGCACCCCGCGATGGTCGCCGGACGCCTCGTAGGAGGGGTCGAGCAGCCACCAGTCCGGGCCGTGCCCCTCGGACCACTCCGCTCCCTGGGCGAACTCCTGTCCCATGAAGAGGAGTTGCTTGCCGGGATGGGCCCACATGAAGCCCAGGTAGGCGCGGTGGTTGGCGCGCTGCTGCCACCAGTCGCCGGGCATCTTCGCCACCAGCGCCTGCTTGCCGTGCACCACCTCGTCGTGCGAGATCGGCAGCACGTAGTTCTCGCTGTACGCGTACACCATCGAGAAGGTCATCTCGTCGTGGTGGTACTTGCGGTGGATCGGCTCCTTGGCGATGTACTGGAGCGAGTCGTGCATCCAGCCCATGTTCCACTTCAGTCCGAAGCCCAGGCCCCCGCCGTCGGTGGGCCGGGTGACGCCGTCCCAGGCGGTGGACTCCTCGGCGATGGTGACGACACCGGGGTTGCGGCGGTAGACCGTCGCGTTCATCTCCTGGAGGAAGGCGACCGCGTCCAGGTTCTCCCGGCCGCCGAACTCGTTGGGCGACCACTGGCCGTCTTCTCGTGAGTAGTCGAGGTAGAGCATCGAGGCCACCGCGTCGACCCGCAGTCCGTCGATGTGGAACTCCTCGCACCAGTAGGTGGCGTTGGCGACGAGGAAGTTGCGGACCTCGGTGCGGCCGTAGTCGAACTCCAGCGTCCCCCAGTCCGGGTGCGCCGCGCGCCGCGGGTCGGAGTGCTCGTACAGCGGCCGCCCGTCGAACTCGGCCAGCGCCCAGTCGTCGCGCGGGAAGTGCGCCGGAACCCAGTCCATGATCACGCCGATGCCCGCCCGGTGCAGGGCGTCCACCAGGAAGCGGAAGTCGTCCGGGGTGCCCATCCGCGAGGTCGGCGCGTAGAAACCGGTGACCTGATATCCCCAGGAGCCACCGAAGGGATGCTCGGAGACCGGCATCAGCTCGACATGCGTGAAGCCCAGGTCCTTCACGTACGCCGGCAGCTGCGCGGCGAGTTGACGGTAGGTCAACCCCGGTCGCCACGAGGCGAGATGCACCTCGTACACCGAGAACGGGGCCTCGTGGACCGGCCGGTCGCCCCGGTGGGCCATCCAGTCCGCGTCCTGCCACGCGTGGTGCGACGCGGTGACGATCGAGGCGGTCGCGGGCGGCACCTCGGTGCGCCGGGCCATCGGGTCGGCCCGCACCGTGTGCGAACCGTCCGGGCGGCAGATGTCGTACTTGTACAGCGCGCCCTCGCCGACCCCGGGCAGGAACAGCTCCCACACCCCGGTCGAGCCGAGCGAACGCATCGGGAAGCCCGTGCCGTCCCAGTAGGTGAAGTCACCGGTGACGCGCACGCCGCGCGCGTTCGGCGCCCAGAGGGTGAACCGGGTGCCGGCCACCCCCTGGTGCTCCATCGGCTCCGCGCCGAGCGCCCGCCACAGCTCCTCGTGGCGGCCCTCGCCGATCAGATGCAGATCGAGCTCGCCGATCGCGGGCCAGAAGCGGTACGGGTCCTCCACCTCGATGACGTTGTCGTCGTACGCCACTTCGAGCCGGTACGCGGGGGCCTCCGGCACCGGCAGCACACCGGAGAAGAAGCCGTCGCCTTCGTCGTGCAGCTCGGCCCGCAGCCCGGTCGCCAGCACCGTGACGGACCGGGCGAACGGCCGAAGCGCCCGTACCAGCACTCCGCCGGGGACCGGGTGCGCGCCGAGCACGTCGTGCGGCGCGTGATGGTCGCCGGCCAGCAGCCGGCCGCGGTCCGCGCCGTCCAGCGCCGGCGCCGGGCGGGCGCCCTGGCCGTCCCCGGCCTCCCGGGGCCGCGGCGGGCCCGCGTCGGCGCGCCGGGGCCGGGTGCGCCCGGCGGTCGCGGTCTTCGTGGTGGTCGTGGCGGGTGTCGGCGGCGCCGCCATGTCGACGGCGGCTTCGACGGGTGCCTCGGCCGGCGCTACGGCAGGGATCTCGACGGGCACGTCTGCGGGCAGTTCGGCGGTCTTGCGGGATCCCTTGCGGGACGGCTTGCGGGCGGTCACAGGGACTGCCTCCTCGGAGGGTGAAGGGGGAAAGCGTGGAGTGGCGGGGAGTCAGGTGGGCGTGCGGCTCAGGCCGCGTCGGACCGGGCCAGGCGCTGGATGGCCGCCATCGGAACCGGCAGCCAGTCGGGGCGGTGCCGGGCCTCGTACAGCACCTCGTACACGGCCTTGTCGGTCTCATGGGCGCGCAGCAGCTCCGGTTCGCAGCGCGGGTCGCTCCCCGACGCCTGCGCGTAGCCCTCGCAGTAGGCGGCGCGGCAGCGGGCCGCCCACTCCGGGTTCCACGGGCGGTGCGAGCGGGCCGCGTAGTCGAAGGACCTCAGCATGCCCGCGACATCACGGACCGGGGGCGCGGGCATGCGGCGCTCGGGGAGCGGGCGGGCCGGTTCGCCCTCGAAGTCGATCAGCGACCAGAACCCGTCGGCGGAGCGCAGCGTCTGTCCGAGGTGGAGATCGCCGTGCACCCGCTGCTGGGCCCAGCCGCTGCCCCGGACCCCGAGGTCGGTCACCGCCTCGAACGCGGCGCGCAGTCCGGGGACGTACGGCACGAGCGCGGGGACCGCCTGGGCGGCGGCCTCCAGCCGCTGGGTCATCCTGGAGACGAGCTGCCGTGTCTGGGTGCCGTGCAGCGCGGGGGTCGGCAGCGCGGCGGCGAGCGCGGTGTGGACCTCGGCGGTGGCCCGGCCCAGCGCCCGGGCCTCGGTGAGGAAGTCGCGGCCCGCGGCGAGCGCGCCCAGCGCGAGCTGCCAGCCGTCGCGCGCTCCGTGCAGGAAGGGCTGGAGGACGCCGAGGGTGAGCGGTTCGGGTCCTGGCGCCTCGAACCAGGCGACCGGGGCCGGTACCCGCTCACACCCCTCGCCGCTGAGGGCGAGCGGCAGTTCCAGGTCCGGGTTGGTGCCCGGGAAGACCCGCCGGAAGATCTTGAGGATGTACGCGTCCCCGTAGACGAGCGAGGAGTTGGACTGTTCGGCGTCCAGCACCCGGGGCGCGAGACCGGCCGGGATCGCGGCGGTCCGCTGGAAGCGCAGCGAGCCGAGACTCCCGGGGCGGCGGAACCGTTCCAGCAGCAGATCGGCCAGCCGCGGGTCGTGCAGCGCGTCGTAGACGGCCCGTCCGGCGAGCGGGCCCCGCTCGACCCGGCCGATCAGGGCGCCCGCGAGGTGAGGTGGCAGTGACGTTCTCGCACCGAGGAGCAGCTGGTAGCAGTCCTCGGCCGGGCGGGTCTGCTGGGAGGGCTGCTCGACCCGCACCAGCAGGTGCAGCAGCCCCGGGCCCGCCGTGCCGTCCAGCGGCAGCACCTCGGTGGCGGAGACCAGGGAGAAGCCGGTGACCGGCCGGCCCTTGCCGGCGAACCACCGCTGCCGGGGCAGCCAGGCGTGGAGCAGCGGGGCGAGGGACGGCAGCAGATTCCCGTCCTTCGTCACTCCGGCCGTTGCGCTGTTCCTCGTGCTCTTCGCCAGGGCGACGTGAGTGGATGCAGCCTCCGACATGGCATCGCGTCCTTTCCCCGGGCACACCACAGGATGCGAAGAGTGTCCCGGATTGCGGCAATGGCTGTCCGGCTGTGCGGGACGTGTCGGGAGAGGAGCGTCTCCACGGACTCGAACGGCGGAACGGTGAAGGCCGAAGGCGCCGGAAGGGTGAAGGCCCAAGGCCTTTCGATGGGGTCAGGGTGCCCCGTGCGGGACGGCGGAAACCGACCCGCACGGGGCGGGACCGGCATCAGGCCGGCGGCGCGTCCTTGCGCAGCCGGAACCAGTAGAAGCCGTGTCCCGCAAGGGTCAGGAGGTAGGGCCACTGGCCGATGGCCGGGAAGCGTACCCCGCCGATCAGTTCCACCGGATGACGTCCGTTGAACGATCGCAGGTCGAGTTCCGTCGGCTGTGCGAACCGCGAGAAGTTGTGCACGCACAGGACGAGATCGTCCTTGTACTCGCGGGTGAACGCCAGTACCGCCGGGTTGGACGAGGGCAGTTCGGTGTACGCGCCGAGACCGAAGGCCGGATTCTGCTTACGGATCTCGATCATCCGGCGGGTCCAGTGCAGCAGCGAGGACGGCGAGGCCATCGACGCCTCGACGTTGGTGACCTGGTAGCCGTAGACCGGGTCCATGATCGTGGGGAGGTAGAGCCGCCCCGGATCGCTGGAGGAGAACCCGGCGTTGCGGTCGGGCGTCCACTGCATCGGGGTGCGCACCGCGTCCCGGTCGCCCAGCCAGATGTTGTCGCCCATCCCGATCTCGTCCCCGTAGTAGAGGATCGGGGAGCCGGGCAGCGACAGCAGCAGGGCGGTGAACAGCTCGATCTGGTTGCGGTCGTTGTCCAGCAGCGGAGCCAGACGCCGTCGGATGCCGATGTTGGCGCGCATCCGCGGGTCCTTGGCGTACTCCGCGTACATGTAGTCGCGTTCTTCGTCCGTGACCATTTCGAGGGTCAGCTCGTCGTGGTTGCGCAGGAAGATGCCCCACTGGCAGTTCTTCGGGATCGCCGGGGTCTTGGCCAGAATCTCGGAGACCGGGTAGCGGCTCTCGCGGCGCACCGCCATGAAGATCCGCGGCATCACGGGGAAGTGGAACGCCATGTGGCACTCGTCCCCGCCCTGCTCGTAGTCGCCGAAGTAGTCGACGACGTCCTCCGGCCACTGGTTGGCCTCGGCGAGCAGCACGGTGTCCGGGTAGTTGGCGTCGATCTCCTTGCGGACCCGCTTGAGGAAGTGATGGGTCTCGGGGAGGTTCTCGCAGTTGGTGCCCTCGCGCTGGTAGAGGTAGGGCACCGCGTCGACCCGGAAGCCGTCGATGCCCAGGTCCAGCCAGAAGCGCAGGGCCGCCAGGATCTCCTCCTGGACCGCGGGGTTCTCGTAGTTGAGGTCCGGCTGGTGCGAGAAGAAGCGGTGCCAGTAGTACTGCTTGCGCACCGGGTCGAAGGTCCAGTTGGACGTCTCCGTGTCGACGAAGATGATCCGGGCGTCCTGGAACTGCTTGTCGTCGTCCGCCCAGACGTAGTAGTCGCCGTACGGCCCGTCCGGGTCGGTGCGGGACTGCTGGAACCACTCGTGCTGATCGCTCGTGTGGTTCATGACGAAGTCGATGATGACGCGCATGCCCCGCTGGTGCGAGGCGTCCACGAACTCCACGAAGTCGGCGAGGTCGCCGAACTCCGGCAGGACGGCGGTGTAGTCGGAGACGTCGTAACCCCCGTCGCGCAGCGGCGACTTGAAGAACGGCGGCAGCCAGAGGCAGTCGACACCGAGCCACTGGAGATAGTCCAGCTTGGCGGTGATGCCCTTGAGGTCGCCGATTCCGTCGCCGTTGGAGTCCTGGAAGGACCGGACGAGCACCTCGTAGAAGACGGCACGCTTGAACCAGTCGGGATCGCGGTCCTTGGCGGGAGTGTCCTCGAACGTGTCGTGGACAGGCTCATTGACGATCATGGTGTGGGTGACCCTCCGGTCGGCGGGGACGGTCGCAGGACGGCGATGTGCGCGGGCGTGATGCCCGGCTCTAGGCGCACATAGAAGGTCCTGCCCCAGTGGTAGGTATCGCCGGTGAGCTCGTCGCGCACCGGTACGCGCTCGTGCCATGAGAGGCCGAGCCGCTCCATGTCCAACGAGACCGTGGCCTCCTGGGTGTGGTGCGGGTCGAGGTTCACGACCACCAGAACGGTGTTCGTTCCGGAGCGCTTGCTGTAGGCGATCAGCGCTTCGTTGTCGGTGTGGTGGAAGTGGACGTCGCGCAGCTGCCGCAGAGCGGGGTTACGCCGGCGGATCCGGTTCAGCGAGGTGATCAGGGGCGTCAGCGTGCGGCCCTCGCGTTCCGCCGACTCCCAGTCCCTCGGGCGCAGTTCGTACTTCTCCGAGTGCAGGTACTCCTCGCTCCCCGGCTTGGCCGGAGTGTTCTCGCACAGCTCGAATCCCGCGTACACGCCCCAGGACGGGGACAGGGTCGCGGCCAGCACCGCCCGTGCCTCGAAGGCCGGGCGGCCGCCCTCCTGGAGGTAGCCGGGAAGGATGTCGGGGGTGTTCACGAAGAAGTTGGGCCGCATGTACGACGCGGCCTCGCCGGACAGCTCCGTGACGTACTCCGTGAGTTCCCGCTTGGTGTCGCGCCAGGTGAAGTACGTGTACGACTGCTGGAAGCCGACCGCGCCCAGGGTGTGCATCATCGCCGGGCGGGTGAACGCCTCCGCCAGGAAGACGACGTCGGGGTCGGCGCCGTTGATCTCCTCGATGACCTTCTCCCAGAAGACCACCGGCTTGGTGTGCGGGTTGTCGACCCGGAAGATCCGCACGCCTCGGTCCATCCAGAAACGCAGGATGCGTACCGTCTCCGCCACCAGGCCGCGCATGTCCTTGTCGAAGGCGATCGGATAGATGTCCTGGTACTTCTTCGGCGGGTTCTCGGCGTACGCGATCGAACCGTCGGGGCGGTGGTGGAACCAGTCCGGGTGCTCCTTGACCCACGGGTGGTCCGGCGAGCACTGGAGCGCGAAGTCCAGCGCGATCTCCATCCGCAGATTGCGGGCCACCGACACGAAGTGGTCGAAGTCCTCCAGCGTCCCCAGCTCCGGGTGGACCGCGTCGTGCCCGCCGTCCGGCGAACCGATCGCCCACGGCACGCCCGGGTCGTGCTCCCCGGGCGTCAGGCTGTTGTTCGGCCCCTTGCGGTGGGTCGTCCCGATCGGGTGGATCGGCGGCAGGTACACGACGTCGAACCCCATCGCGGCGACCGCGGGCAGCCGCTCGGCGGCCGTCCGGAAGGTACCGCTGACCAGCCGCGTCTCCGCGTCCGGCGAGGTGTCCGCCGGGTCCACCGGCACCCGCTTCGCGCCCTCCGAGCGCGGGAACAGCTCGTACCACGACCCGAACAGCGCCCGCTCGCGCTCCACCCGCACCGCCAGCGGCTTGGAACGGGTGACCAGTTCGCGCAGCGGATACCGGGCCAGGACCGCGTCGGCGGCCGGGGTCAGGGCGGCGGCCAGCCGGGCGGCCGGCGGGCGGGCCGGGGCGCGCAGCGCGTCCACCGACGCCAGCACCGCCTCGCGGCCGTGCTTCTTCGGGACGCCCGCCGCTGCCCGCTCCAGCAGCGCCGCGCCCTCCGCCAGGACCAGATCCGTGTCGATGCCCGCCGGGATCTTGATCGCGGCGTGGCGCCGCCAGGTGGTGACCGGATCGCTCCAGGCCTCCACCGTGTACGTCCAGCGGCCCTCGGAGGTGGGAGTGACATCGGCCCCCCACCGGTCCGTGCCCTGCGCCAGCTCGCGCATCGGGGTCCACGGCCCGACCCGTCCGCTCGGATCGCGCAGCACGACATTGGCGGCCACCGCGTCATGGCCTTCGCGGAAGACGGTGGCGCTGACCTGGAAGGTCTCACCGACGACGGCCTTCGCCGCCCGTCTGCCGCAGTCGACGAGAGGACGGACGTCCAGGACGGGAATACGACCGATCATGGAATCACCTGAGGGCTGGAGGAGCTCGGCGTGCACGGGGGACGGCACGGGCGCGGAGGACCGACCGCGTGCGCCGCGAAGACGGGGATCTGTCCTTTGTAGCTGCTCAGCTGTCTGCTGACGGGCTGTGGGCATGGCCGCTCCTGTCCGCGTTCACTCGAATGGCACTCGAATGGGTGGGTCGCGGGGGTTTCGCGCATGTTTCTGGATGCACGGAGAACGTCTGCGGGCCGGGTTGTGCGGGGTCGTGCCGCGTACCGGGAAAGCCTTCCCCGCGTCCGCGGGTGGGAAATCCGGCGCTGTGTCAACCAATCGGTCGTAGTCGACAGCCCGGGCCCCGCCGGGAACTGCGGGACAGTCCGTGGGGGAGCCCGAAACGCCTCCACGGGTTCCGGATACCCGTTCTGCGGCGCCACACGGCAGCCTTCCCTGTGGCAGGGAGGTCCACAAGGCTGCGTACGGGGTGAAATCGGCCAAACCCCCAGGTGAGCGGAGTGACGGGGGGTCACGGGCGGGGTGCGAGGTGCTCCTGTGGGAGGCGCGTACCCGCCGTGCCGGGACCTCGCGCGCCGTCCGCGCGCCGTGGCAGGGCGCCACGGACGGCCGCTACCTTCAGGGGTGACGGAAAGGACGCACACCGTGGTGCGTCCGCCCGGATGCGCAAGTCCCCTGTAAAGGTGGAGTACGTGAAGGCCATTCGTCGATTCACCGTGCGTCCTGTCCTCCCCGAACCCCTCCGACCTCTCCACGACCTCGCGCGCAACCTGCGCTGGTCGTGGCATACCGAGACCCGTGAGCTCTTCCGGTCCGCCGACCCCGAGGGCTGGCGGCCGGCGGACGCCGACCCCGTACGCCTGCTCGGCTCGCTGTCCGCCGGGCGGCTCGCCGAACTGGCCGGGGACGCGGAGTACCTCGGCCGCCTCGCCGAGGTCTCCGCCGACCTGGCCGAATATCTGGACGGCCCCCGCTGGTACCAGGAGCAGCGGGCCGCCGGAGCGGAACTGCCCTCCGCCGTCGCCTACTTCTCACCCGAGTTCGGCGTCACCGCGGCACTGCCCCAGTACAGCGGGGGCCTCGGCATCCTGGCCGGCGACCACCTCAAGGCCGCCAGCGACCTCGGCGTCCCGCTCATCGGCGTCGGCCTGCTCTACCGGCACGGCTACTTCCGCCAGACCCTCTCGCGCGAGGGCTGGCAGCAGGAGCACTATCCCGTCCTCGACCCCAACGAACTCCCGCTCGACCTGGTCCGCGAGGCCGACGGCGCCCCCGCCCGGGTGGTACTCGCCCTGCCCGGCGGGCGCTCGCTGCACGCCTGTATCTGGCTGGCCCGGGTCGGCCGGGTGCCGCTGCTCCTGCTCGACTCCGACGTCGAGGAGAACGCCCCGGGCGAACGCGACGTCACCGACCGGCTGTACGGCGGCGGCAGCGACCACCGGCTGCTTCAGGAGATGCTGCTCGGCATCGGCGGAGTGCGCGCGGTGCGCACCTGGTGCCGGCTGACCGGCACCCCGGAGCCGGAGGTGTTCCACACCAACGAGGGCCACGCCGGCTTCCTCGGCCTGGAGCGTATCCATGAACTGGCCGCCACCGGGCTCGATTTCGACGCCGCTCTGGAGGTGGTCCGGGCCGGTACCGTCTTCACCACCCACACACCGGTGCCCGCCGGGATAGACCGTTTCGACCGGGGCCTCGTCGCCCGCCACTTCGGCGACGACGGCGAGCTGCCCGGCGTCGGCGTCGAGAAGATCCTGCCGCTCGGCACCGAGACCTATCCCGGCGGTGAGCCGGAGCTGTTCAACATGGCGGTGATGGGCCTGAGGCTCGCCCAGCGCGCCAACGGCGTCTCCACCCTGCACGGGGCCGTCAGCCGGGAGATGTTCTCCGGGCTCTGGCCGGGCTTCGACCCCGCCGAGGTGCCGATCACCTCGGTCACCAACGGGGTCCACGCACCGACCTGGGTCGCCCCCGAGGTGTTCCGGCTCGGCGCGGGCCAGGTCGGCGAGGACCGCGCCCACCAGGTGCTGGCGGGCGGCCCGGTGGATGGCGAGGACTCCTCGCGGAGCGGCGCCCCGCGTCGCTGGGACGCGGTGACCGGCATCGGAGACCAGGAGATCTGGGACCTGCGCCGGGAGCTGCGCGGCCAGCTGGTCACCGAGGTCCGCCGCAGGCTCTACGCCTCCTGGCGCCGGCGCGGCGCCGGAACCGCCGAACTGGGCTGGATCGACGGCGTCCTCGACCCGGACGTCCTGACGATCGGCTTCGCCCGGCGCGTCCCCTCGTACAAGCGGCTCACGCTGATGCTGCGCGACCGCGACCGGCTGCGGGCGCTGCTGCTGCACCCGACCCGTCCGATCCAGATCGTCGTCGCGGGCAAGGCGCACCCCGCCGACGACGGCGGCAAGCGGCTCGTGCAGGAGCTCGTGCGGTTCGCGGACGACGCGGGGGTCCGCCACCGCATCGTCTTCCTCCCGGACTACGGGATGGGCATGGCCCAGAAGCTCTACCCGGGCTGCGACGTCTGGCTCAACAACCCGCTGCGCCCGCTGGAGGCGTGCGGCACGAGCGGGATGAAGGCGGCGCTGAACGGCTGCCTCAACCTGTCCGTGCGCGACGGCTGGTGGGACGAGTGGTTCGACCCGGACTTCGGCTGGGAGATCCCCACCGCCGACGGCTCGGCGACCGACGAGGACCGTCGCGACGAGCTGGAGGCGAACGCCCTGTACGCGCTGATCGAGGACCGCGTCGCCCCGCGCTTCTACGACCGGGGGGCCGGGGGCCTGCCCGACCGCTGGATCGAGATGGTCCGCTCCACCCTGGTCGCTCTGGGACCGCGGGTGCTCGCGGGGCGGATGGTGCGCGAGTACGTGGAGCGCCTGTACGCCCCCGCCGCGCAGTCCCGGCGGGCCCTGGATCCCGGGGCCGCGCGGGACCTCGCCCAGTGGAAGGCCAAGGTCCGGGCGGCCTGGCGCGGGGTCTCCGTCGACCATGTGGAGTCGGTGACCGACACCGCGGCGGGCGGCTCGGCGGAGCTCGGCGCCACCCTGGCGCTGCGGGTGCGGATCGCGCTCGGCGGCCTGGACCCGGACGACGTGGAGGTCCAGGTGGTCGCGGGCCGGGTCGACTCGGGCGATGCGATCGCGGACGCCCAGACCTTCCCGCTGAAGCCGGCGGGCGGTCAGGACCTGGAGGACCGCTGGCTGTACGAGGGGCCGCTCGCGCTGGACCGGACGGGACCGTACGGCTACACCGTGCGCGTCCTGCCCGCCCACCCGCTGCTGGCCACCAGCGCCGAACTGGGCCTGGTCGCGCTGCCGGCCGAGGCGGCGGGGGAGGGCGCGGGCGTGCTGCTGCGCTGAGTGCTCGCCCCGGCGGGCCCGGGGGGCCGGCGCCCGCGCGGCGCCGGGCCCCGTGCGCGGCTCCCCCGCGTCCGCGCTACGGCGAACGGCCCGGGAGGGGGCGAACCCCTCCCGGGCCGTTCCGTCCGGTCTCCCCGCGGGCGGTGGGCCCGGTGGGTCAGAAGGTGAGCTTGAAGCTGTTGATCCGCCCGGTGTCCTGGCGGGCGATGTCCTGCACCTTCAGCTTCCAGACCCCGTTGGCCACCTCGGACGAGGCGTTGACCGTGTAGGTCGCCACCACGTTGTCCGCGGAGTCACCGGAGGAGGAGTTCTTCAGCCGGTAGGCGGTGCCGTCCGGGGCGACCAGGTCGACGACGAGGTCACCGCGCCAGGTGTGCGTGATGTTGACGTCCGCCTTGAGGGTGCTCGGCGCGTTGCCGGTCACGCCGGAGACGGTAACCGCGCTGGTGACGGCGGCGCCGGCGTCCGGGATGGTCACCGCGGTGGTGTTCTCGAACACCTTGCCGCCCGGGTCGGGGTTGCCGCCGCCGGGGCGGGCGCCCACGTTGATGCCGGCCCAGGCGTGGGCCACGGCCGCGTACTCGGGGCTGGTGGTCCCGTACAGCTCACCGGCGACCGCGAGCGTGCCGGTGCGGGCCGCGGCGTAGTTGGTCGTGGAGGTGAACTTGGTGGTGAGCGCCTTGAACCAGATCTGCGCGGCCTTGTCCCGGCCGATGCCGGTCACCGGGAGCCCGTCGGAGGTCGGCGAGTCGTAGTCGACGCCGTTGACGGTCTTGGCGCCGCTGCCCTCGGAGAGCAGGTAGAACCAGTGGTTCGCCGGGCCCGAGGAGTAGTGGACGTCGACGTTGCCGATGCCCGAGTACCAGTAGTCCTTGGACGCGCCGTCCTTGGAGGGCTTGTCCATGTAGCGCAGCGGGGTGCCGTCGCCGTTGATGTCGATCTTCTCGCCGACCATGTAGTCGCCCGGGTCCTGGGCCGTGTCGGAGTAGAACTCCACACCCGCGGCGAAGATGTCGGAGGTGGCCTCGTTGAGGCCGCCGGACTCGCCGCTGTAGACGAGCTTGGCCGTGACCGACGTCAGGCCGTGCGTCATCTCGTGGGCGGCGACGTCCAGGGAGGTCAGTGGCTTGACGTTGCCGCTGCCGTCGCCGTACGTCATGCAGAAGCAGCTGTCCTGCCAGAACGCGTTGACGTAGTTGTTGCCGTAGTGGACGCGGGAGTACGCGCCGACGCCGTCACCGCGGATGCCGGAGCGGCCGTGCACGTTCTTGTAGTAGTCCCACGTCTCGGCCGCGCCGTAGTGGGCGTCCGCGCCGGCCGTCTCGGCGTTCTGCGGCGTGCCGTCGCCCCAGATGTCGTCCGGGCCGGAGAACAGCGTGCCGGTGCCGGAGCTGCCCCGGTTCAGGTTGTACGTCTTGTGGTTGCCGCGCGTGGTGTCGGTCAGGGTGTACGAGGGCGCGGTGCCCAGGGTGACCTGGCCGTTGTACTGCGTGTTGCCCGTGCCGTTGTGGACGGCCTGCCACTCGTAGAGCTTCTCGCCGGAGGCGGCGTCCGTGAGGACGTGCAGCTCGTTCGGGGTACCGTCGTGCTGGAGTCCGCCGACCACGGTCTCGTACGCGAGCTGCGGGGATCCGCTGCCCAGCCACACCACCTTGCGCGGGGCCTCGCTGGCCTTCTTCGCCTTCGAGCCCTCGGCCTTCGCCGCGGCGAGCGCCTGCTGCTCGGCCGCTGCCGGGGTCACGTCGGGGGTGAGGCCGACGGCCTTCAGCTGCGCGCTGGTCGCCTTCGACGCCTTGCTGACGCCCTCGGTCGCCCCGGCCGCGGACTCCATGACCACGAGGTCGCCGCCGAGGACGGGAAGCCCGTTCAGGGTGCGCTCGTAGCGGGTGTGCGTCGTGCCGTCGCGGTCCTGGACGACATCGCGGACCACGAGCTTCTCCGTGGACCCGAGGCCGAGCTCCTTGGCGGTGGCCGCCCTGGTGGCGTTCGCCTCGCTGAGCAGCTCGGCGCGCTGGGCGGGGGAGAGCTTGACGGGCAGAGCGCCCGGGTCGGCCTTCGTGCCGGCGGTGATGCCGCCGAGCGGGGCCGAGGCGGGAGCGGAGGTGGCGGTCGCGGCGCCGGACGGAATGGCGACGGCTATGAGGGCTGCTGCGGCGATCAGAGCGCCGGTCGCGGTGGCGCGGCGGCTGGGCGTGGATCTCACGCGGACTCCTTCTGCGAGGGGGGTACCGGCGGCGCTGGACGGGCCGTCCGGACGGTGCAGGCGGTGCGCGGAACGGGGTGAAGAGTGTCAGCAGATGACCGCACCTGTCAGGACCGCGTCAACAAGTTGGCCGATTTTCGTTCGTTGCCGGAAAGGTCATGTTCGTTAAGCGGACGTTTCGCTGATCATTGCCGGAGTGTTACCAGGGGTTGGGGGGCCCGGTATTCACAGGGTGGCCACAGGTTTCGTGGGTGAAGGGCGCCGCGGTGCCGCGGGCGGGAAGGGGTGGGATGACCGCCTGGTGAGACGGCGTCGGGTTCTGGCCAGATTCACGCGCCGGAACACGCCGATCCGTCAGGAGGGGGCGCGGGGCGGCCGAGGCGCTCGGGTGGTGGCCCCCGGCGGGTACACCGCGTCCAGGAGGTCGCGCACGAAGCGGTCCACGTCGTCCAGTCCCGACGCCGCGAGCGTGGCCGGGCCGTTCGTCAGCAGATGCGGGATCGCCGCGTGCAGTGCGAGGGTGACGACGGCGGCCCGCTGCGGGGTGACGGGCAGTCCGGCGGCGCGCTGGGCCAGCTCCATGCCCACGAAATCCCCGCTCGCCATGGGGTCGAGGATGGCGGACAGCCAGGGTCGCCGGGTCGCCTCGGCCTGGAGTTCCAGCACCGCCAGCAGCCGGGAGCGGCCCGGACCCGCGACGTTCTCCAGGAGTGAGCGGAAGAGGGCCGTCAAGCTCTCGCGGTCCGTCGGACCCGGGGTCGCGGCCAGCCGTGCGGTGAGTGCGAGGTACTGCTCCAGGCAGCGCTCCGCCGCCGCGCGCAGCACCGCGTCCCGGGTCGGGAAGTAGTTCTTGGCGGTCCCCGGCGGCACCTCGGCCGCCCGGTCCACGGCCCGGTGGGTCAGTCCGCGCCCGCCCTCCCCGGCCAGCACCTCGACGGCCGCGTCCCGCAGTCGGTCCCGGCGGTCCGGATTCACGCGCGCTCCCTCACTCCCGTACCGCTGCCGCGTTCTCGGTCTGTCCTTGGCGAGGCTACCCCATCCGTGGTACCACAGATGTGGTGGTTCTCCGTACGGCCTCCTCCGTACGGTCCGAACGAGCTCGGGAGCGCGACATGACAGGAACGGCGACCGTGGTCGGCGCGGGCATCGGCGGTCTGGCGACCGCGATCGGACTCCGCCGCGCGGGCTGGACGGTCACGGTGCTGGAACGGCGCACCGAACTGGAGCGGTACGGCGGGGCCTTCGGCATGCACCCCACCGCACAGTCCGCGCTCGACCGGCTCGGCGTGGGCGACGCGCTGCGCGACCACGCCGTGCCCTACCGCGACGCGCACATCCGCACCCCGGACGGGACATCGATCGGCCGCCTTCCGCTGGAGCGCATCGAGCGCAAGGCGGGCCGCCCCGAACTCCTCATCTCCCGCTTCCGCCTGGTCGACGCCCTGGTCGCGGCCCTCGAGACCTTCGGCGACGTCCCGCTCAAGTTCGGCGAAAGGGTCACGGACATGGACGCCCTCCCCGCCGGACAGGACCTGGTGGTCGGCGCCGACGGCATCCGCAGCGCCGTTCGCACCGCCCGCTTCGGCGACCGCAGCGGACCCCGCCGGATCGGCACCGTCGCCTGGATCGGCCTCGCCGACTTCGAGAGCCCGGTGCACGGCGAGACCTGGGGCAGCGGGCGCTTCTTCGGGATGACTCCGGTCGAACCGGGCCGCACCAACTGGTACGCCACCGTGCCCGAGGCCACCACCGCCGAGGAACTGCGCGCCTCCTTCGCCGGCTGGCACGACCCGGTACCGCGCATCCTGGACGCCACCGACCCGGCCACCTGGATCCGCTACGAGATGCTCCACCTCTACCCGGCGCTGCCCACTTTCGTCGCCACCGGCACCCGGCCCGCCTCCCGTGTCCCCTCCGGGGCCCGGCCCGCGTCCCGTGCGTCCTCCGACGCCCGGCCCGTCCCTGTCGCCCTGGTCGGCGACGCGGCCCACGCCATGACGCCCAACCTCGGCCAGGGCGCCTGCACCGCGATCCTGGACGCGGACGCCCTGAGCCGTGCGCTGGCCGCAGCGCCCCCGGGCCCCGCGGGCATCGAGGGCGCCCTGCGCGCCTACGACCGCGAACGCCGCCGCAGCGCCCAGCGGACCGCCTTCGGCTCGCGGACCCTGCACCGCTTCATGAGCACGGAACGCACCTGGCTGCGGGACGCGGCGGTGCGGCTGCTGCCGGGCTGAGTCTCACGGGCAGCGCATCCGTTCGCCCGGGGCCGGCCGCGCCCCGACCGACCGGTCCGGGCCGGTCTCCTTCCGTCGGGCGGCGAGTCAAGGTGGGGCGGCCGGACGCCGACGGGCGGCTTCCGGACAGCGCGGGGCCTTCGGGGCGCCAGGGCCCGCCCGCACCGCTACAACGGAGCTTCCGCACTCGGGGAGGGCTTCTTCATGCGTCTCGGAACGATCGGTATCTGGAGCCTGGCGTTCACGCACGGGGACCACGCGGAGGCGCGGGACGCAGCGACCGAGCTGGAGGAGCTCGGGTACGGGGCCATCTGGCTCGGCGGCAACCCGGGCGGCAACCCCCGCGGGGACCTGCGCACGGCTTCGGTGGTCCTGTCCGCGACGAGCCGCATCACCGTCGCGACCGGCTGCGTGTCCATCTGGGACAGGCCGCCCGGCCAACTCGCCGCCGCCTACCACGCTCTGCCGGAGCGGCAGCGGAACCGGCTGCTGGTGGGCCTGGGCGTCAGCCATGCCGAAGTCTCCGGCCGGTACCGCGAGCCGTACCACGCGCTGCGCTCCTATCTGGAGGCGCTGGACGCCGCGGCTCCTCCCCTGCCGTCGACCGCGCGCATCGTCGGCGCGCACGGGCCACAGATGACCCGGCTGGCAGCCGCCGGGTCCACGGGAGTGCATGCCTACCTCGTCAGCCCCGCCCATACCGCCTGGGCCAGGTCGACGCTGGGCGAAGGGCCTCTGCTGGCGCTGGAGCAGACCGTCATTCCGCACACCGACGCGGGGGCCGCACGGGCCACGGCCAGGGGCATGCTCGCCCCCTACCTAGCACTGGGCAACTACCGGACGGCCTGGCTGCGCGGGGGGTTCACCGCCGAGGACCTGGCCGACGGCGGCAGCGACCGGCTGATCGACGAGCTGTTCGCCTGGGGCAAACCGGACGAGATCGCCGCCCGGCTCACCGCGCATTACCGGGCCGGGGCCGACCACATCGCCGTCCAGGTCGTCACCGACCGCCTCGACGTCTTCGCCCGCCAGGCGTGGCGTGACCTCGCCGCCCCGGAACTGTTGCCGTTATGACCCCGGGCGCGGCCCCAGGTGTCCAACGTCCATCGGAAGGGCGCGTAGGAGCTCGCGGCCACGTCGGTCCGCCGGACCTGCGCGTGTTTCCCAACGGAGAAGGGGTGGCGAGCACGGTGAACAGTGAGCTTCCGTGATGGACGTCCAACGGGACGCTGGGCCATCGCCGACGACGATTCCGGTATCTGCGGCGCTTGCGCGGGGCCATCGACGGTGCCCGCCTGCCGGCATCCCCGTGATCTACGTGGTGATGGGGTGTCTACGTGGTGATGGGGGTACGGCCGGGCGGATGCTCACCGAGAAGCTGTTCCCGCAGCGGGCGGAGGTCGTCCCGGTGGAGCACTGGCTTCTTCGAGCAGACCGCGAGTGAGTCCGGAAGCCGGCAAGGCCCGTGTCACAGACAACAGCTTCCCCACCCGGCCACGTACCGTCAGCGCCTTTCGGCAGTAGCCCCCTTCGGTGGTGACGAACACCCTCGGCTCAGACCAGGCTGTCCTTCCACGTCCGGTGCAGCCCCGCGAACCGCCCCGTCCCGCCGATCAGTTCGGCGGGTGCGCCGTCCTCCACGATCCGGCCGTGTTCCATCACCAGCACCCGGTCCGCGATCTCCACCGTGGAGAGCCGGTGGGCGATCACCACCGCCGTGCGGCCGTGCAGCACCGTGTCCATGGCCCGCTGCACGGCCCGCTCACCGGGGACGTCCAGGGAACTGGTCGCCTCGTCCAGGATCAGCACCGCCGGGTTCGCCAGCAGGGCCCGGGCGAACGCCACCAACTGCCGCTGACCCGCCGAGATGCGCCCGCCCCGCTTGCGTACGTCCGTGTCGTAGCCGTCCGGCAGGGCGGCGATGAAGTCGTGCGCGCCGATCGCCCTCGCGGCGTGCTCGATCTCCTCGCGGGTGGCGTCCGGGCGGCCGATCGCGATGTTCTCCGCGACCGTCCCGGAGAACAGGAACGCCTCCTGCGTCACCATCACCACGCCCCGGCGCAGCTCGGCGGTGTCCAGGTCGCGCAGGTCGGTGCCGTCCAGCAGGACCCGGCCTTCGGTCGGGTCGTAGAAGCGGGCCAGCAGCTTGGCCAGCGTCGACTTGCCCGCGCCCGTCGACCCGACGACCGCCACCGTCCGGCCCGCCGGGATGTGCAGGTCGAACGTGGGCAGCACCTCGCCGCCCGTGCGGTAGGCGAACCGCACCCCCTCGAACGTGACCTCCCGGCCGGGGAGCCCGCCCTGGCGCGGCGGCAGTTCCTTCGGCCGGTCGGTCTCCGGGACGTTCGGCGTCTGGGCCAGCAGACCGGCGATCTTCGCCAGCGAGGCGGCCGCCGACTCGTAGGAGTTGAGGAACATGCCCAGCCGGTCGATCGGGTCGTACAGCCGGCGCATGTACAGCACCGCCGCCGCCAGCACCCCGAGCGCCAGTGTTCCGTCCGCGACCCGGTAGGCGCCCCACAGGACCATGCCGGCCACCGCCGTGTTCGCGATCAGCCGCGAACCGACGACATAGCGCGCCATCTCCAGCATCGCGTCACCGTTCGTCCGCTCGTGGCGGGTGTTCAGCGCCGTGAACACGGTGTCGTTGCTCCGCTCGCGGCGGAACGCCTGGACCGGACGGATGCCGTTCATCGTCTCCGCGAACTTCACGATCACCGCGGCGATCGCCGTCGACCGCGCCGCGAACGCGACGGACGCCCGCCGCCGGTACAGGCGCACCATCAGATACAGCGGTACGAAGGAGAGCGTGGCGATCGCGCCGATCCCCAGGTCCAGCCAGAGCAGCACCAACGCGATCGACACGAACGACAGAATCACGCCGATCAGCTCCTGGAGCCCCTCGTTCAGCAGCTCCCGCAGTGACTCCACATCCGTCGTGGAGCGCGAGATCAGCCGGCCCGAGGTGTAGCGCTCGTGGAAGTCGACGCTGAGCGCCTGTGCGTGCCGGAAGATCCGGCCGCGCAGATCGAGCAGCACGTCCTGGTTGATCCGTGCTGCGGCCCGGACGAAGGCGTACTGGAGGACGCCCGCGCCGGTGGAACAGAGTGTGTAGGCGATCGCGACCGCGATCAGCGGCCCGTAGTCGTGGTCCCGGAACGCCGGAACCCCGCTGTCGATGGCGTACGCCACCAGCAGCGGGCCCGCCTGCATCGCGACCTGCTGGACGAGCAGGAGCAGGGCCGACACCGCGACCCGGCCCCGCATGGGGGTCAGCAGCGAGAACAGCAGCGCCCTGGTCGCCCCGGGCGGCGCGGGGAGGTCGTCCCGGTCGAACGGGTCGTCCGCGCGCCCGGGCGCGGGCGCGACCCGGCTCCTCGGCGTGCCGTCGTCGTCGGTGGCCGGGAGCGAGGCGTCGTCGGTGGTCGTGGTCATCGGGCACTGCCCTCCTCGGCGGGGACCTGCTGTACGGGGGCGCTCACCGAAGTGGCGGGGGGCGGCGACACGGGCTCGTCCCCAGGTGCGGCGGACGCGCCAACCGGCGCCGCGGGCGTGCGGGCCGGTGCGGCCGAGGTATCCACCGGTGCTGTGGAGGCGTCCACCGGGCCGGCGGGAGTCCGTTCGGCGGGCTCGCTGCCCGCGCCCGACATCAGCCAGGCGTACTCCGCGTTGTCGCGCAACAGCTCCTGATGCGTACCGACCGCGGCGATCCGCCCCCCGGACAGCAGCGCCACCCGGTCGGCCAGCATCACCGTGGAGGGCCGGTGCGCCACGACCACCGCGGTCGTCCGCTCCAGGACCTGCCGCAGCGCGGCCTCCACCAGCGTCTCCGTGTGGACGTCCAGCGCGGAGAGCGGGTCGTCCAGCACCAGGAAGCGCGGCTCCCCGACCACGGCGCGGGCCAGCGCGAGGCGCTGACGCTGGCCGCCGGACAGGCTCAGGCCCTGCTCGCCGACCTCGGTGTCCAGCCCTCGGGGCAGCTCGTGCACGAAGTCGGCCTGGGCGACCGACAGCGCCCGACGCACCTGCTTCTCGTCCGCTTCGGCCGCGCCCATCGTCACGTTCTCGCCGACCGTCGCGGAGAACAGCGTCGGCTCCTCGAAGGCCACCGAGACCAGCTCCCGCAGCCGCGAACGCTCCATCGTGGCGATGTCCTCGCCGTCCAGCGTGATCCGCCCGCCGGTCACCTCGTGGAGCCGGGGCACCAGGGCGGTCAGCGTCGTCTTGCCCGACCCCGTACCCCCGACCAGGGCCAGCGTCTCACCGGGCCGGACGTGCAGATCGATCCCGGCGAGGACCGGCGGCGAGTCCGGATCCGCGTCCGGGTAGCGGAACTCGACGCCCTCGAACACCATCCCCGGGGCGGTGGCCGGCGCGCTCTCCCGTACGGCGACGGCCCCGGGCTCCTCCGCCACGTCCATCACCTCGAAATACCGGTCGGTCGCGGTCGCCGACTCCTGGCTCATGGCCAGCAGGAAGCCGATCGACTCCACCGGCCAGCGCAGGGCGAGCGCCGTGGACAGGAACGCCACCAGCGTGCCCGCCGACAGCGTCCCGTCCGCCACCTGGACCGTGCCCAGCACCAGCGCCGCGCCGATCGCCAGCTCCGGGATGGCGGTGATCAGCGCCCAGACCCCGGCGAGCAGCCGGGCCTTGCCCAGCTCCGTGGTGCGCAGCCGGTGCGAGAGCGCCCGGAAGGCCTGCGCCTGGCTGCGGTGCCGGCCGAATCCCTTGACGATCCGGATGCCCAGCACGCTCTCCTCGACGACCGTGGTGAGGTCGCCGACCTGGTCCTGGGCCCGGCGCGCGACCACCGAGTACTTCGTCTCGAACAGTGAGCACAGGATCACCAGCGGCACCGCGGGCGCCAGCAGTACCAGACCGAGCGTCCAGTCCTGGGCGAACAGGATGACGAACCCGACCAGGATCGTGGCCGTGTTGACGACCAGGAAGGTCAGCGGGAACGCCAGGAACATCCGGAGCAGCATCAGGTCCGTCGTCCCGCGCGACAGCAGCTGACCCGAGGCCCAGCGGTCGTGGAACGCGACCGGCAGCCGTTGCAGATGGCGGAACAGATCCGCCCGCATCGACGCCTCGACCCCGGCCAGTGGGCGCGCCACCAGCCACCGCCGGAATCCGAACAGCAGCGCCTCCGCGACACCCAGCAGCAGCAGGTACAGCGCCCCCAGCCACACCCCGCCCGGATCGCGTCCGGCGACGGGACCGTCCACCATCCACTTCAGGACCAGCGGGATCACCAGCCCCAGGCAGGACGCCAGGATCGCCACGAAGGCGGCCGCGAACAGGCGCACGCGCACGGGTCGGACATAGGGCCACAGGCGCAGGAGGGAGCGTACGGCGGACCGGTCCGTGCGCTCTGCAGGCTTTTTGGGCATCAGGGGTGACCTTACGTTTCACCACTGACATCGGTCCTGCCAATTTTCGCCGGGCCGGATCCGCCACGGCGACGGTCGTACCCCGGGTCAACCGATCGGCTGATGCTCCGTCGAGCGTGACGGCGGATACCGCCCGCGCCCGCCCGCCGGAACCCTGGGGGCATGGCAATCATCGAAGTCAACGGGGTGCGCAAGAGCTACGCGGGCCGTGACGTGGTCGACGGCGTCTCCTTCTCCGTCGACGAGGGGGAGATCTTCGGCATCCTCGGCCCCAACGGGGCGGGCAAGACCACCACCGTCGAATGCGTGGAGGGCCTGCGCATCCCCGACGCGGGCACCATCAGGGTCGCCGGGCTCGACCCCGTCGCCGACCACGACCGGGTGACCCGGCTGCTCGGCGCCCAGCTCCAGGAGAGCGAGCTCCAGGCCAAACTGACCGTACGGGAGGCGCTGGAGCTGTACACCGCCTTCTACCCGGCCCCCGCCGACTGGCGGCCGCTCGCGGACCGGCTCGGCCTGGCGGACCGGCTCACCACCCGCTTCGCCAAGCTCTCCGGCGGCCAGAAACAGCGCCTGTTCATCGCCCTCGCCCTGATCGGCGACCCGAAGGTCGTCGTGCTCGACGAGCTGACCACCGGCCTCGACCCGCGCGCCCGCCGCGACACCTGGAAGCTCATCGAGGAGATCCGCGACGACGGGGTGACCGTCCTGCTCGTCACCCACTTCATGGAGGAGGCCCAGCGCCTCTGCGACCGGATCGCCGTCATCGACCGGGGCAGGGTCGTCGCCCTGGACACCCCGACCGGGCTGATCCGGCAGGCCGCCGGCTCCACCGTGCTCTCCTTCGTCCCCTCCCGCACCCCGACCGGACCCGAGCTCGACCGCCTCGCCGCGCTGCCGGGGGTCGCCTCGGTGACCCCGCCCGACGCCGCCGGCGTCCTCGTCCTGGGCGCCACCGACGACACCATCACCCCGCTCATCTCCCTGCTCGCCGAACTCGGCGTCACCGCCCAGCGGCTGCGGATCACCGAGACCAGCCTCGACGAAGCCTTCCTCGACCTCACCGGACAGGACGCCTGACATGACCCCCGACACCACCACCGCCCGGGCCGCCGCACCCGCCGCCTCCGCGCCCGCCCGCCGGCGGGGCCCCATGGCGGCCGTGCTGCTCACCGAGACCCGGCTCTTCCTCCGCGAACCCGGCAGCCTCTTCTGGATCCTCGTCTTCCCGACCGCCCTCCTGGTGATCCTCGGCTTCGTCCCGGCGTTCAAGGAGGCCGACGACACCCTCGGCGGACGCCGGGTCATCGACCTGTACGTCCCCGTCTCGGTCCTGCTGGCCATGATCATGGCCGGGCTCCAGGCGATGCCGCCGGTCCTCACCGCCTACCGCGAACGCGGCATCCTGCGCCGCATGTCCACCACCCCGGTGCGGCCCTCGGCCCTCCTCGCCGCCCAGATCATCCTGCACGGCGCCGCCGCCCTCGGCTCGGCGCTCCTGGTCGTCACCGTCGGCCGCGTCGGCTACGCGGTCGCGCTGCCGGGTCAACTGCTGGGCTACGCGCTGGCGTTGCTGCTGGCGGTCGCCGCCGTGCTCGCCCTGGGCGCGACGATCTGCGCCCTGTCCCGTACGACGAAGGCGGCCACCGCGGTCGGCTCGGTCGCCTACCTCATGATGATGTTCACCGCAGGCGTCTGGGTACCCGTCCAGGCGATGCCCGACACCCTGCGCCGCATCGTGCAGGTCACCCCGTTCGGTGCCGCATCCCAGGCACTCGACCAGGCCGCCTCCGGTCACTGGCCGAGCTGGGCGTACCTCGGGGTCGTCGCGCTGTGGACCGCGCTGCTCGGTCTCGCCGCCGCTCGACTCTTCCGCTGGCAGTGACGGAGACTGCCCGTATGACGCAGCCGCTCCGCCCCCCGAGCCTGTCCGGTGCGGCGGGTCCGCGCACGATCGAGCAGCGCTGGGAGCAGTTCTACCGGTACGGGCCCTACGCCGTCCTCACCCTCTCCGTCCTCGTCGGGGGCGTTGCCGCCGACCTGATCATGACCCGTACCGAGATGTACGCGGCCGGGGCCCTGGCCGTCGCGGCGTACGGGCTCCAGCTCTGGTGGGGCCGGGCCCGCCCGCGTACCGCCCGGGGCGGCCCGGCCGGGGTGGCCTACTACGCCGCCCGGACCGTCCTCGCCTTCGCCCTGTCGTGGCTCAACCCGTTCTTCTCGATCTACGCGGCCCTCGGCTACTTCGACGTCGAACCGCTGCTGCCCAAGCGGGCCGTGCGGATCGGGCTGCTCTGCACCGCCGTCACCCTGGCCGGTTCGCAGAGCGGGGGACTGCCGCCCGCATCGCTGATGAACTGGGTCGCCTTCGGCGCGCTGTACCTCATCAACTCCGCCCTCGCCCTCTTCTTCTGGTACGTCGGGATGCGGGAGGAGGAGAAGGCCCGCGTCCAGGTCGAGACCATCGCCGAGCTGGAGCGCACCAACCTCCGGCTGGAGGAGGCCATGGCCCAGAACGCGGCCCTGCACGCCCAACTCCTCGTCCAGGCCCGCGAGGCAGGGGTCGACGACGAGCGGCGCCGGCTCGCCGCCGAGATCCACGACACCCTCGCCCAGGGACTCACCGGGATCATCGCCCAGCTCCAGGTCGTCACCTCCCTGACGGACCGCGATCCGGAGACCGCCCGCGTCCACCTGGAGCGGGCCGCCGCGCTCGCCCGCCACAGCCTCGGCGAGGCCCGCCGCTCCGTGCACAACCTCGCCCCCGTCGCCCTGGAGCACGACGAACTGGCCGGAGCGCTGAAGAAGACCGTCGCCGCCTGGGCCGAACAGCACCGCGTACGGGCCGACTTCACCGTCACCGGCACCGTGGAGCCGGTCCACGACGAGATCGCCGCCACCCTGCTGCGCATCGCGGGCGAAGCCCTCGCCAACGCCGGGCGGCACTCCGGGGCCTCCCGGGTCGGGGTGACGCTGTCCTTCATGGACGACGAACTGACCCTGGACGTACGGGACGACGGGCGCGGCTTCGACCCCGCCGCCGCCACCCCGGCCGACCGCACCGGCGGCTTCGGCCTCGGCGGGATGCGGGCCCGCGCCGAGCGCATCGCGGGCGCGGTCGAGGTGGAGTCGGAACCGGGCGGCGGCACGGCGGTGTCGGCCAGGGTCCCCCTGGTCAGGCACCCCTGAACAGCACCGCGGCAGCCCCTGGCCAGACACCTCCGGCTCGCCGTACCGTGCGGTCATGACCGAGACCGCCGCCCGCACCATCAGCCTCGTCGTCGTCGATGACCACCCGGTCGTCCGGGACGGGCTGCGGGGCATGTTCGCCGCCGCACCCGGATTCGAGGTCCTCGGCGAGGCGGCGAACGGCGTGGACGCCCTCGCGGTCGTCGAGGCCCTCGACCCCGACGTCGTCCTGATGGACCTGCGGATGCCGGGCGGCGGGGGAGTGGCGGCCATCGCGGAGCTGACCCGGCGCGGCGCCCGCTCGAAGGTCCTGGTGCTGACCACGTACGACACCGACTCCGACACCCTGCCCGCGATCGAGGCGGGCGCGACCGGCTACCTCCTCAAGGACGCCCCGCGCGAGGAGCTGTTCGCGGCCGTCCGGGCCGCCGCCGACGGGCGCAGCGTGCTGTCGCCCGCGGTCGCCTCCCGGCTGATGACCCGGGTTCGCGCCCCCGCCGCCGATCCCGCCGGGGCCGCCCTGTCGGCCCGCGAGCGCGAAGTGCTGGTCCTGGTGGCGCGGGGCACCACCAACCGGGAGATCGCCACCGAACTGTTCATCAGCGAGGCGACCGTGAAGACCCACCTCACCCACGTCTTCGCCAAGCTGGGCGCCAAGGACCGGGCCGCGGCCGTCGCCGTCGGCTACGACCGGGGCATCCTCGGCTGATCCGGGTCCCTCCCTCCTACGCCGTCACCCGCAGCAGCAGCACCGAACGGGCCGGCACCGCCATCTCCGTACCGCCGTCCAGGACCGTGCCGGGAGCCTCGGCCTGCTCCTCCCGCGAGGTGTCCAGGACCAGTTCGTAGCGGGCCGCCCACGGTGCTGCCGGCAGGGCGAAGACCGTCGGCTCCGCGCCCGCGTGCAGGACCGCGAGGAAGCTGTCGTCGGTGACCGGTTCGCCCCGCGCGTCCCGCCCCGGGATGTCCCGGCCCGAGAGGTACAGCCCGAGCGTGGCCGCCGGCGCGTACCAGTCGCCCTCCGTCATCTCCCGGCCGTCCCGGGCGAACCACGCCAGGTCCCGCAGTCCGTCCGGGGCCTGCGCGCGGCCGGAGAAGAACGCGCGGCGCCGCAGCACCGGATGGGTCCGGCGCAGCGTCAGCACCCGGGCCGTCAGCTCGGTCAGCTCCCGCCACTCCGGCTGCTCCAGCAGCGCCCAGTCCAGCCAGCCGGTCTCGTTGTCCTGGCAGTAGGCGTTGTTGTTGCCGCCCTGCGTCCGGCCCATCTCGTCGCCCGCCACCAGCATCGGCACCCCGGTGGAGAGCAGCAGGGTGGTCAGCAGGTTGCGGAGCTGACGGCGGCGCAGCGCGTTGATCGCCGGGTCGTCGCTCTCGCCCTCCGCCCCGCAGTTCCACGCCCGGTTGTCGTTCGTCCCGTCCCGGTTGCCCTCCCCGTTGGCCTCGTTGTGCTTCTGCTCGTAACTGACCAGGTCGCGCAGGGTGAAGCCGTCGTGCGCGGTGACGAAGTTGACCGAGGCGTACGGGCGGCGGCCGCCCCAGGCGTACAGGTCGCTGGAGCCGGTCAGCCGGTAGCCGAGATCCCGTACGTCGGGGAGCGCGCCGCGCCAGAAGTCGCGCACCGCGTCGCGGTAGCGGTCGTTCCACTCGGTCCACAGGGGAGGGAAGGCCCCCACCTGGTAGCCGCCGTTGCCCACGTCCCACGGTTCGGCGATGAGCTTGACCCGGCGCAGCACCGGGTCCTGGGCGATCACCGCGAGGAACGGCGAGAGCATGTCGACGTCGTGCATCGAGCGCGCCAGCGCCGCCGCCAGGTCGAAGCGGAAGCCGTCGACGCCCATCTCGGTGACCCAGTAGCGCAGCGAGTCGGTGATGAGCCGCAGCACCTGCGGCTGCACCACGTGCAGGGTGTTGCCGCAGCCGGTGTAGTCGGCGTAGCGCCGCGGGTCGTCCCGCAGCCGGTAGTAGCCCCGGTTGTCGATGCCGCGCAGCGACAGCATCGGGCCCAGCTCGCCCGCCTCCGCCGTGTGGTTGTAGACGACGTCGAGGATCACCTCGATCCCGGCCTCGTGCAGCGCGTGCACCATCCGCTTGAACTCGCCGACCTGCTGGCCCGCCGTCCCGGAGGCGGAGTAGTCGGCGTGCGGGGCGAAGTAGCCGATGGAGTTGTAGCCCCAGTGGTTGCGCAGCCCGCGCCGCAGGAGGTGGTCCTCGTGGGCGAACTGGTGCACCGGGAGCAGCTCGACGGCGCTCACCCCGAGCCGCGTCAGGTGCTCGATCGCGGCCGGGTGCGCGAGCCCCGCGTACGTACCGCGCAGCTCGGGCGGGATGTCCGGGTGCAGCTTGGTGAAGCCGCGCACGTGCAGCTCGTAGATCACGGAGTCCGCCCACGGGGTCTTGGGGCGGCGGTCCTCCACCCAGTCGTCCTCGTCGCGGACGACGACGCCCTTGGGCACGAAGGGCGCCGAGTCCCGGTCGTCCCGCACGGTGTCGGCCACGTGCTGGTCCGGCCAGTCCCGTACGTGCCCGTAGACCTCGGGCGGCAGGGTGAAGGTCCCGTCGACCGCACGGGCGTACGGATCCAGGAGCAGCTTCGCCGCGTTCCAGCGGGCGCCCGTCCACGGGTCCCAGCGGCCGTGCGCCCGGTAGCCGTAACGCTGACCGGGGCGCACCCCGGGGACGAAGCCGTGCCAGATCTCGTGGGTCAGCTCGGTCAGCGGACAGCGGGTCTCCGCGCCCCGCTCGTCGAAGAGGCACAGCTCGACCGCCTCCGCTCCGCCCGCCCACAGCGCGAAGTTGGTCCCCGCCACCCCGTCCGGGCCGACCCGGAAGCGGGCCCCCAGCGGCATCGGGGCCCCGGGCCAGACGGCGGGGGACGCTGCCCTGTCCCGGGCGGCGTCGGCGCGGTGGGCCTCCGCGATCTCCGCCCCGGCGCCCGCCACCGCTTCCCGGTCCTGTACTGCCTCCTGCTCGGCTGCGCTGGACACCGTGTCGCCTCCCGCGGCTCGTGGGACGGGGACCTACGAGTGGCGCGCGGCGTCCCGGCCACGGCCACTTCGGGTAGTCCTCCCCTCTGTTCTGCCCACCGGACGGCCCGCACTCACGTTTCCCCCGACCGGCCCTCGTCGTTGGGGGGAGCGTGAACCAGACAGCGAAGAGCGCACGGGCCGGCTCGGCCGCCGTGCTGACATGGGCAGGACTGCTGACGGTGCTGGCCCTTCTGACCGGCTGCACCGAGGCCCGGGATGCCGTGTTCAACGGCAAGGCGCGACCCTCCGGCGACGCGATCAGCGTCTTCCCCGAGGACGGCGCCGAGGACATCGACGAGGAGACCCGCATCGCGGTGAAGGTCCCCGACGGGCGGCTGGAAAGCGTGAAGGTCAGGCGGATCGAGGACGCGCAGCAGCAGACGGTGGCCGGGCGCATCACCGACGACGGGAGGTCCTGGAAGCCGGAGCGGGCCGCTGGACGGCTCGCCCTCGCGGCGAAGTACAGCATCGACGCGGTGGCCGTGGACGGGGCGGGCCGCCGCTCCGCGCGGCACTCCACGTTCACCACGCTCGTCCCCGAGCACCGCTTCATCGGGTACTTCAAACCGGAGAACCGCTCCACCGTCGGCACCGGCATGATCGTCTCCTTCTCCTTCAACCGCCCGATCGCCGACCGGGCCGCGGTGGAGAAGGCCATCCGGGTGACGTCCGATCCGGTGGTGGAGGTCTCCGGCCACTGGTTCGGCAAGGACCGGCTCGACTTCCGACCCAAGGCGTACTGGAAGCCCGGCACCGAGGTCACCGTCGACATCGGGCTGCGCGACGTCGAGGGCGCCCCGGGGGTCTACGGCAGCCAGGACAAGACCGTCGTCTTCACGGTCGGCCGCTCCCAGGTCTCCCGGGTCGACGCGGAGGAGAAGACCATGGAGGTGCGCCGGGACGGAGAGCTCGTGGACACGGTCCCGATCACCGCGGGGGCCCCGAAGACGACGACGTACAACGGGAAGATGGTCGTCACCGAGATGCACGAGGTGACCCGGATGAACGGGGCCACGGTCGGCTTCACGGACAAGAAGGGCAGGGGCGAGTACGACATCAAGGACGTGCCGCACGCGATCCGGCTCACCGAGTCCGGCACCTTCCTGCACGGCAACTACTGGGCCGACGACTCCGTCTTCGGCGAGGAGAACGTCAGCCACGGCTGCGTCGGGCTGCGCGACGCCAAGGGCGGCAGCGGCTCCACGCCCGGCGGCTGGTTCTTCGACCGGACCCTCATCGGCGACGTGGTCGAGGTGGTCAACTCGAAGGACAAGAAGGTCGCACCGGACAACGGGCTCAGCGGCTGGAACCTCGGCTGGAAGAAGTGGAAGGCCGGCTCCGCCCTGCGCTGAGCCCCGGGCCCCGTCGCGCTCCGCCCCGCGCGCCGAGACCCCGGCCCCCGTCACGTCGCGCCCGCACCCCGCTGCTCCGCCCCGGCACCCCGCGCCACCTGCGCAGCTCCCCGGACCACTGGTACGGAACGGTGACATTCCGGAGGGAGTTCACCCCGCTCGCGGTGTGATTATCTTGCGGCGGCGCGCATGTTCGGCGCGCGGGGGTGCGGGCCATGGCGGGAGCCGGGCCGTGCGAGGGGAGACGACCACAGTGAACGGGCAGCCGATATCGGGGGCATCGGCCGGGGCGAGCGGGAAGCGGCGCGGCGGGCCGGGGCTTCCGGCCCTGGTTCTGGGGGCACTGCTGTTGCTGGTGACGGCGTGCGGCGGCGGTGACACCGGCGCGGGGGACGGGAAGGGGCCGGCGGGCAGCGCGAAGAAGGAGGACACGACCGCCTCGCAGGCGGTGGTGACCATCGCGCCCAAGGACGGCGCGGAGTCCGTGGCGACCAGCGGCGCACTGAAGATCGGCGCCACGCAGGGCAAGCTGACCACGGTGAAGGTCTCCGACCCCAAGGGCAACGAGATCGAGGGCGAGATCGCGGCCGACGGCGCGAGCTGGACGCCCGAGCGGCACCTCGCGGCCGCCACGAAGTACGCGGTGCACGCGGTGGCGAAGGACGGGGAGGGACGTGAGTCGGCGAAGGACACCACCTTCACCACGCTCGTTCCGGCGAACACCTTCATCGGGCACTACACGCCGGAGGACGGCTCGACCGTCGGGGTCGGCATGCCGGTCTCCATCAACTTCACCCGGGGCATCACCGACCCCGACGCGGTGGAGCGGGCGATCAAGGTGACGGCCGAGCCGGCCGTCGAGATCGAGGGCCACTGGTTCGGGAACGACCGTCTCGACTTCCGTCCGGAGAAGTACTGGGCGGCGGGCACCAAGGTGACCGTCGACCTCAACCTCGACGGCGTCGAGGGCCGGCCGGGCGTCTACGGCAAGCAGGCCAAGAAGGTGTCGTTCACCATCGGCCGCAGCCAGGTCTCCACCGTCGACGCGAGCGCGAAGCGGATGAAGGTGGTCCGCGACGGCAAGCAGATCAAGGACATCCCGATCTCCGCGGGCGCCCCGGCGACGACCACGTACAACGGGCAGATGGTCATCAGCGAGAAGCTCAAGGTGACCCGGATGAACGGCGACACCGTCGGCTTCGGCGGCGAGTACGACATCAAGGACGTGCCGCACGCCATGCGGCTGTCCACGTCGGGCACCTTCCTGCACGGCAACTACTGGGGCGCGTCCTCCATCTTCGGCAACAGCAACACCAGCCACGGCTGCGTCGGTCTGCGGGATGTGCGCGGCGGCTACGACAACCAGACGCCCGCGGCCTGGTTCTACGACAAGTCGCTGATCGGCGACGTGGTCATCGTGAAGAACTCCCACGACAAGACCATCCAGCCCGACAACGGCCTCAACGGCTGGAACATGGACTGGGAGGAGTGGAAGAAGTAGGCCTTCCCTCCGCTACCCGATCGACCCGGCGGGCCCGGTGCTGTGACCAACGGCACCGGGCCCGCCGGGGTTAGCAGTGGTTAACCTGCCTCCATGACTGTGACCCTCGAAGTACGCGACGGCGTCGGCACGATCCTCCTGGACCGGCCGCCCATGAACGCCCTGGACGTGGCGATCCAGGACCGGCTGCGGGAGCTGGCCGAGGAGGCGACCCGGCGCGAGGACGTGCGCGCCGTGATCCTCTACGGCGGCGAGAAGGTGTTCGCGGCGGGCGCGGACATCAAGGAGATGCAGGCGATGGACCACACGGCGATGGTCCTGAGGTCCAAGGGCCTCCAGGACGCCTTCACCGCCGTCGCCCGCATCCCCAAGCCGGTCGTCGCCGCCGTCACCGGCTACGCGCTCGGCGGCGGCTGCGAGCTGGCGCTCTGCGCCGACTTCCGGATCGCCGCGGACAACGCCAGGCTCGGCCAGCCGGAGATCCTCCTCGGCCTGATCCCGGGCGCGGGCGGCACGCAGCGGCTGGCCCGGCTGATCGGCCCCTCCCGGGCCAAGGACCTCATCTTCACCGGCCGTATGGTCAAGGCCGAGGAGGCCCTGACGCTGGGTCTGGTCGACCGCGTGGTCCCGGCCGCCGAGGTCCACGAGCAGGCGCACGCCTGGGCCGCCAAGCTGGCCAAGGGGCCCGCACTGGCGCTGCGCGCGGCCAAGGAGTCGATCGACGCCGGGCTGGAGACGGACATCGACACCGGGCTCACGATCGAGCGGAACTGGTTCTCCGGTCTGTTCGCCACCGAGGACCGCGAGCGGGGCATGCGCAGCTTCGTCGAGGAAGGTCCGGGCAAGGCCACGTTCGGCTGACCGGTAGTCGGAACGGGTGGCCCGGTAGTCGGCTTGGGCGTTCTCGCGCGGGGAGTTCATCCGTCAGAGCGGATTATCCGGGCCTTAAGGCAACCTTAAGGCCCGGTGCCGCCTTCGGCTCGGCCGCCCTCGTCGGGAAGGGTGTCGCCGCAGCTCAGCGGGGCCGTTCGGGGAATTGCTCTGCCAGAGGCATATGCCAAGTGCCTTCTGTGCCATGGGCTGTTCCGGGGTGCGGATTCCTCCGGAACGGCCCCGGAGGGCGATCCGTGCGGCCATGATGGTGGGCATGGCGGGCCTGGAGGGTGTGGATCAGCCGCGACCGCGCAGCAGCGCGACCGCGGCACGCTGGACGTCGACCATGGATGACGAACAGGCGTTCAAGGCGCTGGAGTTGTTCGGAAATCCGACCGAGGGGGAGGTCCGGCTGCCGTCCCGCCCGGAGTCGGCGGCCACGGCCCGGCGCATCACTTCCTGCGTCGTGCTCCGCCAGTGGGGCCTCTCGCCCCAGACCGCCGAGTACGCGGTGCTCCTCGTCTCCGAGCTCGTGGGGAACGCGGTGCGCCACACCGGGGCCCGTGCCTTCGGGTTACGGATGGTCAAACGCCGGGGCTGGATCCGGATCGAGGTGCGCGACCCGTCGCGCGGGCTGCCGTGTCTGATGCCGGTGCGCGAGATGGACATCAGCGGCCGCGGGCTCTTCCTCGTCGACAAGCTCTCCGATCGCTGGGGGGTGGATCTGCTGCCGCGCGGTAAGTCCACCTGGTTCGAGATGCGCATCTCCGACCGCTGACCGTCCCGCCTGCCGCCCTCCCCGCCCTGGCGCCCTGTTGGCGCCGGATGCGCAGAAGCCCCCGGTCGGCCGTGGTGCGGCGCTGCGGGGGCTTCTGGCGGGGGCCGTGAAATGGGGGGTGTGTCCACGGCCGCTTGTGAACGACCTGTGCCCGGGTCAATGGGGGTCGTGTCTCCGACTATGGCAGACGGGCGACCCCGGTGCCAAAGCGACTTGTCGGCCTATTTATGGAACAAGCGGGCATTCGCCGGTTGAATCGCAGGTGGGCTGAGTCACTCGCCTGGCATTCCATGCATCCTTATGGCAATGCCTGAATGATTCATTGATCATCTGATGAATGGCCCAATCAGCTCATTTCGCCCATCGCGCCTCTACTGTGTCCCGGGAACCGAGGGAATCCGTGGAACGCGAGGTGGTCGGGCATGGACGGACGCAGGGCCTCGATGGGCCGCCGGGACGCCCTGGGCGCGGGGGCCGGGGCGCTGGCCGCCGTCCTCACCGCGGGATGCGCCCGGAGCGACGGGCCGGGCGGAGCCGCCGGACCCGTGGCCGTCACCCGTCCTCCTGGCGAGGCCCCCGCCACCGCTGCCCCCGGCACCCCGGCCCCCGACGCCACCGCGACTCCGCGTCCCGCCGCCTCCCGGGCCGCCGCCCCCGTCCCGCACCGCTTCCCCGGCATGCCCTTCCGGATCGCGCACGGCCCCCGCGACCGGCCCCGCGTCGCCCTCACCTTCGACGGACGCGGCGATCCGGAGCTCGCCCACGCCGCCCTCGCCCGCTGCGAACAGGCCGGCGCACGCGTCACCGTGCTCGCGGTCGGCGCCTGGCTCGCCGAACACCCCGGCCTGGCCCGCCGGATCCTCGACGGGGGCCACGAGATCGGCAACCACACCGAGCACCACCTCGACCTCGCGTCCCTGGACGAACGCGCCGCCTACGAGGAGATCGCCGCGTGCGCCCGGCGACTGCGCCGGCTCACCGGGTCCATCGGCGCCTGGTTCCGCCCCTCGCCCACCGCGTACGCCTCCCCGCTCCTCCAGCGCCTCGCCCAGCGGGCCGGCTACCCCCATGTCCTCGGCTGCGACGTGGAGTCGCTCGACCACGCGGCCACCCGCGTCGCCGCCGTCACCCGGAAGGTCGCGGGGGAGTTGCGCAACGGATCGGTGGTGGAGCTGAGTCTCGGCCGGCCGGTCACCGTCGACGCGCTGCCGCTGCTGCTCGCCGAGATCGGCCGCCGCGGGCTGCGCGCGGTGACGGCCACGGAACTGCTGGGCCGACCGGCCGCCGATGTCACCCGGACGGCCCGATAATCTGACCCCTGACATTCGGCATCACGAAGGGGCGGAACTGTGGCGGACATCGAGTCGGCGCGGACGGCATTCGAGCGGTTCGACAAGAACGGCGACGGGCTCATCACGGCCAACGAGTACAAGAGCGCGATGGCCCAGCTGGGCGACCCCTTCGTCACCGAGACGGTGGCGCAGGCGATCATCAACGCCCACGACGCCAACGGCGACGGCCTGCTGACCTTCGACGAGTTCTGGGCCTCGCAGAACAAGGCCTGATCCGCCGCGGCGGCCGGTCCCGCGTCCATCGGGGCCCGGCCGCCGCCGGACACGTCCCAAGAGCCCCCCTTCCGGCCCTTTCCGGGTGCCTTCCGGCGGTCCCGCCCACCGTGCGCGGCTTGCTGTGTCTTTGTCCACCGGCGAGGATCGGGCCGTGATGTTCTCCGGACCCCCCGCCGACCCGGCCGCGCCGACCGGGCCCGGCCTCTCGCCCGCGGCGGCGGACATACCCGCGCCGACGGACGGCGCGCCCGTCGCCGACGGGATACCCGGGGGATTCCCCGGGCGGCCGGCCGGACGCTCCTGGGCCACCCCTCTCCTGGTGTGCGCCGCAGGCGCCCTCGCGCTCCTCGTGGCCCTGCTCGGCCCCGGCCTCGTGGCCCGCGGCACCGGGGAGCTCCGGATACCCGGCGCGGGGCTCACCACCGTGCTCCGCACCGTCCTGTTCGCCGCGCTCGCCCTCCACCTCGGCGAACTCCTCGCCCCGCAACTCATCCGGCCCGTCCGGGGCCGCCCCCGTACCGCCGTACGGAGCTGGGCGGTGTACGCCTCGCTCGCCGGGGCGGCCGCCGCGGCCGGGCAGATCGTCCGCCTCGCCGCCGTCAGCGATCTCGGGATCACCGAGACCTACGGCACCCGCGAGGGCGGACTGCTCCTCCTCATCGCCAACGGCCTGGTCCTCGCCGCCTTCTGCGCCGCGAGCCGACGCCCGGCCCTCGCCCTCGCCCCGCTCGCCCTCGTCATCGGCGCGGAGGCCCTGCGCGCCCACCCGGAGGCCTACAGCCCCGAGTTCGGCGCCGCCCTCACCGTCGTCCACCTGACCGCCGCGTCGCTGTGGACCGGTGGCCTGCTGTACGTCCTGCGCGCCATGTGGCTCTGGCGCGGCTCACCCGTCGCGGCCCGAGCCCTGCTCGGCCGGTACGCGCGCCTGGCGATCTGGCTGTACGTCGCCCTCGCCGCCACCGGCACGGCGTCGACCCTGCGCCGGCTGCCGCTGGACGTGGTGTTCACCTCCGCCTACGGGCGCACTCTGCTGGTGAAGCTGGCGCTGATGGCCGTGGTCAGCGTGCTGGCGGTGGCGGCCCGGCGGCGGATGCTCCGGGACACCGACCCGTCGGTCGCCCACCGGCTGGCCCGCCGGGAGCAGGTCGTACTGGGCCTGGTCGTGGTGGTCTCGGCGATCCTCACCGTCGTCCCCGACCCGCACTGGATCTCCCTGCGGTCCTGAAAGGGACGGATGCCTGACATCCGGCCGTGTACCGGGGAGCGTGTCGCCGTGCCCCCGGGTAGCGTCGGAGGCGACCGAGGGAGGCGTCACGGCGATGCAGGAGCACGGGGAGAGCCAAGACCGCGGCGAGCAGACGGTCCGGCGGCTCGTCGAGGCAGCCGGATTCGTGATCGACCGGGCCGGGTACGCCGGTGCGTCGACCCCGGAGATCCTGCGCCGGGCCGGAGTCTCCCGCGGCGTCTTCCACCACCACTTCGAGGGCAAGGAGCAGCTCGGCAACGCGATCCTGGACCGCCAGCACGCGTTCTTCCAGCAGATCTCCGAGCAGGCGGATGCGGGCCCGGCACCCAAGGTCTGGCTCCAGGCGCTGATCGACATCAGCCACCTCTACACCGCCGGCATCCTGGAGGACCCCGTCCTGCGGGCCGCCGTGCGCCTGTCGATCGAACCGGGCCCCTACCTGACCGCCGAGAGCTACGCGGGCCCGCTCGGGGCCGTCACCGCCGTCCTCGAATCCGCGCGTGCCGCCGACGAACTCCAGGACCACGTCACCCCGGAGGAGGCGTCCCGGACCATCGTCGGCTGCTACAGCGGAGTGCAGCTCCTCGCGCTCGCCCTCGACGAGCGCGACGCCCTGCACCAGCAGGTCAGCGCCATGTGGGCCCTGATCATGCCCGGTCTCTCCCGCCCCGCCGTCCTCACCCGGCTGCGCCTGAGCGCCCCACCCGCGGACGCGGCGCGGCAGCGCTGACCCCCGGCCCGTTCCGTAGGGGTCTCCGTGCGGCCTCAGCGCCTGTACGGCTGCCAGCCGCGCAACTCGTCGTCGCGCGGGGCCAGGACCAGCTCCGGTGCGCCCGGGCCGAAGACCGTCACGGGCCGCCGTGCGTCCCAGGACGGCCACCCCGGATCCCCGCCCGTCGCGAAGTCCACCCAGGCCCGGTGCATCGCGTCCGCCAGCTCCTGCGGGGCGTCCGGTCCCGTCAGGGCCATGGTGTCGGGGTGGGCGAGCGTGTCGAAGACGAAGCCCAGCTCCAGCGCGTGACAGGCGCCGAGGCGCTGTACGGGGGTGGGCCAGCCGAACTCGTACACGTACGTGGCGCCGGGCGCGTCCGTCCGGGCGTCGGCCAGCCGGTTGAGCGGGACCCGCAGCAGCAGGTCCGTCGCGAGCGCGCCGAGGATCTCACCGGGGGTGGCGTCCGGGCGGTTGGCGCGGTAGACGCGGGCCGTGGCCCCCGGCACCTTGAACTTCAGCAGGGCGAGGCGGAGCCGCAGCGCGCTGATCCTCTCGGTGAGCCCGCCGGGCACGAACCAGAGCCGGTACTCCTCGGTGTTCGTCCCCAGCAGCAGGTCGATCCCGGCGGACGCCCCCGCGTGCAGCGCCTCCACGGGGTCGTGCGGCAGCAGTTCGCCGTCCACGACCAGCGGGAAGGAGTTGCGGCCGGTCAGCGGGTTCCCGCCGCCGGTGACCTCGGTCTGCGCGGTGAGCAGCGCCTCCGGGTCCACGGCGGCCAGCGCGGCGGCCGTCGCGGGGACCCCGAGCCGCTTCGCGATCAGCTCGGTCGTCCCGCGCGCGGCGGCGGGCGGCAGCGCGGCGGGCGCCCCGCTCTGGAGCACCGCCCGCCGCAGCAGCCCCGCCGACCGGGGCGAGGCCAGCAGGGCGGCGATGCCGACCGCCCCCGCCGACTCCCCGGCCACCGTCACCCGGTCCGGGTCCCCGCCGAAGGCCGCGATGTTGTCGCGCACCCACTCCAGGGCGGCCAGTTGGTCCAGGAGCCCCCGGTTGGCGGGCGCGTCCGGGAAGACGCCGAAGCCCTCGACGCCCAGGCGGTAGTTGACCGAGACGAGGACCACCCCGTCCCGGGCGAACGCGGACCCGTCGTACACCGGCACCGCCGAGGAGCCGTGCACCAGCGAACCCCCGTGGATCCACACGAGCACCGGCAGCCCGGCCGTACCCCGCTCCGGCGAAGGCGTCCACACGTTCAGGTTCAGACAGGCGTCGCCCGGCACCGCCGGATCCGGCAGCAGCCGGTCCAACGGTGGGGCGTAGGGCCGTTTGGGGGCCGTCGGGCCGTACGCCACGGTCTCGCGCACCCCCGTCCACGGCTCCGGGGGGCCGGGCGCGCGGAACCTGCGCGCGCCCACCGGCGGGGCCCCGTACGGGATGCCGCGGAAGACCGCGACGCCCCGCTCCACCGCACCGCGCACGGTGCCGTGCACGGTCCGCGCCTGGGGGCGAGCCCCCGCCACGATGTCGGACATGGTGCGTGCCCACCCTTCTCGCGGTGCGGTGGTCCGGGCGGCTACTTCAGGTAGACCAACCCGTCCGTGGTCAGCGTCGGGCGGCCCTTCGTGCCGACGACCACGATCTTGACCGTGTGCTTGGCGCTGGAGGACCAGGACTTCGTCCAGATCGCCTGCCGGTACTTGGTGGCCGAGGACTTCAGGTCCACCGTGGCGGCCTTCTTCCCGTCGACGTAGACGTATGCCTGCCCCGAAGTGGCGGCCCGCGACACCACCCAGGCGGCTGACCGGCCGGTGAACGTCCAGGTCAGACTCGCGCCCTTGGCGCTGCTGGAGTACGACTTGCCGCCCAGGTAGCTGCCGGAGGACTTCGTGGTCCACTTGCCGCCCTTCTTGGCGGCGGACTCCTGGAGGATCACCGGGGTGCCGGAGACCGAGGCGGCGGCCGTGTTGCCCGCGCGGTCGTACGCCGTCATCTTCCAGGCGGTCGCCTTGGCGGGCTTCGCGGTGTGCGAGGCGCTGCCCGTGGTCGGGCCGTAGGTCTTCGCGACGGGGGCGGTCAGCCTGACCTCCTTGAGGGAGGCGGCGTCGGTGGCCTTCCACTTCAGGGTGAGCGGGACCGAGGTGGCGTTCACCGTGCCGGAGCGCAGGGCGAGGGCCGGCTTGGT
This sequence comes from Streptomyces sp. NPDC021019, assembly GCF_044333295.1. Classification (NCBI taxonomy): domain Bacteria; kingdom Bacillati; phylum Actinomycetota; class Actinomycetes; order Kitasatosporales; family Streptomycetaceae; genus Streptomyces; species Streptomyces sp. NPDC021019. The sequence continues at coordinate 2,039,187 of NZ_JBIRQR010000001.1, forward strand.
GGAGAAGACCGGCGGTGCGGTGTCGGCGACCACGGTCGCGACCGGCGACAGGGAGGTCTTCCCCGACTGGTGGGTGGCCCGGACGTGCACGGAGTGCTTGCCGGCGGGGAGGGTGGCCGGGGCCGAGGTGACGTTGCCCTTGACCGTGGCCACCGGCTTTCCGCCGACGAGCAGTTCGTATCCCTTGACGAAGGAGGAGGGCGTGGCCGCCTTCCACCCGACGGTGATCTTCGACCGGGTGTAGTACGTGGAGCCGGAGGCGCTCGCCCCGGTCACCGAGGAGATGGCGAGACCGGTGACGGGTCCGGCGGCCAGGGCGCGGATGGCCGGGAGCTGCTGGTAGAGGGAGAGCCCGGGGCACTCGGTGGCGAACCCGTCCCGGTGCCCGGAGATCCGGGGGAAGGCGTACTGCTGGCCGGCGACGAAGTTCTTGTGGGCCATGTTCTTGCCGTTGGCCCCCGCGGTGAGCTGGACGGAACCGGCCGGGTCGCCCTTGTACTGGCCGAGCTTCCACGCGGCGACGCGGGCGACGGAGGTGGTCGCGGCGGTGGCGGCCTTGGTGTCGGTGTACATGCCGATCACGGCGATACCGGCAGTGTCCCGGTTGAACCCGTAGGTGTGCGCTCCCATGACGGGCCGGTCCACACCGCCCTTGCGGCCCTCGAAGACCGTGCCGCACTTGTCGACGATGAAGTTGTAGCCGAGGTCCTTCCAGCCGTTCGACTTCACGTGGTACGTGTGCAGACCGCGCACGATGGCCGCCGAGTCGGCGCAGGAGTACGCGTTCGTCTGCGCCGTGTGGTGGACGAAGACGGCCTTGACCCCGTCCAGGTAGTCGGGCGCCTCGGTGCTGAGCGACTCGTCGGCCTTCCAGGCCGCCCGGGAGACGATCGGCGGCTGGGGAACGGTGGACGGCGGGACGGGCGGGAGCGTCGGGGACGGGGAGCCGGTGGGCGTCGTCGGTGAAGCGGACGGCGTCGGGGACTCGGTGCTCGGGCTCGGCGTGGGGCTCGGCGGCTCCGGCGTCTCCGTGGTCGGGGTGGGCGAAGGCTCGTCCGTGGGCTCCTCGACCGGCTCCTCCGCGGGCGGGGTGACCGGGGGCTCCTCGCCGGGCGTGGGCTCCTCGGAGGGGGTCTCCTCGATGCTGAACGCGGCCGGTTCGGCGGCGAGCGGGGTGGTGTCGCCGCCCGGGTCGACCGTGTCGAGCCGCAGTCCGTCGGGCAGTCCGGCCCGGGTGCCGTCACCGGCGCGGACGCGGACCTCGACGCCGTTGGAGGGGCCGACCCAGCGGGGTTCGGTGGTGCCGCGGACGCCGGACCGGCCGGTCTCGGTGCGGCCGTCGATCTCGGTGTCCAGGGGCAGCCAGCCGGTCCATTCGCCGGTGGCGGCGGAGCGGGTGCGGGCCTCGACGCTTCCCGTCACCCGGGCGGCGGGATCGGTCCAGGTGACGCCGAGCAGGCTGAACGGTTCGGCGTCGCGCCGCGCGAGCGACGCGGTACCGCCGTCGGGCGAGGTCTTCAGCGCGGTCCTGTGGACATCGGCCTTCACCGGGGCGGACTTGGCGTCCGCCGCCCGCCCGTCGCGGTCGGCTTCGGAGGTGCCGGTCACACCCTGGAAGACCAGGACACCCGCCACGGCCGCCGTCGTGACGGCGGCCGTGGTCCAAACTCTTCGCTGTGCTCTCACGTGTGATTCCCCGGGGACGGCGCTGGCTGGAAGGCAGGGCATTCCGGCCGGTCAGTCGCTGACCGGGGGCACGACGTCTCCGTCGGCCCGGCCGGTGGGGCGACCCGGGACACGCTTGCGGGCCTCAGTCTTCCATGCGATCGGACCGGATCCCACTCCACCCTGCCGTCGTCCGGCAGGAGACGTCCGGGCCGAATGGCGGGGCGGAGGCGATCGTCGCGGGCGGGGCGCTCAGGCGGCGAAGTGCTGGGACAGCGAGTCCCGTTCGTCCAGCTCCACCAGATCCGGGCGGGTGTAGCGCTCGGCGCGCGCGTGGTAGTCGAAGTCACCCCGTACGAGTCCCCGGTAGTCCTGGATGCAGCGCTCCAGGGCCGCCCGGGTCGGGCCGCCGATGCCCGCCGCCTCGATCTCCTCGATCAGTTCCCTTTCCGCCCGCTGCACCCGCTCCGCTATCCGGGCCAGTTGGATACCTGCCTCGTCGACCGCTTCCTGGAGGGTGCATCCCCGGTCGAGCTGAATCAGCCGTACGGCGTTGTGCTCGTACCCGAGAGCGGCTTCCTTCTCGAAGGAGCAGATGTCGTTGCAGAGCCCGGAATGATCGGTGACCGCGTTCCGTAGGGCGATATACGCGGGCAGGCTCCGGGCGGAATCCGGGAGGTCGATTCCGGCGGTGATCTCGTGCAGGCAGAGAAAGGGCTGCATGGCGACTGAATCCCGCCGGTGCTTGGCGAACTCTGCCCGGCTCGGCACCTGTCCGGCGGCGCGCTCGACGGCCTCGGCGTAGTACGTCCACAGCCAGGCGGCGGTATCCCTCCGGAACTGCCGGTTCCACTGCGGCGACCGGCCGCGGCAGGTACGGTCCCGCAGCCCGGCGAGCGCCCGCTCCATCGGCCCGCTCGGTGCGGCCCCGTCGAGGACGTCCACCAGGCGGGTGATCGCCGTCTCGCACATCAGGGGATTGCGTCCGGCCGGGCCGTCGTCGAACTCGTCATCCACCAGGAAGGCCCAGAAGAGCCATTGACAGAAGAGGTCGAGATGCTCCTGAGTGGCCTGCGGGAAGATGAGCGAAATCCATAGTTCCGGGCGCGTCCGGATCATTTTCTTCCGGGCCGGAAGGGACAGGTGGAGCCCTTCGGATTCGGCCCATTCCCAGGCTGCCCCGCGGGTTTCCGCCTGGCCTGGATGGCATCCAGCACTCTGGAACGGCATGTGAAACGCCGGTAACGTGATCTGGCTCATTGCAGCCCCTCGTCTGATGAATACGGGCGGACGATGTGAACGACGCATTCCGGGTGATCGGGCAAGGGGACGGGCCCGTTGGGAGGCGGCGGCCGAGAACCGGGGGGCCGGGCGGCGGGGCGATGTGCGAGGTGGGAGGGCCATCACTCTCCTCCTTCCTCCGCCGGGAGCCCGGCGCGCCGGGGCAGGGTCGGCGAGCCGGTGGGCGGGCGCGTCACCATGTGTAGTGCCCAGTCAACCCCGGGTGGGGGTGCGGAGGGAAGCCATGTGTGACCGAAAATGTTTGATCGTCAATAACTCTCTGATCGCTACTGGGCAGTTGGTGACCTCGCGGAATCCTCGGTGCGGCAGTGTCGGGAGTGTCGTGCGACGGGACTGAGTGACGCCCTCCGGCTCGGTGCGCGCCTGCCTACCGCTCGGGCGCGCCTGCTCAGGTGCGCTTGAAGAACTCGACCTCGCCGACCGCGATCGGCCGCCCCTCGCCCTGGCCGGTGGCCTCCCGCAGCACCAGCTCCACGGAGACGACGTCGCTGATGCCCATCCGTGTCTCCTGCTTGCCGGGCTTGTCGTTGAGGGTCACCGTCTTCTTGTGCACCTTGTCGTCCTTCGTGGTGACGATCAGCTCCGCCCGGGTCGGCCGCGCGCCCCGCCGGAACTCCTGCGGCTCCTTCGACACACCGGTGTACACCACGACGCCGACCAGCCGGAACGGCGTCCGGAACGAGGCGGTCAGCGACGCGCCGAGCGCGGGGGCGCCCCAGTACTTGTTCGTCAGGGTGTCGATGGCCGCGCTCGCCGGGTGACCGGGAGCCGAGGCACTGGCGGTCACCCCGGTGGGGCTGATCTCCCGCGTGCCGCCGAGCTTGTCCCGGACGTCCTCGTAGACGTAGCGGCCGAGCGGGAAGAACAGGAAGCCCGCCATCAGCAGCCCGGCCACGACCAGGATCAGCAGCGTCCGCCGCAGCGCCCGGCCCGAACCGCCGCGCACCCGGCGGCGGAACGGCCACACGGTGCGCCACCACGGCAGGGCGGCGGGCTGTTCCCGGGTCCGGAGCGGAGCGGCGCACCGCCGACAGAACTGCCTCCCCGGCAGGTTCGGTGTGCCGCAGGCCGGGCAGGGCGGACCGTCCGGCGTCTCGTCCGCCTCCACCGGCCGCACGACGGGCCGCCGGGCCACGGGCTTGGCCGGCCGTACCGCCCCGATGGGTTCGTCTCCCCCGTCCCCGTCGGACGCATTCCGGGAGGCCGGTGCGGCGACCGCTGCGGATTCCGGGATTCCGGGGCGTACGGGGGCGGGGGCGGGCCGGGCCGGAGGCACGGGCGGAGTCGCCGGCACGGGGTGCGCCGGGGGCGCGGTGGGCTGCGGCGGTACGGGGGTGGGCGCGGGAGCGGGAGGCGTCGCGGGACGCCCGGGCGAGGGAGCGGACCGGGGCGGCTCCGGCGGTTGTTCAGGGCGCGCGGGGGCGGGGCGCGCCGACGGCTCGGGGCGTTCCGAGGGCGCCGGTCCGGAGCGCGGCGGCTGTTCGGGCCGCTCCGCCGCGTCGGGGGCGGGCGCGGGGGAGGGCCGACCCGGGTCCGTTGCGGGCTGCGGCCGCGGTTGCGTGGGCGGTCCGGCCGGATCCGGGATCGGGGCCGGGGCCGGGGCCGGGATCGGCGCGGGTCCGGATCCGGCCTCCGCCACTGGTGGATCCGCCGCAGCAGCCGGCTCCGGCTCCGGCTCCGGCTCCGGCTCCGGCTCTGGCTCCGGCTCCGGCTCCGGGGCCATCGCTCGCTTCGGCCGCGCCGGCTGGGAGGACCAGCCCAGGTAGCCGCCGCAGTTGCCGCAGAAGTCGTCACTCTCGCCGTTGGCCGTACCGCACGCCGGGCACGAACGCATCACGTCAGCTTCCTGTCTGTTCGGGCTCTCCGGGCGGGCCCGGCAGGACCTCCACCCGGCAGGTGAGGTGGACGGGGCACGAGGCGGTGGCGACGTCCAGGACGCGGCGGGCGTCCACCGCGACGCCCTCGCGCACCGGCCAGACCCGGACGAGCAGTTCACCGGTCGGCGGCGGGGGGAGAGCCGCGCCCGGCTCGGCCGACCAGGTGGCGCCCCCGCCGTCCCGGACATCCGCGTGCACACCGCAGCAGAGCCGCAGCCGCTCGACGAGACCCCGCCGGGTGCCGCGCCACCGGTGCAGTTCCACGGCGCGGGCGACGACCGCCCGGCGCAGCTCGACCGGCCACGCGGGATCGGCCTCGACGCCCACCCAGGACGCCAGCCACGGCAGGAAGTCGGCCGGGGCCAGCGACGGGTCGAAGTAGGCGGGCAGGTTGTCCAGGGTGGACAGGACCGGGGCCAGCACCGTGTCCAGGCCCGCCGTGAACCGCTGGGCCAGGTCGTCGTCCGCGTACAGGGCGGGCAGCAGCTCGCCGATCGGGTAGCGGCTCGGCAGCCCGGGTATCGCGGCCCGCGTCATACGCCCTCACCGGCCCCGTTCGCGGTGACCACCACCTGGTGCTGGTGCGAGAAGACCAACGCCCCGGGAGCCACGTCGACATGGTCCACCGCCGCGCCGCGCCGCCCGGTGATCGGGTCCGCCGGGAACAGCCGGACGTCCTCCACCAGACCGGCCCCCTCCACGCGCTGGAGCACGGCGAAGACCTCCCCGTACTGCACGGGTCTGCCGAACGGCCACCCCTGGCCGTCCGCCCCGCCCCGCAGGGGGTCGATGTGCCGGAACAGCGCCTCCAGCGCCTCCACCCGGACCCGGTCCACGTCACCGGGCGCGGCCACCAGCCGGGCGACGACCGTGACGCCCTGGTAGGCGGGGGGTTCCACGAGCAGCCGGGTGCCGACAAGCCGCCGCTCGTCGAGCCGCTCGGTGACCGCCGCGAGCACCGGGTCCGAGGGGATCAGCTGCTCGAACCGCAGCCGGCCGTCCTCGTCGGGCGTCGCGTCGGGCACCACCAGGACCCGTACCGCACCGGCCTCGCCCGCCACGGCCGGCAGGCACCGCACCCGGCGCAGCGACGGGGCGGCCTCCCGGGCGATGACCTCGTAGTCCTCGGCCGTCACCGCCCGCTCCTGCACCCGCAGGATGTTGGGCGCGCGGACCTTCGCGTTCTCCACGGTCTCCCCGTCGACGCCGCCGGTCGCCGCCTCACGGTTGTTCACGCCCGCGACGTACGGCACCGAACTGCGCAGCACGGAGATCGCGCCCCGAGCGACGTTCCCCGCCGCCCCGCCGCCCGTCCGGTATCGCGGGACGCGGAGCTGGGCGCCCTTCTCCGGCACCGCCCCGTACGCGCGCATCGTGCCGTCCGGCTCCCGCACCTCCGGCGGGAACGCGAACTCCCCGGCGACGGCGTCGATCCGGACGTGCCGGTCACCGGGGCCGGACGCGCCGAAGTGCTCGACCGGGGTCCACACCTGCCAGCCCTCGTCCGTCGACACCTGGACGACCGGGGGCTCCCCGTCCAGCAGCAGCGGCGCCCGGCTCACCGAGAACCGCTGCCCGGCGACGCCCTCGGACACCCCCAGGGGCACGTCGAGGACGGTCTCCGCGTGCTCCGCCGCCGCCGTGCCGCCGACCGTGAACACCTCGGCCTCCCGGATCGTCGGCGACTCCGAGTAGAACGGCTGGCCCGGCTCCGGGGCGGTGACCCGGCAGCGCAGCCACCCGGCCCGCGTCCCCGCCACGACGGAGGGGGTGTGCCCGGCCGGGACGAACACGATGACCTCGCCGGGCCTGTTCAGCCCGCCGGTGCTGTCGGTGCCGGTCGCGCACGTCACCCAGCGGGCCCCGTCCCACGCCTCCCACACCAGCGGCGGCTGACGCGGGTCGACGCCCACGCCCTCCACCCGGCTGTCGAGGCGGACGGCGACGATGCACCGGGGCACGGCCGTCGGCAGCCCGAACAGCAGGGCGTCGCCGGGTTCGGGCCGGGCCTGGAAGCACGGGATGTCCTTGCCCGCGCCGAGCGGTCCCGTCCGGTCCGTCTGCTCGCCGGACACCGGCGCGGTGACCAGCCGGACCAGCGAACTCGGCACGATGGGCAGGTCGTCGGCGGTGGAGAACACCACGGGCTCCTCGGCCTCCCCGCGCGCGGTGGCGACCTCGGTGCCCGCGAGGAGGTGCACGGTCTCCGGCTGCGGCGCGGACAGCCAGAAGTCGATCTCGGCCCGCGCCACGGCCGGCGGGAACAGGGTCACGCCCAGCAGATCGAGGAAGGCCGCGTAGTTCTTGTCCGGCACCCGGTTCAGCCGGTACAGCAACTGGTCGACCAGGTACGCGAACGTCTCGATCAGCGTGACCCCGGGGTCCGACACGTTGTGGTCGGTCCACTCGGGGGAGCGCTGCTGGACGTACCGCTTGGCCTCGTCGACGAGCTGCTGGAAACGCCGGTCGTCCAGATTGGGCGAAGGCAGGGCCATCAGCGCACTCCCGCTTCCCGAGCGGCCTGGGACGAGCTCTCGGCAGAGCCCTCCGACGACGGGATGGTGTAGAAGGGAAAGACGAGGTTGCGCAGGTCGTTGGTGGCCCGCACGGTGTAGTGCACGTCGATGTAGAGCGTGCCCTCCTCGATGGCGTCGAACGCGATCACCACGTCCGTCACCTCGATGCGCGGCTCCCACCGCTCCAGCGAGGTGCGGACCTCCTGGGCGATCCGGCCGGCCGTCGCCCCGTCGCCGGGTGCGAAGACGTAGTCGTGGATGCCGCAGCCGAACTCCGGGCGCATCGGCCGCTCGCCCGGCGCGGTGCCGAGGATCAGGCTTATCGCCTCCTCGATCTCCCGGTCCCGCTCGACCAGCGCGATCCCGCCCGTCGGCCCGACCCGCAGCGGGAAGCCCCAGCCGCGCCCGATGAATCCGCCGCCGCTCACATCGGGCCCCCGATCAGGACGTTCGGCGCACCGGTGATGATGGGCGCGCCGCAGCTGGTCCTGTCCGTCATCCGGGCGGCGGGGAGCCCGCCGATGAGCACCTGCCCGGTGAGCGCGCCGGCCGGGTTGGGCATGATCACGTTGCCCGGCCCGAGCAGGGCGTGCGGGGGGATGACGCACACATGGAGGCTCCCGGTGACGGCCGCCGGCCGGCCGCCGATGAACACGGTGGCCACGGCCACCGCACCCGGGGGCGGGGTGCCGATGAGACCGCCGTGGGCGGTGCTGTCGCCCGTGCGGGCTGCGGGGGGCATGGCCGGGGTTCTCCTAGCTGTGAAAGGGACTTCGGGACAGTCGGGCTTCGGGACAGTCGGGCTTCGTGGTGGACGGGCGGGCGAGCGGAGGGGCGGGCGAGCGGACTGGCGGAGGAGCGGGCGGGCGGTGGACGGGCGGACGAAGGAGCGGGCCGGCCGTCAGTTGATCCTGATGAGCTTGGCCTTGAGGACGGCGAGCAGGCCGCCGTCGACCGTGACCCCCGTCTTGCCGTTGACGGTCACCGAGCGGCCCGTGATGTTCACGTCACCCGTGGCCCCCGCGTCGAGCGTGATGCCCGAAGCGGACAGCGTCACCGAGCTGAGGTCCCGGGTGCCGCCCCGGGCCTTCACCGTCAGCGTGATCTCACCCTTCTTCTCGTCGAGCATCACGTCGAGCCGCTTGTCACCGCTGGCGATGCGTACCCCGGAGGGGCCGCGCGGAGCGTCGAGCAGCTCCAGCCGGTTGCCCGAACGGGATACCAGGGAACGGCGGTTGACCTTCCCGCTCGTCGGGTCGACCAGCGGGACGTCGTGCGGCGAGGGCTTGTCGACCCCGTTGTACAGACCGCCGAGCACGTACGGGCTGTCCAGCAGCCCCTGCTCGAACCCGACCAGCACCTCGTCGTTGACCTCGGGGCTGAACACCCCGCCGCCGCCCTGGCCGCCCCACTGCACCGTACGGACCCAGTCGGTGACGTACGTGTCGTCGAGCCACGGGAACTTCAGCCGCACCCAGCCGCGTTGGCCCCGGCCCTCCTCGCGGATGTCCGTGACCACCCCGATCGCCAGGCCCGGCATGCGGGGGCCGCGCGAGGGGGCGTTGCCGCCGGAGGCCAGGCCGGAGAGCGACCGGTCCGGAGAGGCGCTGACGATCACCGTCGTGCGGTAGCCGGTGTCCGGTTCGAGGACGTGGTGCGCGGCGGTCGCGGTGTAACGGCCGGAGAAGGCGGGCCCCACGTTGCCGAGGGCCACCGGCATGCCCGCCCGCAGCTGCGGGTTCCCGTAGGCGACCGCCTCGACCTCCCCGAAGCCGGCGCTGACCGAGGCGGCGAGCGCACCGGCCACGGCCCGGGTCTCCGCCTGGGTGCGGTACGGGGTGTCTGCGACCGTCGTCCGGGAGCCCGAGCCGAACATCTTCGCCGCCGTCGACGGGCTCATCCCCGGGGCGACGGTGTCGCTGCGGACGGACTGCTGCCGGGCCACCAGCCGGGTCTTGGTCTCCACGTTCCAGCCGCGCACCTCGACGCTGTCCGACCCGTCCGCACCCGTCAGCACCGCACGCAGGGCCAGCAGGTTGTTCCCGTACTCCAGGACCATCGGATTGCGCGTGGCGGAGGTGGTGGGCGAGGGCGCGGAGGAGGCGGGGTCCGGCCTGGTGAACTGGAGCCGGCCCTTGTCGTCCACCCGCACCGTGGCCCCGCTCTCGGCCGCGAGGTGCTGGAGAAACTCCCAGTCCGACACGTTCGGCTGGGTCACCTGCTTGTACGTGACCGGCGCGGCCTCGATCCGCCCGCAGGTCAGGCCCGCGCCGGCGGCGACCTTGCGGACGATGTCCGCCGTCTTCATGTTCCGGTAGGCCATGACCTTCCGGCCGCGCTGGAGCCGGTGCGCCTTGGAGAACGCCCGCACGACGGTGAACGATCCGGTGGTGTCGGTGTCCAGCTCGACCGCGGTGACCTCCCCGGTGAACAGCCGCTCGCGCGCCCGGTCCTGGACGGTGACCACCGAGATCTTCAGCGGCGTGCCCATGCCGATGCCGGTCTTGGCGAGGAAGGTGTGGTCGGGGTCCCGGTACATCAGTACGGCGGTGTCGGGCAGGCCCACGTTCTCGTCGACCACACAGCTCACCAGCTGGGTGGCCCAGGCGGCGGGCAGCTCGGCGGGCGCCTCGACGATCGGGTCGGCGGCGAAGGAGCGCCCGGGGGATTCCGTCCCGCTCATCGGCCCTCCTCCGCCAGGTGGTCTTCCCGCGCGGGCACGAGGAGTTCCCTGCCCGGGGTCAACTGCATGGGGTCGTCGATGTCGTTGGCGTGCGCGATGGTCCGCCAGGCGGTGGCGTCGCCGTACTCCCGCCAGGCCAGCAGCGGCAGGCTGTCCCCGGCCACGACCCGGTGGGTGCGCCGCGCGTCCTTCGAACCCGAGGTGGGGTTCTGGCCGGCCGGGTCGACGCTCGCCTCCTCGATCGACAGGGAGCAGGTGGCGCGCAGCGGCTTCCCGTCGACGTCGAACAGGGTGTAGGAGACCGAGAGGTTGGAGAGCACCCCGTCGAACGAGGTCGTCTTGGACGTCCCCCAGTCGAAGCGCACCCAGGGGCTGGCGGGCGTCTTGCGGGCCAGGCTCTTGGGGGTGGGGACACACGCGGTCATCAACTGTTCCACCGCCTTCTCCACGGAGTTGTCGTGCGTGGCGGTGGCGTCCAGGAAGACCTCCAGCGACAGGGACCGGGGTCCGCTGCCGACGAACTCGGGCAGCGCGGACTGCCCGGCCATCCGGGACGGGGTGCGCCGCCACTCGGTGGTCTTGCTCAGCGACAGCTTCGACGGGTTGAACTGCAACGTGAGACGGGCCAGCGCCCCGCCGGGCTTGGCGCCGACCGTCGACGGCGGCTCCATGATGGTCAGCTGGGCGCGAGCGCGGCTCGCGCGGAGAGCGGGTGACATTGCGTTCCTCCTTCCTTCGTCCGGTTCCTGGCGGGTGCGTCGGTGCCGGTCAGGAGGGTTCCAGGCCCTCGTGTGCGATCTCCAGCGTCTCGATCGCCGCCTCGGAATTGGCCGGATCGAAGGAGGGCCCCTGCCAGCGGACCGGCACGATGCCGTGCACCTGCCAGCTGATGATCCGGCTGAGGTCGGGCCGCAGCGCCACGATCTCGCCGTCCTTGGGCTCGACCCGCTGGATCGTCTCGTTGAGCCAGCGCGCGATCTTGAGGGTGTCGGCGGTCACCGGGCGGGTCAGCGTGATGTTCGTCCAGCTGATCCGCCCCGGCAGCTGCCAGGTGAATCCGTTGTTCCCGCCCTCGGCGTACGTCTCCATCTCCACCTCGGCGCCCAGACCGGAGCAGGTGTGGAACGCGCCCAGGTCGCTGCCGCCGATCGCGAGCTTGAAGAACACGCTCGTCGCGAAGATGTTGTCCGTCATACGTCTCTCGTCTTCTCTGCTGTCTCTCGTACGGGGTGTGCGGGCGTGCGGGGTGTGCGCGGTGGGTGGGGGCGGTCGCCCGTCAGCGTCGGCCGTCGTGCAGCCGTCCGCTGCGTTCCCTGCCCCGGCGCAGATCGGCGCGGATGAGCCGGCTCACCGGGTCGAGGAGTCGGCGGGCCAGCTCCTCGATCTCCGTTCCGCTCAGCCGGTTCGCCGACGGAGCGTCGGAAGCGTCGCCGGAGCCGGTGGCCGCGCCCGTCGTCCCGGCCGCGGGCTTCGGCGGGGCGGCCTGCACCGGAACCCCGGTGATCCCGGCCTTCGCCGCCGCACGCTGGACCGCCTGCGCCCTGCTCTCCGGGCGGCCCGCTCCGGCGGACTGTGCGGGCGCGCGGGGCGGCACCCGCACGGAGGGTCCGGATGGTGCGCCGGGAGCGGTGCCGGCGGCAGGCCCGGTGAGCGGTGGACCGGCGCCGTCGGGCGCCACCGGCATGGCCAGCCGCTGTACGGGTACGGCGGCTTCCGGACGCGGCGCTTCGGGCGGATGCGGCCGGACGACGGGAACGGGACGCGTGGCCGCGGCGGTCGCGGATCCGGGAGGCATCGGCGCGGCCCCCTGCGCCCCCGACCGGGAGGGCAGGGCGTGCGGGAGCGGTGCGGCAGCGCGTTGAACAACAGGGGCGGGGGCGGGAGGAGTGACCGGGACCGCGGTCCGGTCCGGGGCGGCGTCGCGTGCGGAAACCTGCTGCGGGCTCCGGTGGGACGCCGGCTCGGGAATCCGCTGCGGAGCCCGAGGGGTCGTCGGCCCGGAAGCCTGCTGCGGCGAGGGCGTGCCGGACGGCGTCGGCGAGGGCGTTGTGGCCCGCCCGGTCCGTCGTACGAGTCGCTGGAGTACGCCACCGGCGGACGGACCGCGCCCGGTGGGGGCGGCCGGGGTCCCCGGCGAGCGCCCCGGCGCGCTCGCGTCGTGGCGGTCGGTGGGTACGGCGCTCCGGTTCGCGGTGCCCCGGGCCGGGTCGGTGGAGGCGTCACCGCCCCGGTGCGGGGGGTGCGCGGTCGCCGAGCGCTGGACCAGGGGCCCCGAAGCCGTACCGGGGGACGTCGGCCGCTGGTGGCCGGCGTTCGGCCCGCGACCGGTCCGCCCGTCGGCGGGGCCCGGTGAGGGGGCGTCGGCGCCCGGCTGCCGCACGTCGCGCCGCCAGGTGGCCGCCACGACCGGGCGCACGGTGCCGCCGCCCGCCGTCGCCGTCGTCGGTTGCGCCGAGAACCCCTCGGCGGAACCGGTGTTCACCGTCAGGGCGCGGCCGGAGAGCAGTGTTCGTGACCGCTGGACCATGGGCGACGGCGTCGCGCCGGCGGAGCTCCCGGCCGTACGGCCCCGAGCGATCGGCCGGACGCGTACGGGCGGCGGGGGAGCCGACGAGGCCGGACCGGTCCGGGCACGGGCGGGGTCCGCCGCGCGCTGGACGGCCGTGCTTCCGGACGACGAACCGGCGGAGGTCGGGGGCGCCGTCGGTACGGCGGGCGGGACGGAAGGCGTCCGCACCGGCATCGCGGAGGGCGCGCCCGGCGGCCCCGGGGCGGGGGCGGGAACAGCGGGCCCGGTGGTCCGGGGCCGACCCGGATCCGGCCGCGCCCCGGCGGGCGCGCGGTCACCGAGCAGCGGCGCGTCGCCGCCGAGCCGGGCCGTGGGCGGCAGCGAGGGAAGCGGTGTGCCGATCCCGCCCCGCGCACGGGCCCGTGCGCTGCCGGAAGCGTCGGCCCTCGGTGCCGACTGCACCGAGGGGGCGGGCCCCGTCGGCGTCGGTGAACCGGGTGACCGGGTGCTCCTGGACGACTGAGGTGACGGGGACGACCGGGGCGTACGGGAACGGTTCTCCGGCGACGACGGCTGCTGCTGCGGGGCCGACGAAGGCGAAGGCGCAGGTGTCGCTGCCTTGGTCGAGCCGGTCGAGCCGGTCGAGCGGTGCGTGGGTGTCGCGGCTGCCGTGGCCGGAAGGCCCGGCGAGCTCGGCGCACTCTGCGGGTCCGAAGCCTGGCGCTGGAGCACCGGCATCTCCGCCGGGTGGGCCGTCGCCGGGGCGGACGGCACGACGCCCGCCGGTCCGTCGGCACCGGCCGGCCTGGCGCCGGCGGGCATCTCGCGCAGCGGCTTGCCCAGGGCCGGGCGCACCACATCGGCGGCGGGCCGACCGGAGCCGCGGTCGGGAGACGGGGCGTCGCCCTCCGGAGCCGCACGGTCCGGACCGCTCCGCCGCTCGGACCCGGCCCGTTGGACGGCGGGGGCAGCAGCTTCGGCGGACGGCGCGGCTGCCGAGGAGGAAGCGGGGGAAGCGGGGGAAGCGGAGGAAGCGGGGGAAGCGGGGGAAGCGGATGAGGAGGAAGGGGCGGGGGGCGTGGCGGGCACGAGCCCGGCGATCCGCCGCAGCGGCATCGCCGGACGCCGGGCGACGATCAGCGGCGGGGCGATCCGCTGCGGACGTACAGCGGCGGGAGGGCGCGTACCGGAGGAGGCGGACGACTTGGACGGAGCTGTGGAGCCGGGCGGGGCCGTGGAGTCGGGCGGGGCCGTGGAGGAGGACGGCTCGGACGATCCCGACGCAGCCGACCTACCCGACGTGCGGGAACTCCCCGACCCGCCCGACGTACGCGACCCGCCGGACGTACGCGAACCGTCCGCCGGCGACCGGTTGGCGGTGGACGAGGGCGAGGCCGCGCTCGACCGCTGGACCGTCGGCGAGCCGGGGCCCGGCTTCCCCGCCCCCGTACCGCCGTCCGTCCTGCTGCCCCTGCCCGCCGCCCGGTTCACCGAGGCGGGCGGCAGGTCCGTCGTGGGAGCGGCGGGGTCGTCGGCACCCGGGGGCCGGACCGCGCGCAGCAGCAGCGGTCCCCCGGGGGACGTGGTCCGTGCGCCGCCCGGCCGGGCGACGCCATGGATGAGACCGACCGGGGCCGACGGCAGGACGGAGTGGCCGAGTTCCCCGCCGAGGGCCGGGTTCTGCCAGGAGGCCAGCCGCGAACGGAACCGCAGCCCGTCGCTCACGCCGATCGAGGACCGGGCGACGGTCACCGTCGGCGGGGCCACCCGCCGCCAGCCGCCGTCCCAGCCACCGCTCTCCCCGTCGGAAGCCGCCGAGGAACCGGAACCGGAAGCGGAAGCGGAAGCGGATGCCGATCCGGAAGTGGATGCGGGGCCGGAATCCGGGCCGGAGTCCCCGACGGCTGCGGGTACGGCGGACCCGTCGGCGTGCCCGCCGCCCTCTCGCGAGGGCGCGCCGGAGCGCTGCCGGTCCGTCCGGCGCAGCCATTCCCCGAGCCCCACACGATCACCCGCCTTCGTTGACGCGGGTGTTGATCCGCGCTATCTCCCGCACCCACTGCTGACGTTCGCCGTGGGTGAGGTCGAGGATGTCCTCACGCTGCCAATGGAAGTGGTAGGCGACGTACGCGATCTCCTCCCGCAGCCGGGGAAGCGCGTACGTCACGATTCCCCCAGGCGCCCACCCGAGAGGTCCACCTCGAACGACCCGTGGCACAGCGGGCAGGTCACCGCGGCATGCGTGTGGCCCTCGCTGTTGATCCGGCGGTAGAAGTCCTGGAGGAACGCCACATCGGTCGCGTACATCCGCTCGACGATCCCGGCGTGCACATCGGTGACCGTGCCGAGCTGAGTGATCACCTGGCTCAGCAGCACCACGGACAGATACGCCGGATTCTCCTTCACCCGCAGGTCGATCTGCGGGCGCAGTTCGTCCCGGGCCGTCGCGAGCCGCATGGTGCCGCTGCGGTGCACATGGCCCTCGTCGTCGACGTACCCGCGCGGCAGCTCGAAGGCGAACTCCGTCTGGAGCGTGTCCCGTTCCCGTTCCCGGGGGCGGGCGGGCGCGGGAAGGGCGGCCTCCTCGCGTGCGGCGGGCGCCGTGGCGAGGTTGTCCAGGACCTCTTCGAGGCCGCCGCCGGGCGTAACGGTCCGGCGCCTCATTCGACCACGATCTCCTCGAAGGTGATGGTCACCGTCTCGGTCGCCGCGCTGGACTCGCCGGCCTTGAGGGAGGGGCCCTCCCACTTGGAGGCCCAGCCCTGCATCAGCTGGATGCGGCGGACGGTCTCTCCGGTCGAGTCCTTGATCTCGATCGTGAGGTTCTGCCGCGCGGTGTCGACGGCCCCGTTGTTGAGGGTCTCCTTGATCCAGGTGGTGAACTCGCTGCTCTTGTCGAGCCCGCGGGTGATCGTCACCTCGCCCGCCTGCCGGGCACCCGGCTGCTTGCGGATGATCTGCTTGCCCTCGGCCGTCACCTGACGGACCTCGACGACTTCTTCCTCGACGGTCATGCCGCTGATCTCCTGGATGGACTCCACGAGATAGCCACCGAGCTGTACGCCGAAGATATGGGTGGAAAGAGCGTCGCCCTCTGCCATGGCTCTGTGTCACCTGTTCTGATCGATGGAGAAAGTGAAGGGGTGGGGGAGGACCGCGAGGGTCACTCGTCGACGAGGCTGGTGCTGTCGGAGAACTGCGAGAGACGGAAGATCACGAACTCCGCGGGCTTCACCGGGGCCACCCCGATCTCGCAGACGACCTGACCGAGGTCGATCGACTCCGGCGGGTTGTTGCTCCGGTCGCACCGGACGTAGAACGCCTCCTCGGCCGTGCGGCCGAACAGTGCCCCGCGTCGCCACTCCTCGGTGAGGAAGGAGGTGACGTTGCGCCGGATGCTCGACCAGAGGCGGTCGTCGTTCGGCTCGAACACCACCCACTGGGTGCCCAGGAGAATGGACTCCTCCAGGTAGTTGAAGAGGCGGCGCACGTTGAGGTAGCGCCAGGCCGGGTCGGACGAGAGGGTGCGCGCGCCCCAGATGCGGATGCCGCGGCCCGGGAAGGCGCGCACGCAGTTCACGCCGATCGGGTTGAGGAGGTCCTGCTCGCCCTTGCTGAGGCGGATCTCCAGGTCCACCGCGCCCCGGATGACCTCGTTGGCGGGGGCCTTGTGCACACCGCGCTCGCCGTCGCTGCGCGCCCAGACGCCGGCCACGTGACCGCTCGGCGGGACCAGGGAGTTACGGCCGCTCGCCGGGTCGAAGACCTTGATCCACGGGTAGTAGAGGGTCGCGTAGCGCGAGTCGTATCCGGCGTCCTCGTTGCGCCAGGTGCGCACGCGCTGGGCGTTCATGCCCGGCGGGGTGTCCAGGACGGCGACCCGGTCGCCCATCTGCTCGCAGTGCGAGATGACCGCCAGCTGCACGGTCTTGACGCCCTCGGCGTCGATGTCGCCGCGCTGGAAGGCGCTCATCAGGTCCGGGACGGCGACCATCGTGATCTCGTCGATCGCTTCGAGGCCGGAGAACCCGGTCCGCGCGGAGGCGTCGCCCACGTACTCGGAGGCGTCGAGCCGTGCCACACCGGCGCCCGGGGCGCCCGGGGCGGCGGGGGCGAGGGCGACGGTCTGCTTCTCGGGGCGGCTCTGCGCGGTGCCGGGCTGCTCGGTGACCTGGACGAACTTGGAGTCGCGGGCCTGGGTGACCAGGTAGCCCTTGACGTTCTTGCGGGTGGAGACGTCGTACGTCTCGACGGCCTTGCCGGCCTGGCGCACCAGCAGCCGGAAGCGGTCCTCCGGGGGGTTCTCGCCCTCGGCGTCGGTGATCTCCACGGAGAGGTCGGCGCCCGTGCCGGGCTTGGCCGAGACGAGGAACCCGCCGAGCGCGACGGGAGCGGGCGCCTGGGCGACCGCGCCCGGCGTCGTGCCCTCCGTGCCCTGTGCGGGTCCGCCGATGCGCACGATGTAGGCCGCGCCGCCGCCGTTGGCGAAGAAGCCGTAGACGGCGTGCGCCAGATAGGTGTCGGCGGTGAAGGCGCCGAAGGTCTGCACGTACTGGTCCCAGTTGGTCACTAGCGTCGGCTGGTGGAAGGGGCCCGTCCCGGCGAAGCCGACGAAGGCTGCGACCGCGGTGCCGACACCTTCGATGGGCCGTGCTCCGGACTGCACCTCCTCCACGTATACACCGGGGGTGAGGTACGACGGCATGCTCGCTCCTTCTGGACGGTCACTTGATCACTGGCCAGTCTTGACCGTCGGGCCGGGCGGGGAGTAGGTCCCAGAGTCCTGGGCGCGGGGCAATGTGGCTGCCTTTCCGGGCCCCTGTACGCCGGGTAACACTGCCCTTGGCGGGCCGGACGGATCGGGCGGCGTATTCGCGGGAACCGGCACGCATTCCTCGGCCGACATGAAGAGAACGGGAACAACGTGTTACGGGACTGTCCGACATCGCCGCACCTGCCGGGGGATTGGGCGAAAAGGCGCACCGGCGCCGCGACCCGATGTGTTTGGTATCTCTTTTTTTCCGGTAAACCCCGGGAGGCCGATCGCCGTCCGGGGCCACCGGGCGAACGCACCGAGGTGACGCGATTCGGCCAGAATGCGCCGGGAAGGTGGGGGGAATCGGTCGTGTACGGGAGCGGGAATCGGGCACGGGAGCGCTCCGAACGGGCACCCGCCGTCCGCCATCGGCCCGTCAGGACCGTTTCTGAGCAGGCATGTTCGTGCCCGCGGCCACCGGGTGCGGATATTCTTCCGATGCTGTCGTCGCCGCGGGCGACCGAACTGGTCGAGACCTCCGGTGTGCCGGGGAGGGCGAATCCGCCACCTCCCGGCAGGCCGGGTTTCCTCTCGACCGGGTTTCTGCTGTTGTCTCGTCGGCAGACGGAGCAGAACGCCCGGCGTCGCTGTTTTCTATCGTGCGAGATCGCTCAGTTCGCCGCTGACATTCAGAACCTGATGGCACCCGGAAGCCTGCCTGCCAGTGGCCGGAGTGCCGGGCTTGGCACAGGTGACGGACGCGGTGACGGTGGCGTTCTCCGGAACCTGAATGGGGGTGACCCAGTGGTAGTCCTGGTTGCGGAAGGTTTCCAGCGCGATCGTCGTGATCTTGTTCTCTCCGAAGGAGATCGTCACAATGCCCTCGTCCCCCTGGAAGTTCGCCACCACGATGTCGG
Source organism: Streptomyces sp. NPDC021019 (assembly GCF_044333295.1). NCBI lineage: Bacteria > Bacillati > Actinomycetota > Actinomycetes > Kitasatosporales > Streptomycetaceae > Streptomyces > Streptomyces sp. NPDC021019. The sequence goes on from NZ_JBIRQR010000001.1 coordinate 2,057,412, forward strand.
TGACGCCGAACACCTTCCCGGCGGGAACCTTGTAGACGCCCTCTGCCGAGCGTCCCGCCGAGGTCTTCACGTCGATGGTCTTGGAGTGCTGCGCACCGCCACCGCCACCGCTCCCGCCGGTGCCGCCGCCTCCACCGGAGCCGCCCGGGCCGGAGCCGCCCGGGCCGGAGCCGCCCGTACCAGGGCCCGTTCCGTCCGGACCGGCACCCTCTCCCTGACCGCCTGCCGGGTTCTCCGCGCCGCCGGGCGGAGTCGACCCCTGCTCCTTGCCCCGCTCGGTCTCCTTCTGCGCGGCCTTCGTCCCCGCCTGCTCGGCCGTGCTCTGCACCGCGGGCCGCACCAGGGCGAACCACGCGAGCAGCAGGGCCAGCAGCGCGGCCAGCACGATCAGCAGCCACTTGGGCAGCACCGGTATCTGGGCGAACTCGCCGGGCAGCGGCTCGGGCCCACCGGGCTGCTCGTCCTCGGCATCCCCTGCGGCGCCCTCGGTCGCCCGGACCTCGAACGGCCAGGTGACGGGCTCTCCGAACCAGATCAGCGTCCGGGCCCGGACCTTCAGCCGGACCTCCGCCGACTCTCCCGGCTCCAGTCGCTTCTTGTCCGGCGTGAAGGTGAGCCGCAGATCCTCCCCGGCCTGCTTGCCCGCGAGGGCCACATCGACCGGGGTGTTCCCCTTGTTCTGCACCGCGGCACCGAAGCGGGCGCCCAGCCAGCCCCGGCGGCGGCGCGGTTCCAGCTCCGTGCGCAGTTCGTGGAAGGGCTCCACGGTCACCGTGCCCTCGGGGACCACCACCGACTCGGGCCGTTCCGCGGGCAGGACCCGTACGGCCAGGGGGGTTTCACCCGCCCGCACCTCGTGGGAGCGCGGCGGGGCGAAGGTCAGGGTCACCGTCTCGGAGGTGCCCGGGTACAGCGACACACGCGCCGGCTCGACGGTACTCCAGGCGGCGCAGTCGCCGACCACCTCAAGTGTGTAGGCCTCGACGATGTCACCGTCGTTGCGCACGGTCAGGGTGGTCGTCGCGGTACCGCCGGGCGACACCGTCACCGTGGGGCTTTCGAGTTCGGCAGATGTGGTCACTCTGCGACGTTAGGCCGCCCGCACCGCTCGGCAGCAGAGACGCGAGGGCAACAAGCGGGCAGGGGTGGTGCCCCGCGGGCCCCTCGGCACAGTCTCCCCGCGCCCCCTCCGCGCGCCCGCGGGCCGTGCCCCCGGTCGGCGGGGGGCGACGTGAGGACGAGCAGGCATATCGGGCTGAAGTACCTGAGGAAGACGGGCACGGAACGATGACGACGATCACGGACACGACGAACAGCACGGCGAACGCGACCGCCAACGGCACGGCAACCGCCAACGGCACGGCAACCGTCAACGGCACGGCAACCGTCAACGGCACGGCAACCGTCAACGGCACGGCGGCGCGCGGGTACTACCGCAGGCCCGACGCGGCGCACCGCCGCACGGCGAACTCCGGGGGAGCGCCCGGGGGCAGGGTCTCCGTGGCGGTGTACGCGGAGGACCTGATTTTGCAGACCGGCATGCTCCACCAACTGCGCGTACGGCCCGAGATAGAACTGCTGCCGGAGGCCGAAGCGGACCGGGCCCAGGTCTCGCTGGTCGTTGTGGACATGGTCGACGAGCCCACCGTCCAGCTGCTGCACCGCCTCCAGCGCAACACCTCCACCCGCACCGGACTGGTCGTGGGCTTCTTCGAGTCGGGCGCCCTCCAGACCATGATCGAGTGCGGGGTCGCCGCCGTGCTCCGGCGCGGCGAGGCCGACCAGGACCGGCTCGTCCACCTGGTGCGGGCGATGGCCAACGGCGAAGGCGTCCTGCCCGGCGATCTGCTCGGCAAGCTCCTCGACCACGTCAGCTCCCTCCAGCGGACGGTCCTCGACCCCCGGGGGCTCACCCTCTCCACCCTCACCGCGCGGGAGGCGGAGATGATCCGACTGGTCTCGGAGGGCTGCGACACCGCGGAGATCGCGCAGAAGACCTCGTACTCCGAACGCACCGTCAAGAACGTCCTGCACGAGGTCGCGACCCGGCTCGAACTGCGCAACCGGGCCCACGCGGTCGGATACGCGATGCGGCACGGGCTGATCTGAGGCCCCGTCGCCCCGCACCCGGCCAGGTGCCCCGGCAGGTGCCCCGGCCGGGTGCGGGCGGGGCGGGCCCGCCCGCGCGGACGGGAGACCCGGGCCCGGCGGGGAGCGGCCGTGGCCCGTTCCTGCCTCCAGGGCGGCCTCTGACGACCTTGCCCGCCCGAGCAGCGACGACGCCGCCGGCCTGACCGACCTCCGCCGTCGGCGACGCCTTCGTACGCCCCGCCCCGGCCGACACGGCCCACAGGGCGGCCGGCTCCGGGCCCGGCCGCCCGATAGTGCCACTCCATCGGCCGAACGCATCCCCTCGCCGGCCCGATGCCCCGGGCGCGGTGCCCCGCCGCCGCAAAGGGCAGCGCGCCCTTCCCCCGTCCCGGGTACTCGCGGCCTGTCCTCCGCCCCCGCGCGTGGGCGAAGCTGGCCGGTGGAGAGTCATCGACAGACTGTGAGGTGGGCCGTGACCGGCACTGCTGGCCCGGCAAAGCATTCCCGGCTGGGCCGACTGACCGGTGCGGCGGTGCTGTTGGCACCCCTGCTGCTGGTCGGCTCGGCCGCCGCCCCGCACGCGGCCGCCGAGGCCGTCGCCGCCGTGGCGGACGCCGAACCGCTCCAGGCGGGGCGCATCGCCTTCGCCGGCACCGAACACCGCAGCCTTGGGGTGGCCAACGACAAGGACACCACCGACCCGCTGTTCGGCGACGGCCCCACCCACTACGACCAGGACCCCTCCGCCCGGGGAGACCTCCTGGTCTTCACCAGCCTGCGTGACAGCGCCCGGCCCCAGGTGTACCTGCGCGCCGCGGACGGATCGGTGAGCAGGCTCACCACCGACCGGGACGCGGCCCACCCCGAACTCTCCCCGGACGGCCGGACCGTCGTCTTCGACTCGGCGGAGACCGGACCCGACGGCACGGTCCAGCGCGACCTGTGGACGATCGGCGTCGACGGCAAGGGTCTGCGCCGACTCAGTGACACCCCGGAGAACGAGGAGTCCCCGACCTGGTCCCCGGACGGCAAGAAGATCGCGTACGCCTGCGACGCCCCGGGCAGGTGGCACATATTCGTGCGGGACGTCGCCGGCGGCCCGCGCACCCGGATCAGCGACGCGCCGGCCGGTGACGCCACCGAGCCGTCCTGGAACCCGGTGGAGGACGACGCCCGCCGGGGCCTCGTCGCGTACACCCTCACCACGAACCCCGACCCGACCGTCGACGACGGCAGGAAACTGTGGGCCACCCAGGGCATCGGGACCGACCGGCAGCTGTTGGCCGGGGCGCAGGCCAAGTGGGGCACCCACTCGGCCTCCTGGCTGCCCGACGGCAAGGACATCGTCTTCCTCAGCCCGTACCACACCTGCGGCTGCGACAAGTTCGACCACGCCTACCGGGTGACCGCGTTCCAGGGCGACGTGCCGCCGGACCAACTGGTCAACGAGAACCGCAAGTTGGGGCCTCCCACCTGGTTCGCCCCGGCCGGGACCGTCATCGTGCCCCGGATCACCCCGGAACCGGAGACCGTCAAGAAGCCGGATGAGCCGGATGAGCCGGACGAGCTGCTGGCCGCCGCGCAGATCGTGACGCTCCAGGACGTCCGCCAGGACGGCTCCGACCCCCGCGACCTGGGTCTCACCATCCTGAGGGAGGACCCGAAGGCCCGCACGAACACGGACCACACCAAGAACCCCCTGTTCAGGCCGGATCCCGGGTTCGACCCGTGGCACGAGCGGCAGAACTACACGCCCGACGGCCGGCGCCTCGTCGTCACCCGCTTCGAGGACGGCGCCGAGGGGCGGATCGAGCGGATCTGGATGGCCGACGCCGACGGCAGGAACGCGGAGGTGCTGGAGCTCGACGGGCGAGGCCCCACGGACTGGGACACCGACCCCACCTTCTCGCCCGACGGCACCAAGCTCGCGTTCACCCGGACCTCGCCCGGCGGCGTCGGGGACAAGGGGGGCCGGAGCCGCATCTTCATCGCGGACGTCGCCACCGGCGCGATCCTCGACGAGATCCCGCCGCCCCAGGGGCAGGAGGCGGGCGACGTCGCCCAGCCGACCTGGTCCTCCGACGGTGTCAACCTCGCCTTCACCCGCAGCCAGGTCATCAACGGCAACGGCGGCAACAAGCACATCTGGGTCGCACCGGTGGCCGACCTCGACCGCCAGCGGGATCTGAGCGCCACCATCTGCCCCGGCGACTGCGAGGTCATCGACGACAGCCCCGCGTTCTCCCCGGACGGCAAGAAGGTGGCCTTCAACCGCAAGGACGGCGGCGGCCGGAACAACCAGCAGGCCGGGGTCCTCATCAAGCCCCTGCGCGGCGGCGGCTGCCGGGTCGTGCTGCCCTCCGTCCAGAAGGACAACCCCGACGGCTGCGACCTGCCCGTCCCCGACACCTCCGTGACCGGCCCCCACCAGCCCCGTGACGTGGCCTGGTCCCCCGACGGCAGCAAGCTTCTGTTCACCTCGCGCCGGGAGTTCGCGGCGAACTCCATGGAGCAGCTCTCCGTACTGGACATCGCCTCCGGCGACATGGCCCCCCTCGACAACACACACGACGGACGGCAGAAGGAGCCCGCCTTCCAGCAGTCGGTCGACCTGTCGCTGACCGCACCGCCCACCGGCGACCCGGTGGAGGTCGGTTCGTCCACCGAGGTGGCGATCACCGTCACCAACCGGGGCCCCTCGCCCTCGCCCGGCACCCTCCTCACCGTCGACGCCCCGCCCGGCGTCCGGCTGGAGGAGCTGACCACCGACGCCGGGACCTGCGCCGCCGGTACGCCCCAGTGCGACCTCGGCATCGTCCCGCCCGGGGCGAAGGTGACGATCACGGCCAGGCTGACCGGCGTGACCACCGGTGACCAGCGGATCAACTGGTCCGTCGCCGGGGCGGTCCTCGACCCCAACCCCACGGACAACGCCACCGGAACGACCGTCCCGGTCGAGGACGTGCCACCGCCGACCCCGACGCCCACCCCCACTCCCACCCCCACCCCCACCCCCACTGCGACGATGCCGTCCCCGACCCCGACCCCGACCCCGACGACACCCACCCCCGCCCCGCCGCCGACGACCACGCCGCCCCCGCCGCCGGCCCCCGCGCCGCCGCCGCCCGCGCCCGAGGCCGGGCCCGGCGTCACCGTTCGGGCCCAGCCCAGCCCCGGCTACGTCGGCGGCAAGGTCGTGGTGACGTACACCGTGCGCAACGGCAGGAACGCGCTCGCCACCGGACTCCGGCTGAAGCTCGGACTGCCCGGGCGCATCCCCGCCGGACCGCTCCCCGCGGGCTGCGCCGGCGGCGGCACGTGCACGCTCCCCGACCTCGCCCCAGGCGCGTCCACGGTCCTCAGCGTCGTCCTGTCGCCCGACAAGGCCCTCCGTACGACGATCACGGCATCGCTCACCACCACGGGCACCGACGCCGACCTCCGCGACAACGTCTCCCGGATCCCGCTGCGCATCCTCCAGCCCCGCATCGTCTCGGTGCCCGCCGTCGGCAAGCCCGGCTTCGTCACCTCCGTACGCGGCAAGGACTTCCCGCCCGGGGCACCCGTCACCCTCAGCTGGAAGCCCGGGATCACCGCCGCCGCGGCCCCGGCCCGGCCGTTGGGCGACGGCACGTTCATCGCCCAGCTCCTCATCGTCGCCAAGGACCGGACCGGGCCACGCACGATCACCGCGAAGGGCCCCGGCTTCAGCCCCGTGAAGACCGACTTCCTCGTGGTGCTCGGCACCGTCACCCCGCCGGACGAGGTGATCCGCCGATGATCCACGAGGTCGACGAGGGGCTGCGGCTGCTGCTGGCCGATGCCGGGCTGGAGGACAGCGGCGTCGACCTGGTCTTCGACGCCCCGACGAAGGACTGGTCCGCCCGCCGCAACGCCCCGACCATCAGCGTCTTTCTGCACGGCATCCGCGAGGACGCGGGCAGGCGGCGCGCCGGCACGAGCGAGACGCACGACGAGGACGGCGTGGTCACCGGCTGGCGGACCCCGCCGCGCTGGTTCGAGCTGACCTATCTGGTCACCGCCTGGACCAACCGCCCGCAGGACGAACACCGGCTGCTCTCCGAGGTGTTGCGCACCCTCGTCCGCTCCGACGTGCTGCCCGCCCGGATGCACACCGGAAGCCTCGCCGAACTCGGCCTGACCGTGGAGCTGGAGGCGGCGGGGCCGGGAGCCGGCGGACCCTCCGCCTCGGATGTCTGGTCCGCGCTCGGCGGCGAGCTGAAGGCCGCGATCGACCTGCGGGTCCTCGCACCACTGGCCGGCGAGCGCACCCCCGCCGGCCCACCCGTCACCGAAGGACTCGTCATGAAGGCCGCGCCCCACCTGAACGGCGACGACGGCGGCCCCGGCCGGCGCCTGCGCTACGACGGAGCGTCCGACCCGGGCGGGCAGGGCTTCGCCGCGCCCCGTGAACGGCGACTGCCGCCCGGCCGACGCAAGCGGGGGAACGCCGCGCGATGACCATGGCACCACAGCAGCTCCACGCCCACGACCCCCTCACCGGCGTCGAGGAACTCTGGGAGCGGCTCGGCCGCGTCGAGCAGCGGGTCCGGGAGGCCGTAGCGGCTCGCCGGGCCGTCGATCCGGACCCCGACGACCCCTACCGGGGGCAGTACCTCACCCCCGAGGGCGCGGCACGGATCCTGGAGACCCGCGACGCGTTCACGCCCGTCCCGGCGTACGCGGACGGAGCCCTGCCGGACGCCGCCCCGGCCGGGAGCCGGCTCGGCCGACTGGCGGACCGCTTCGGTCTCGCCCCGCTGGACGTCGAGCTCCTGCTGGTCGCCGTGGCCCCGGACATCGACACCCGGTTCGAGCGGCTGTACGGCTACCTCAACGACGACCTCACCCGCCGCCGGCCCACCATCGGCCTGGCCCTGGAACTCTGCGGACTTCCCTCCGCCGGCCCCGGCCGCTTCCGGTTCACGCCGTCCGCCCCGCTCGTCGCGGGCGGGCTGCTGGAGATCACGGACGGCGAGCGCCCGCTGCTCTCCCGGACCCTGCGCGTACCGGACCGGGTCACCGGCCACCTCCTCGGCGACGACGGGACCGACGGCCGGCTGCGCGGGATCGTCCAGGAGGCCCGGCCCGCCCGGGAATCCGACGAGCGCCCCGAGGTCCCACGGATCGCGGCGGCCCTCGGCACGGGCAGCGGCCTGGTGCACCTCCTCGACCGGGGCGGCGACCCGTGCGGCCTCGCGGTCGAGGCGCTGGCGGCGGCCGGCCGGCGCCCGCTGGTCGTCGACGTCGCGGCGCTCACCACCGTCGCCGAACCGGCCCCGCTCGTACGGGCCCTGGCGACCGAGGCCCGCCTCGGCCGCGCCGGGGTGATCCTCGGCCCGCTCGAAACGCTCGCCCCCGAACGCCCCGAAGGAGCCCGGCTGCTCGGCTCGCTGTGCGCGGCGCTCGGCTCCACGCCCCTGATCGCGTACGGGAGGAAGACCTGGGACCCCCTGTGGACGGCGGAGAGCCCGGTGCCCGTCACCGTCCCGCCCGCCGGACCCGGCGGTGCCGGGCGCCAGTGGGCGCGCGCGCTCGCCGAAGCGGGCCGGACGGTCGGCCTGTCCGCAGCGCACGCGTCCGCCGACGAGGCTCTCATCGAGTCCGCCGCCGCCTACCGGCTCGACTCCGGTCAACTGCGCCGGGCGGCGACCGTCGCGTCCCGGCTGGCCGTCATCGGGCAGCGGCCGGTGACCCCGGAGGACCTGCGCACGGCGGTCCGCGCCCAGAACGGCGCGGGTCTGGAACGGCTCGCCCGGCGTATCGCCCCCGCGGTCGGCTGGGACGACCTGGTGCTGCCCCCGGCGACCCGTACCCAGCTCGGCGAACTCGCCCTGCGCGCCCGCCACCGCGAGACGGTCCTCGGGAAGTGGCGGATGCGGCCGGGCGGCGGCCGGGGGAGGGGCGTCATCGCCCTGTTCGCCGGGGAGTCCGGAACCGGCAAGACCATGTCCGCCGAGGTGATCGCCGCCGAACTGGGCATGGAACTCTACGTCGTGGATCTGTCCACGGTGGTCGACAAGTACATCGGGGAGACCGAGAAGAACCTGGAGCGGATCTTCGTCGAGGCGTCCGACGTCAACGGCATCCTCCTGTTCGACGAGGCCGACGCGATCTTCGGCAAGCGGTCCCAGGTCAAGGACGCGCACGACAAGCACGCCAACGTGGAGTCGGCCTACCTCCTCCAGCGCATGGAGTCCTTCGACGGCATCGCCGTGCTCACCACCAACCTCCGGGCCAACCTCGACGAGGCGTTCACCCGCCGCCTCGACGTGATCGCCGAGTTTCCGATGCCCGACGCCCGGCAACGCCTGGCCCTGTGGGACCGCTGTCTGGGCGCGGCGATCCCGCGCGACGACACGCTCGACCTGGAGTTCTGCGCGGAACGGTTCGAGCTGGCCGGCGGTTCGATCCGGGCCTGCGCGGTGACCGCCGCCTACTTCGCGGCCGAGTCGGGGAAGCCGCTGGACATGGACCAGCTCGTCACGGCGGTGCTCCAGGAGTACCGCAAGCTCGGACGGCTGGTGCTGGAGAGCGAGTTCGGGCCGTGGCTGGCGAAGGAGCGGGGGCGCGGCCCGCGGTAGGGGACCGGGCCTCCGGTATAGGGGACCTGGTCGTGATCGGCAGGACGGCCGGCGAGGTGCCGCACGGAGCCGATCGGTAGGGAACCCGGTCGTGATCGGCAGGACGGCCGCCGAGGTGCCGCACGGAGCCGATCGGATGACGCCACGCGGGTGGCTACGGCCCTCGCCGACGTCCGGCTCCGATACTGATCCGATGATCACAGGGCTGCGCGCGTGGGTGCTTCCGGAGCGTCAACGGAGGTCGCAGGCCGAACTCGCCGAGGACCTGGACCTCACGTGCGGGGACGCCCGCGCCAAGCAGTCGGCCTTCTGGACCATGCTGTTCTTCTCCGCGGTGATCGCGGCCGGCGGAGTCCTGACCGATTCCACGGCCACCGTGATCGGCGCGATGATCATCGCGCCGCTGTCCACCCCGATCATGGGCATCGCCATCGGCGCCGTACAGGGCCGGCGCGGCTCGGCGGGCCGGTTCGTGCTCGCCGGGGTGCTCCTGGTGGTGGCGGTCGGAGCCGTGGGTTCGCTGGCCGTGCCGTCCCACTACGACCTGCTGTCGGACAGTCAGATCGCCGGCCGGACCTCGCCCGGCCTGCTGGACCTGGTGGCCGCCCTGGCGACCGGCTTCGCCGGGGCGCTCGCGCTGTCCCGCAAGGACGTCGCCGCGGTGCTGCCCGGTGTGGCCATCGCCATCTCGCTGGTGCCGCCGCTGGTCGTGGTCGGCGTCTGCGCCGGGCAGGGCGCCTGGTGGCTCGCGCTCGGCGCGCTGGTGCTCTTCGTCTCCAACCTGCTCGCCCTGGTCTTCGCCGGCATGGTGGTCTTCGCCGCGCTCGACCACACCCAGGAACGCCCAGCCCGCGCATCGGGCCGTGCCTACGCGGCGCTCGGCCTGCTGTTCGCCGCGGTGGGCCTGGTCCTCGCGGCCAGCACCACGGTGACCGTGCTGCTCCACGTATGGACCACGCGCACCTCCGCGGCCGCGACCGCCTGGCTCTCCGGTACGCCCGGCGCGCAGGTCATCGACGTACAGACACGCTCCCGGACGCTGTACATCGCCGTGCGCACACCGGCCGACCTGCCACCGCTGGACCGGCTCCTCGCGGACCTCGGCGGAAAGGTGCCCGACGGGGTGCCGGTCGCGGTGGTGACGACCCAGGGCAGGCAGCTCCAGGTCGGCCGGGTCGGGGACTGACCCCGCACGGCCGCACCGGCGGACCATCCCCCGCAGGTGCGGCCTGACCGGTGTCCGTCGGCGCGGTCCCGTCGCGCTCGTGACCGCCCGGGCCTTCGTCGAACACCGGCTCCTGCGCCGATACCGACGCCGACGCCGGCGCCGAGACCTGTGCCGTACGCCGACGCCGACGTACGGTCCGCTACTCAGGGCTGGTCGTGTACCCCATCGCCCCGACCTCCGCGATCCAGGGCCACGCGTCTCCCGGGACGATCACTGCCCACACCGTTTTGCACGAGCGTTCCTGGTAGAACGTGATGACACGCCCGGAGCCCGCGAAGTTCTCCGCCGAGCGGGTGCCATCGACGGTCGTGCACGTACTGCCGACGTCCTTCAGCGGGTGAGACCTTCCCTGGAGGTTCGACCACGCGTACCCGGTGCCGATCACCCGCTGGCTGCCATCGGGAGTGGCGGCACCGGAGACGCCGGGGACGCCGGAGGGAGCCGCGGTGGCGGCGGGGGCGGAGACGACGCTCAGGGCGAGAGCTGCTGGAATCGCTGCGAGCGCGAAGCAGCGCCGGACGGTCCGTAACATGGGTTTCCCTTTCCTACGCGTTCAGTACGGTCCCCGGAAGCGGTGAACCATCTCCGCCGGACGGGACCGATCGTGCCCAACCACCGCCGGGGCACCTGCGTGTTGACAGGTCTGGCCCGGCCGGCAGCGGCACCGTTCAAGCGGTGCCTCCGACCGGCCGCGCCGCCCCGGGCGGGCCCCCTCGCCGTCGGATCGGTTCAGTTCCTCCGGCTGCTCAGATAGGCGTCGATCGCCCGTTTCGGTTCCTTCATGCCGTACATCCCGTGGCCCACGGTGTCCACCGTGAGCAGGGACGCCCTGGGGAAGGCGTCCGCCATGCGCCGCGCGCCCGCGAGTGGGGTCGCCACGTCGTGCAGGGCGTTGACCACGAGCACCGGCGGCAGGACTCCCTTCGCCTGCTCGGACGGGCGCTTGGGCGGCGTCCAGCCCTGGCAGCCCAGCACCATGTCCAGGGCCTGGGAGTTGTAGCGGACATGTGGGGCGGCCTTCGCGGCGCGCTTCAGGAGGGCCCGGTACGCGGTGTGGTCGCGGATCCGGAAGTCGTTGTCCCGGCAGAGCACGAGTCGCCAGGGGAGTTCGGGGCCCGATTCGCCCAGGTAGACATCGCCCCTGCCGCTGTGCAGCGCGGCGAGTTGCTCCGTGGCCTGGGCCGGCGTGTAACGGCTGAGGGCGGCGTAGAGGAAGTCCACGACCTGGTGGGCGCTGACCTTCCGCCGGGTGGGTCCGTTCGGGCCCGGCTCGCGGAGCGTGCCGGCGTCGGCCCGGGCGAACAGCTCCTCGGTGACGGAGATCAGCTTCCGCCCCTTCAGTACACAGGAAGTGTCCTTCTCGCACACGGCCACGAGCCGCTCGAAGATGTCGTCGAGTGCGACGCTGCCGTCGGTGAGGTACCGCTCGGCGCTCGGCCGGGCCGGGTCCACCGCGCTGTCGAGCGCGAGTGCCCGGAGGCGGTGGGGGAAGAGACGGGCGTAGCGCTCGCCGATGGAGGTCCCGTAGGAGATCCCCATGAAGCTGATCTTCCGCTCTCCGACGGCGGCGCGGATCGCGTCCATGTCGCGGGCGACGCTCTCGGTGTCCATATGGTCGGCGAGCGGGCCCGCCTGTCGCAGACAGCTCTTCGCCAGCTCGCCGTTCAGGGCGCGCAGCCGTTCGAACTCCGCGGCGTCGCGCGGCCGGTGCGGAATCTTCGCGGTGATGGCCTCGTCACAGTCGACGCCCTCGCTGCGGCCGATGCCGCGCGGGTCGAAGGAGATCACGTCGAAGCGCTTCAGCAGGTTCGGCGAGAAGTCCCGGTCCGCGTACATCGCGCTGTCGGCCCCGGGGTTCCCCGGCCCGCCCGGGTTGGTCATCAGGACCCCGATCCGCTTCGCGGGATCGGCACCCCGGTACCGGGCGACGAAGACGCTCGTCCGCGGGCCCTTCGGCTGCGACCAGTCCACCGGCACCTCGATCGTCCCGCACCGCACCCGCGGGCCCGGCGCGGGCATGGGGTCGTTGGGCGGGCAGGCGCCCCAGCGGATCACCGGAGCCACGGCGGCGGCGCCGGCGCCCAAGTGCTGGGCGTCGGTGGTCGCGACGGCCGCGGGCGCGACCGACACCGCGGAGACGGAAAACGCGAGCAGGACGGAGAAGACCCGACCGCCCGCCCTCGGGCGGCCTCCCGGTGTCCCGCTCGGTTTCCCGCACACCTGTGTGATCGGCTTGCTCGTTTCCATGGGCGCCACAGTGCCCGTCCTGTGTGATGACGCCTCTATGGGCAGATGATCGGCACGTAACGGCGAGCCCTGTCGCACCTCGGTCCCGGCCGCGGACCGGAGCCGACGGCACCGCGCGTGGCCGGGGCGGGCAGGGCTCGTGAGGGCGGGGGGCGTGGACGGCGGCGTGGTCGACGCCGCCTCGGGGGCGCCGCAGCCGTGACAGACGGTGGCGGGGCGCCACCGCCCCCGGTACGGGGCGGCACGCCGGTCGCGTCCGCTCAGGCAGTGTCCTCGGCGGACCGGGGCCAGGCGGCCTCCCGCAGGAGGCGCAGGCCGTTGAGGCCGACGATGACGGTGGAGCCCTCGTGCCCGGCGACGCCGAGCGGCAGGGGGAGGGTGCCGATCAGGTCCCAGGCGACCAGGGCGGCGATGAAGGTACCGGCGATGGCCAGGTTCTGGACGACCAGCCGGCGGGCGGCCCGGGAGAGGGCCACGACGGCGGGGACGGCGGCGAGTTCGTCGCGGACGACGACGGCGTCGGCGGTCTCCAGGGCGAGGTCGGATCCGGCCCCGCCCATCGCGATGCCGGTGTGCGCGGCGGCCAGCGCGGGCGCGTCGTTGACCCCGTCGCCGACGACCAGCACCCGCAGGCCCTCGGCCTCCCACGCGCGTACGGCGGCGACCTTGTCCTGCGGGAGCAGCCCGGCGCGGACGTCACTGATCCCGACCTCGACGGCCAGTCGGCGGGCGGCGCGCTCGTTGTCGCCGGTGAGCAACACCGGTGTACGGCCGGTCAGTTCGGTGAGCGCGGCCACGGTCGCCCGCGCGTCCGGGCGCAGCCGGTCCGCGATCCCCAGCACGCCGACCGGGGTGCCGTCGCGGAGTACGAGTACCGCGGTACGGCCCCCGTCCTCCAACGACCGGACCGCCTCGGCGAGGTCGCGGCCGGAGCCGCCGGGGAGACGGGCGGGGGACCCGACCCGGACGGTGTGGCCGTCGACGGTCGCGGTGACGCCGGCCCCGGGGGAGGAGGCGAAACCGGTCGCCTCGGCGAGGACGAGGCCGCGTTCGCGGGCGGCCCGGACCACGGCGCGGGCCAGGGGGTGCTCGCTCGGGTGCTCCGCGGCCCCCGCCAGCGCCAGCAGCCGGTCCTCGTCCAGGCCCGACGAGGGCAGGGGGAGGACATCGGTGACCCGCGGAGTGCCCTCGGTCAGGGTGCCGGTCTTGTCCAGCGCCACCGCGTCGACCTGGCCCAGGCGTTCCATCACGACCGCGGACTTCGCGAGCACGCCGTGGCGGCCCGCGTTGGCGATCGCGGACAGCAGCGGCGGCATGGTCGACAGGACCACCGCGCACGGCGAGGCGACGATCATGAACGTCATCGCGCGCAGCAACGCCGACCGGAGGTCGTCGCCGAAGAGCAACGGGATGCCGAAGACGGCCAGGGTGGCGATGACCATGCCGATCGAGTACCGCTGCTCGACTTTCTCGATGAACAACTGGGTCGGCGCCTTGGTCCCGGACGCCTCCTCGACCATCTTCACGATCCGGGCGATCACCGAGTCCGCCGGATCCCGCTCGACGCGCACCCGGAGAGCGCCGGTGCCGTTCACCGTGCCGGCGAACACCTCGTCCCCCGCCTGTTTGGCCACCGGCAGCGGCTCGCCGGTGATCGTGGCCTGATCGACGTCGCTCGCCCCGTCCAGGACATGCCCGTCCGCGCCGACCCGCTCACCGGGGCGCACCAGGACGACGTCCCCCACCGCCAGCCGTTCGGCGTCCACCGTCTCCTCGACGCCGTCCGCACGGAGCCGGGTCGCCGTGTCGGGGGCGAGGTCGAGCAGGCCGCGCACGGAATCCGCGGTGCGGGCGGTCGCGACCGCCTCCAGGGCGCCGGAGGTGGCGAAGATGACGATCAGCAGAGCGCCGTCCAGGACCTGCCCGATCGCGGCGGCGCCGAGCGCGGCGACGACCATCAGCAGGTCCACGTCCAGCGTCTTCTCCCGCAGGGCCTTGAGCCCCTCCCACCCCGGGTCCCAGCCGCCGGTGACGTAACAGGCGGCGAACAACGGGCCCCACACCCATGCCGGAGCATCCAGCAGATACACGGGGAGCGCCAGCAGGAACAGCACCAGGGAGGCCAGCGCCCACCTGGCTTCCGGCAGCGCCAGGAGGCGCGTACGCCGCCTCGGCGGCACCGCGCGCGGAGCCCCTGCGATCGTCGGCTCGGGCCGTTGATCCACGACAGAAGACATGACAAATCAACCCTTCACGGGTGGACGACGGGCAGCACGCACACCATACAGGAATACATGAACAGGTCTTCATGTGTCGCGCGTATGATGACGGTATGGGCCATGGAGCAGACGCCAGGAGCAGCGCCACCACCCGCGAACGCCTCGACGCGGTCGGTGCCGCCGACGTGGCCGCCACCCTTCAGGCCCTCGCCACGCCCTCGCGGCTGCACATCCTCGCCCGCCTCCAGGAAGGCCCCTGCTCGGTGGGCGATCTCGCCGACGCCGTGGGGATGGAGGCCTCCGCCTGCTCCCACCAGCTCCGCCTGCTGCGCAACCTCGGCCTGGTCACCGGCGAACGGCATGGCCGCTCGATCATCTACGCCCTCTACGACGACCATGTCGCCGAACTTCTCGACCAGGCCCTCTACCACGTCGAACACCTGCGCCTCGGCGTCCGTGACCTCCCGGTCGAGACCCCCGTACCCGCCGTCGTCGACTGACTCCGTCCCGGCCGATGCGTGGGCTTTCGGACAATCCCGGCCGATTCCCTGTCTCTGCCTGCCGGGGCCGCCCTCCTCTCCTATTCTCTACATGTCTGTAGAGAAAGACGGAGTGGTGCGGAAAGTCCGCGCGGCTCCGGCGTACGCGCGCGCTTCGTGGGGAGCGCGGAACGAGAAGAGGACGAACGTGGCTTCGATCGATCTGGACAAGGTGCTGGACAAGGCATGGGCGGACAAGAGCGTGCCCGAGGTGCTGGCGGCCCCGGTGTCGGCGCTCAAGGGTGTCTCGGACCGACAGGGCGACCTGCTCAAGGAGGCGTTCGGCATCAAGACCGTGGCCGACCTCGCGGACCTGAAGTACGTCGGCTGGGCCCAGGCCCTGGCCGCGCTGGACGCGGCCGGGTAGGGCCCCGGCGGGCGAACGGCGCCGTAAACGCCCTGACCGCACCCGAAGACGGAAACGCGCTGGTCAGGGCCATCAAGCGGGGTCACCCGACGGGGCTTTCACGGCACGGCGCCGTCGGGCTTGTGGTGCTACCAGATGCCGTGCTCCAGCTCTTCCAGCGAGAGGTTCCACTGCGATTCCTCGTCGGCGAAGGGGGTGGGGTCGAAGGTGCCGACGGTCTCCTTGAAGCGGCCTGACAGCTCTTCCGGGTCCACGTCGTCGGCGTGGTCGACTTCGAGCTTCCGGAACTCGATGAGCGCGTACACGAGGGACTCGATGTCGCGATGGAGCGGGGTACGGGTATGGCCGGAGGATCCCCCGGGGAACGCGTAGACCTTCCCGGATGCGGGGTCGAGGGCGATGAGCGAGGTGAAAAGACAGCCGAGCATCCACCAGGAACGACTCTCCGCCGGGCACGGCAGGCCGTAGTGGTCGCAGTGGCCGCCAAGGGTGACCGCGTCGAGCCCGGCGGGGTAAGGGTCCGCGACGTTCTCCCTGGACGTGAACGCCTCGGAGTGCGGAAGGCCCACGAGGCTGAGGAAGCTCGCGGAACGCGCGTCAAGTACGGCACGAGAGCCTTGCGGGAAGTAAACAACGTTGTCGAGACCGTAGGCCTGAACCAATTGATGCTGGGTGACGGAGAAGTTCACGCTGATCATCCTGCCCGTCGGCGGCGGCTCCGGTGGTGGCTACCTACCGTGGAGCATTTTTGCTTCCATTCGGACGCTTGCGCAGGTGTTCCGGACGTGGAACACGTCCGACCTCGACGGCGTCTGCGGTGGCGCGTATCCAGGCCCTCGCCTTCTTCTCCGCCCGCTCAGGTCACGTGACTGGCTCTGTCCACGCGAAATCGGACGCCGTTCGCTCAGCACGGCGGACAGCACCGGGGCCTGGCGCCGTTCGCGTGCACGGGTCGGGGGCTGATGCGTCAGTCGCGGATTCCCGCCGCGTGCAGTCTGCTGCGCACGTTGTCCCAATCGGGGGTGATCGATGTGGTTCGGCGGAAGCCGACGCCGCGGTTCTTGAAGCCGCTGGAGGTGGAGATACAGACCACCGGGCCGTCGAAGTCGTGGCCGGTACGCAGCCCTGCGAGTCCGGCGGCGCTGGAGAGTTCGGCCCACAGGCCGCAACGGGCGAGCTCCTGGTGGGCGGCCTCGAGCTGTGCGTCACTGAGTTCGAGGACCTGTCCGCCGCTGTCCTTGATGGTGACCACGCCGCGGTAGCCGCTGACCGGGGAGACGATCGAGTATGCCTCGGTCTGCCCCACCGTGACGTGGGCCGCAGGCACGCCGCGCCGCATGGCCTCGGCGAGCGGCGCGGCCGCGGTCGGCTGGCACGCGTACATCCGCGGCAGCCGATCGGTCAGGCCGAGGCGCCGGAGTTCGGTGAATCCCTTCCAGATACCGAAGAGGAGTTCGCCGTACGACGTGGGGACGAACACGGCTGCGGGGACGCCGAGCTCCTGGTGGATCTCGTAGGCGATGGTCTTGTATCCCTCGGGGCCGAAGGCGTGGCCGGTGTGGGTGGTGGTGAGGCTGCTGACCGGGTGCAGGCCCGTCCGGTCAACGATCCGGCGCATCAGCGGCCACCTCGCTTCCCAGGGCACAGACAGGACCACCGGCTCGTAGGCGTTCAGGAAGGAGTCGACGGCTGGCGGCAGCTCGGGGCCCGCGATGACCACACAGCGCAGGCCGGCGCGGGCAGCGTAGGCGGCCGCGGAGGCCCCATGGTTTCCGGACGAGGCCACGACGATGCCCGGGGCTCCGGCGGCGACGGCAGCGCTGACGGTGCACCGGTTCATCCGGTCCTTGTGGCTCCAGGTGGGGTTGCGAGACTCATCCTTGATGAAGACCCCGGTCTCGACCTCGATCAGCGGCGTGCCGCCTTCACCCAGCCCCGGGGCGCTGAGCGGCGGCAGCAGCGGCGCCCAGCGGTCCAGCCCGCCGCCCCGCTCCGTGGTAGTCGTGAACATGGCGGGGTCGACCCGGTCGTAGTCATAATCGACTTCGACGGGATAGGAGAACTCGTCGGTGCTGGTGCGCGGGCATCCGCTGGTCATCGGTGGCCACAGGGGGTAGCTGACCGTGGGATCGCCCAGCGAGCGCTGAAGGGTTGCCAAAGACCGCTCTGTCGTCACAGCCCGAGCCTATCGATCAAGGGCGGCCCTCCGTCGAGGGAGAGTCGGGCTGATCGCCACGTCCTGCCCGCAGTACCCGACCCGGCCGAGTACGCCGCCCGCGTCCGTACGACCGACCCGGAAGCGGATCTCTCCTCGCCCGATGCCGTCGCCCTCCTCTACCGGGGGAGTCTCCTGGGCCACGTGCCGCACCCGCCCCCGCCCCCGCTCGGGTTGGGCGCGCGGCGGCCTGCGCCTGGTCGCGGACCAGGGCGGCAGGCCTGCCCCGTGCGGCGGCTTCGGCATCGGCGCACCGGCTTCGGCCTCAGCGCCACCCGTTCTGCGATGAGCGGCAGCGCGGTCGAGCCAGCGTCTGGTCGGCCGAGGAGGGCTGCTGCCCGAGGCCTTCCGCGCAGCTCTCTGATTCGCACAAGAGGTGGGTCGCGTCGCGGCCTCGCGGTCAGACCTTGATGACGCGGATGCTGGGGCCGCAGAGCATCAGGAGGTCTTCGGGGTCCGATGTCAGGACGGTCGCTGGGGCTGACGAGGTAAGTGCGGTGGCGGCCACGACGGCGTCGAGGGCGTACTTGTGGCCGTGCAGTCCGGCCGCGGCCAGGAGCTTGCTCGCGTGGCGGGCGATGGCTTCGGTGGGCGGGATGATGTTCACGCGTGAGCCTGCGCAGTCGAAGCGGGCCTGGTTGACCCTGGGGTCGCGTGCTTCGACGAGGGTGACGGAGCTGGTGATGACGCGGATGTCTTCGGCTTCGGCCGCGGCCAGCCACTCGGTGATCTCGGGCGTGCGTCGCACCAGTTTGGACAGGCCTTCGCAGTCCAGCACGAGCGTGCCGCTCACGCGGCTTCCGCCGAGCCTGCGGCGTCGCCGCGGAGAAGGGCGCGTTTGGCGTCGACCGCCGCCTGATCGACCGGGCCGTGTTCGGTTTCCGCGTCTTCGATGAGCTCGCGCAGCCGGTCCCGTTCCAGTTGGCGCTGGATGAGGGTCTCGACGTAGGCGGACCTACCTCGTTTGCCCGTACGTGCCTTGAGGGCAGCGACGGTGCCTTCGTGGAGGGAGACCGATACGGGCCGGACGGGTCCTTCGCCGGGTGCCGGGGAGGTAGCCATGGGGCCGGGTTCGACAAAACTCTTGTTACTGAGTGAGGGTGATTTCCGAGCGGGTGTGCCGGAGGGACATCCGCCGCTGCGCGGGTGTCGTGAACTTCCAGGTCAAGCACCATCGGCGAGGGGCCCGTCAGGGACTTTCCCGTCTGTCCCAGGGAGATTCCAGAGACTTTCCGCCGCGTGAGCAGGGAAGGCCCTGACAGCGCCGAACGATACGAACGCGCTGGTCAGGGCCCACTTGCCTAGCACTCGATGATGTTCACCGCGAGCCCGCCCCGCGCCGTCTCCTTGTACTTGACGCTCATGTCGGCCCCGGTCTCCTTCATCGTCTTGATGACCTTGTCGAGGGAGACCTTGTGGCTGCCGTCGCCCCGCAGCGCCATCCGCGCCGCGGTGACCGCCTTCACCGCCGCCATGCCGTTGCGCTCGATGCAGGGGATCTGGACGAGGCCGCCGACCGGGTCGCAGGTCAGGCCCAGGTTGTGCTCCATGCCGATCTCGGCGGCGTTCTCCACCTGCTCGGGGGAGCCGCCGAGGACCTCGGCCAGGGCTCCGGCCGCCATCGAGCAGGCGGAGCCGACCTCGCCCTGGCAGCCGACCTCGGCGCCGGAGATCGAGGCGTTCTCCTTGAACAGCATGCCGATCGCACCGGCCGCGAGGAGGAAGCGCACGACGCTGTCCTCCTTCTCCGTCTCGGTGCAGCCGCCGGCCGCGAAGTTCATGTAGTAGTGCAGAACGGCGGGGATGATGCCCGCCGCGCCGTTGGTGGGGGCGGTGACCACGCGGCCGCCCGCCGCGTTCTCCTCGTTGACCGCCATCGCGTACAGAGTGATCCACTCCATCGCGTGGGCCTGCGGGTCGCCCTCGGCGCGCAGCTGGCGGGCCGAGTTCGCGGCGCGGCGGCGGACCTTGAGGCCGCCGGGGAGGATGCCCTCGCGGGACATGCCGCGCGAGACGCAGGCCTGCATGACGCGCCAGATGTCCAGCAGCCCGGAGCGGATCTCCGCCTCGGTGCGCCAGGCCAGCTCGTTCTCCAGCATCATCGAGGAGATCGAGAGTCCGGTCTCGCCGGAGAGCCGCAGCAGTTCGTCGCCGGTGCGGAAGGGGTGCTTGAGGACCGTGTCGTCCGGGACGATCGGGTTCTCCCCGGCCACCGCGTCCTCGTCGACGACGAAGCCGCCGCCGACCGAGTAGTACGTCTTCTCCAGGACCGGGGCGCCCTCGGCGTCGTACGCGAGGATCGTCATGCCGTTGGCGTGGTACGGGAGGGCCTTGCGACGGTGCAGGACCAGGTCCTCGTCGAAGTCGAACGGGATCTCGTGCATGCCCAGCAGGTTGATCCTGCCGCTGCCGCGGATCTCCTCGACCCGGCCGTCGGCGGACTCCACGTCGACGGTCTGGGGCGCCTCGCCCTCCAGGCCGAGCAGGACCGCCTTGGGCGTGCCGTGCCCGTGGCCGGTCGCGCCGAGGGAACCGTACAGCTCGGCCCGTATCGAGGCGGTGTGCGCGAGCAGGCCCTCGTTCTTGAGGCGGCGCGCGAACATCCGGGCGGCGCGCATCGGGCCCACCGTGTGGGAGCTGGACGGGCCGATGCCGACCGAGAAGAGGTCGAAGACCGAGATGGCCACGGGAGTACTCCTTGGGGTTGGAAGACGCCGTTGTCTGCCTGGGTGGTGCGGGAACGGGCCGGGTGGTGAAGGGTGCGGAACGGGCCGGGGTGGGGCCCGCGGTCGAGCGGGTCGAGCGGTCGAACGGGTCAGGTGGGTCAAGTAAGGCAAAAGGTGGAGCGGGGGGCACGGGTCGGGGCACCGCGCTCACTCTCCTCAGTGTGCGCGGTGCCCCGTCCGAACGTGCGGAACCGCAGGCCAGGAGTTACTTCAGGCCGGGGTACAGCGGGAACTTCTCGGCCAGCGCGACCACGCGGGCCTTGAGGTCGTCCGCGTCGTAGGACGGCTTGAGGGCGGCGGCGATGATCTCCGCGACCTCCGTGAAGTCCTCGACGCCGAAGCCGCGGGTGGCCAGCGCCGGGGTGCCGATCCGCAGGCCCGAGGTGACCATCGGGGGGCGCGGGTCGTTCGGGATGGCGTTCCGGTTGACCGTGATGCCCAGCTCGTGGAGCCGGTCCTCGGCCTGCTGGCCGTCCAGCTCCGAGTTGCGCAGGTCGACCAGGACCAGGTGCACGTCGGTGCCGCCGGAGAGGACGGACACGCCCACCTCGGTGACGTCCGGCTGGACCAGGCGCTCGGCCAGGATGCGTGCGCCGTCCAGGGTGCGCTGCTGGCGCTCCTTGAACTCCTCGCCCGCCGCGATCTTGAACGAGACCGCCTTGGCCGCGATCACGTGCTCCAGCGGGCCGCCCTGCTGACCCGGGAAGACCGCGGAGTTGATCTTCTTGGCGAGCTCCTGGGTCGAGAGGATCACGCCGCCGCGCGGACCGCCGAGGGTCTTGTGCGTGGTGGTGGTGACGACATGGGCGTGCGGCACCGGGTTGGGGTGCAGACCGGCCGCGACCAGTCCGGCGAAGTGCGCCATGTCGACCATCAGGTACGCGCCGACCTCGTCCGCGATACGGCGGAAGGCGGCGAAGTCCAGCTGGCGCGGGTAGGCCGACCAGCCGGCCACGATCAGCTTCGGCTGGGACTCCTTGGCGAGGCGCTCGACCTCCTCCATGTCCACGATGCCGCTCTCGTCGACGTGGTAGGGGACCACGTTGTAGAGCTTGCCGGAGAAGTTGATCTTCATGCCGTGGGTCAGGTGACCACCGTGGGCCAGGTTCAGGCCCATGATCGTGTCGCCCGGCTTCAGCAGCGCGAACATCGCGGCGGCGTTCGCCTGGGCGCCGGAGTGCGGCTGCACGTTCGCGGCCTCGGCGCCGAACAGGGCCTTGATCCGGTCGATCGCGATCTGCTCGACGACGTCGACGTGCTCACAGCCGCCGTAGTAGCGGCGGCCCGGGTAGCCCTCGGCGTACTTGTTGGTGAGGACGGAGCCCTGTGCCTCCATGACGGCGACCGGAGCGAAGTTCTCCGAGGCGATCATTTCGAGGGTGGACTGCTGACGGTGGAGCTCGGCGTCGACGGCGGCGGCGACGTCCGGGTCCAGCTCGTGGAGGGAGGAGTTCAGAAGCGACATCAGGGGGTCCCTTAAGGTCTCAGTTGCCGGAGAACGCGGTGTACTCGTCGGCGGAGAGCAGGTCGGCCGGCTCCTCCGCGACGCGCACCTTGAACAGCCAGCCGCCCTCGAAGGGAGCGGAGTTCACCAGCGAGGGGTCGTCCACGACGTCCTGGTTGGCCGCCGTCACCTCACCGGTCACCGGCGAGTACAGATCGCTGACGGACTTGGTCGACTCCAGTTCGCCGCAGGTCTCGCCCGCGGTCACCGTGTCGCCGACCTCCGGGAGCTGGGCGTAGACGACGTCACCGAGCGCGTTGGCCGCGTACTCCGTGATGCCGATGGTGGCCACGCCGTCCTCGAGGGCCGACAGCCACTCGTGCTCCTTGCTGTACCGCAGCTGCTGGGGGTTGCTCATGACCTGAATTCTCCTGTACGCGGGGGAGTGCTGATGAACGGTGGTCTTACGGTGTGAGACGGAGGTACGTCACTTCTGTGACGTCTGCTCGGTGACGTCTGCGCGCGCGTCGTTTCGGGACGCCCGCGCGGTGCGGGAAGGCCCGGTTACCGCCGGTCCTTCCGGAGGATCACTTCTGGCGCTTGTAGAACGGCAGCGCGACGACCTCGTACGGCTCGTGCGTGCCCCGGATGTCCACGCCCACGCCCTCGGTGCCCGGGGCGGCGAAGGCAGCGTCCACATAGGCCATGGCGATCGGCTTGCCCAGCGTCGGGGACGGGGCGCCGGAGGTGACCTCGCCGATCACCTTGCCGTCGGCCACGACCGGGAAACCGGCGCGCGGGACCCGGCGGCCCTCGGCGACCAGACCCACCAGCTTGCGCGGCGGAGCGGTCTCGGCGCGCTCGGCGGCGGCGGTCAGGGCCTCGCGCCCGACGAAGTCGCCCTCCTTCTCGAACTTCACGACCCGGCCCAGACCCGCGTCGAACGGGGTGAGCGCGGTCGTCAGCTCGTGCCCGTACAGCGGCATGCCCGCCTCCAGGCGCAGCGTGTCCCGGCAGGAGAGCCCGCAGGGGATCAGGCCGTGCGGGGCGCCGGCCTCGGTCAGCGCCCGCCACAGCTGCTCGGCGTGCTCGGGCGCCACGAAGAGTTCGAAGCCGTCCTCGCCGGTGTAGCCGGTACGGGCGATGAGCGCCGGAACCCCGGCGACCGTGCCTGGGAGGCCCGCGTAGTACTTCAGCCCGTCCAGGTCGGCGTCGGTGACGGCCTTCATGATGGCGGGCGACTCGGGTCCCTGGACCGCGAGCAGCGCGTACGCGTCCCGGTCGTCGCGCACCTCGGCGTCGAACCCGCCGACCCGGGCGGTCAGCGCGTCCAGGACGACCTGCGCGTTGCCCGCGTTGGCGACGACCATGTACTCGGGGGCCTCGGTCTCGCCCAAGCGGTAGACGATCAGGTCGTCGACGATCCCGCCGTCCTCCTGGACGATCATCGTGTAGCGGGCCCGCCCGTTGCCGATGGTGGCGATGTTGCCCACCAGCGCGTAGCTCAGGAAGGCGGCGGCCTCGGGCCCGGTGACGGTGATCTCGCCCATGTGCGACAGGTCGAAGAGACCGGCCCGGGTGCGTACGGCGTGGTGCTCGTCGCGCTCACTGGCGTACCGCAGGGGCATGTCCCAGCCCGCGAAGTCGGTCATGGTGGCGCCGAGCGAGCGGTGCAGTGCGTCGAGGGCGGTAAGACGGGGGGCAGTGCTCATGGATACGGCTCCAGGGCATGACGACGTCAGGACGAATCCTCCCCATCTGTCATCGGAACCTGAGAGGTTCGCCGATAGCCCCCGACGGGGTATGCCCTGGAGGGCGCCCCGGATCAGGGGGCTCGGCTTGCACCTTGGGTGGAGCCGCGGAACGGCTCGCTTTTCAGATCTGCCTCATCCACGCGGTACGGGGCCTGAGAGATTCAAGGGAGGATCTTGCTCCTTCGGCGCCCGGCTCACACTGTGGCCGGAACTCTCCCGCGCGGATTCGAACGGCCGGTATGCAGTTGGCGGGGTCATCATCGCATGCATGGGGGGAGAGTGGGGGGTCAGGCCCCCGCGCAGGTGAAGACGGCGACGACAGGCCCTAAGCCGCTTGTGCCGCATTGCCTTTTCTTTACACTTCAGGGGCAGGCGTGGGGGACACGACGGCAGGGGGATGGGCGATGACGTTGCAGCGGTCGGCACCGACCGCGGGGGTCGCGCACGGCGCGATGCCCGCACAGCCCGGCGCTCCCGCGCGGGAGCTGCTGCCGGAGGGTGCGCCGGTGGTACGCGACCTGCGCGGGCGCACCGCCTGCGGCCCGTACAGCCTCGACCTCCCCGCCGGTGACGTCGTCGTGGTCTCCGGGCTCCCCGGCAGCGGGAAGTCGACCCTCATCCGGCGGGCCGCACAGGGCCGCGCCATCGACTCCCAGAACACCCGCGACAGCTGGGCCGCCGCCCTGCCCCGCTTACTGCCCTACGCCCTCTACCGCCCCCTGGTCCGCGCCGCGCACTACCTCGGCCTCTGGAACGCCCTGCGCTCCGGTGAATCCGTCGTCGTGCACGACTGCGGCACCCAGACGTGGGTACGCCGCTGGCTCGCCCGGCACGCCGTGAGCCGGGGCCGCACCCTCCATCTGATCCTGCTCGACGTGACGCCCGAGGTGGCACGGCAGGGGCAGCGCGAGCGGGGGCGCGGCGTCTCCGGCTATGCCTTCGCCCGCCACCGGCACGCGGTCGCCCGGCTGCTCCGCGACACCGAGCAGGGGCTGCTGCCCGCCGGCTGCACCTCCGCGGTGCTGCTGGACCGCGAGGCCGCGGGAGCGCTCGACCGGATCTCCTTCACGGCCGCCGAGGCCTCCACCGCCCGCTGACGGTTAAGGTGCTGGCCGGAGCAGAGGCCGCCGGGCGCGGCCGAGGCGGTGGAGAGAGGGCACAGAGGCAGTGGACATTCCGGCACCCGCACCGGCACACCCCCAGCAGGGGTGGCCCGCCAACGAGCTCGAAGAGGTGCTGACGGCCTCGCTCGGCGTCCCCGACGCGGGCGGCCGCCTCGTCGAAGTGCTCGGCCGCAGCTCCGTCTGGGTGCCGCTGCCGAACGGCGGCACCCCCGCCAGCGCGGACCTCGACCTGCCGATGATGGAGATCGACGGCGCGGCCTTCGTCCCCGTCTTCAGCTCCGAGGCCCAGTTCCTCAGCTGCGTCGGCGGCCACATGTCCTTCACCGTCGCCCCCGCCCGCGACTTCGCCCGGGGCCTGCCCCCGCAGGTCGGCATCGCCGTGAATCCGGGCGGCGCGGTCGGCATACCGCTTCCGCCGCCCGCCGTCGCCGAACTCTGCCGGGCCGGCCGTACCGCCCTGGACGGGCCCGCCACCGGCGGCCGGGTCCGGCTGTTCGAGCCGGACTGGCAGCACGACCCGGTCGACTTCCTCACCGCGGTCTCCGAGGAGTTCGAGGCCTCCGCGGTGGTGAGCACCGCACGCAGGGCGTTGGCCAGCATCGAGGGCGGCGACCCGGTCCTCTTCGTCGGCGTCGAGTTCGCCACCTGGGACGGCGCGGGACAGAGCGCGCCCATGGACGCCATCGGCCGCGCGCTCGGCCGGATCCAGGTGCCGTGGCCGGTCAACCTGGTCCTGCTGGATGTGGCGGAGGACCTCGTCGGCGACTGGATGCGGGAGAAGGTGCGTCCGTTCTACCGGCGCGAGGGCCACTGACCCACCGGTACGACGCCCACGGACGACCAGGGTGGGCGGCCGGGCGACGGTGCCGCCGGACCGTGGCGTCAAGTCGGTGTCAGAAGTGGCGCATAAGCTGGTTTGATGGCGTGGTCGCTCCCGTGCGCCCGGGAGCGACGGCGCGAACGCGACGGATCGACACGCGACGGATCGACGAGGGGCGGAACCCAGGGTGAGTGCGTCAGGCACTGCGGCGGCCGGGAAGGTCGAGCACATGCTGCGCCAGGTGACCCCCGGGCGTTACGACGCCTACGAGGCGCTGCTCGCCTCGGTCGCCGAGGGCCGGATCTGGATGCTGCTCTGGCACGGCAGGGCCGGCTCACCGGACGCCCAGTACGGGAACATGGAGATCGACGGCCTGGGCTACGCCCCCTGCGTCACCTCCGCCCAGGAGCTCTCCGCCAGTGGCTGGAACCGGGCCCACGAGCTGGTCACCGGACGCGACATCGCCCGCGCCCTGTTCCCCGACCGCTGGGGCATCTGGCTCAATCCGCACGCCCCCGGCGGCGGCGTCGGCATTCCCTGGCTCGACCTGCGGCGCATCGCCACGGGCCTGGACCGGTTGCCCGCCGGACCGCTCCGGCTCTCCGACCCCGCCATCGAACTCCCCCAGTTCTACGCCCTGCTCACCCAGAACGCCCACCGCACCCCCGCGATCCGCTCCCTGCGCCGCGCCTGGGTGCATCCCGCGGTCGGCGTCCCGTATCTCGCGATCGGCCTCGACCTCTACGACACCGGCCGCGCCTCCGTCGAATCGGTGCGGGAGATGATGCGGCAGTCGGTCGGCGCGGTCCCCGAGGGGCTGCCCGTCTCCACCGTCGCCCTGTCCGACGAGTACGACCCGGTCGGCATGTGGCTGCGCGCGAACGCCCGCCCCTTCTACGACCGCGAGGCCCATGCCCCCGCCGGTCCGCCGCCCCTCGCCGCCCCCGGCTACGGCTACCCGCCCCAGCCCCGCTGAGCCCCGAGGTGACGGCCGGCCGGGCACTCGGCCAGGGCCTCCACCCTTCCCGGACCCCACCTCTGTTCGCGCACTCCGCGCCCTGCGGAACTCCCTGTCGTACACCTGAGCGTGTGAACTGATGAGCGGAAGCGTGAGGGGGAAGCTGTCGCAGCCGTCCGGTCCCTGGATCAGGGCCGAGTGGTCGGGCGCGCCCTCGGCACTCGGTCACGCTCCGTCGAACGCCCCTCGATGTCCGGCTTGTTGACTTCCCCCGTGAGGATGTCCCGGAACTGGGCGGTTTGTTAACTGTCCGGGTCTCGACTAGGTCTCACCGCTATCCGGACTGTTCTCTTGCGGCAGGCACCGTCTGTAGTGTGCGGCCATCAAACCTCACCACATGGCGAACCAGGGGTGGACCCATGCGAATATTCAAGTCCCGGGCTGTCCGGGCGGTCACGACAGCGGTCGCTGTCGCTCTGATCGCCACGGGCTGTTCCAGCGAGCGGGACGAGGGCGGCTCCAAGGGGGGCGACAAGGACACCTTCGTCTTCGCCGGAGCCGGTGACCCCGGTTCCCTCGACCCGGCCCTCGCGAGCGACGGCGAGACGTTCCGCGTCACCCGTCAGGCCTTCGAGGCGCTCCTGGAGCACGAGCCCGGTGGGAGCAAGCTCGTCGGCGGCCTCGCCGAGAAGTGGTCGAGCGATCCGGCCGGCAAGGTCTGGACGTTCAACCTGCGCCAGGGCGTGAAGTTCCACGACGGCGAGGCGTTCAACGCCGCCGCGGTCTGCGCGAACTACGACCACTGGTTCAACTGGAAGGGCACGTACCAGTCCAGCGCGGTCTCCTACTACTGGCAGACCATCATGGGCGGGTTCGCGAAGAACGAGGACGCCGAGGCGCCCAAGCCCAACTACAAGTCCTGCACCGCCAAGGACGACAACACGGCCGTCATCGAGGTGAACGAGCCCTCGGCGAACCTGCCGGGCGGGTTCTCGCTCCAGGCGCTGGCGATCCACTCGCCGAAGGCCATCAAGGAGTACGAGAAGCAGGACGCGAGCGCCAAGGGCGACGCGATCACGTACCCCAAGTACAGCCAGGAGGCCGGCACGGTCGCCGGCACCGGCCCGTACAAGATCACGAAGTGGAACAAGGGGAACAAGGAAGTCTCCCTCACGCGCTTCGACGGCTACTGGGGCGACAAGGCCAAGGTGAAGAACCTGGTCTTCCGCACCATCTCCACCGAGGAGACCCGCCGCCAGGCGCTCCAGGCGGGCGACATCGACGGCTACGACCTGGTCGCGCCGGCCGATGTGACGACGCTGGAGAAGGAGGGTTACGAGGTCCCGACCCGTGACGTCTTCAACATCTTCTACCTCGGCATGAGCCAGTCGGCGAACCCGGCGCTGAAGAAGCCCGAGGTCCGTCAGGCGATCACGCACGCCATCGACCGCGAGAACCTCGTCAACACCCAGCTGCCCGAGGGCGGCAAGGTCGCGACCCAGTTCATGCCCGACACGGTCGCCGGCTACTCGGACAAGGTGAAGACGTACCCGTTCGACACCGCCAAGGCGAAGGACCTCCTCAAGCAGGCCGGTGCGGAGAAGCTCACCATCGACTTCTGCTACCCGACCGAGGTCACCCGTCCCTACATGCCCGCCCCGCAGGACATGTTCGAGCTGATGAAGGCCGACCTGGAGAAGGCCGGCATCACCGTCAAGCCGAAGGCCATGAAGTGGGCCCCGGACTACCTGGACGCCACCGAGGCGGGCTCCTGCGCCCTGCACATGCTCGGCTGGACCGGTGACTTCAACGACGGCTACAACTTCATCGGCACCTGGTTCGCCGGGCCCGACAAGCAGTGGGGCTTCAAGGACCAGAAGGTCTTCGACGCCGTGAACGCCGCTTCCAAGGTCACCGACCCGGCCGCCCGCACCGCGGCGTACCAGAAGGCCAACGAGGCGATCGCGGAGTACGTCCCGGGCGTGCCGATCTCGTCGTCGCCGCCGGCCATCGCGTTCGCCAAGAACGTCAACCCGCCGAAGGTCTCCCCGCTGACACAGGAGAACTTCGCCGAGGTCTCCTTCAAGTAATCGCACACCAGCGGGTCCGCCCGGCCACAGCAACCAGGTGGCCGGGCGGACCCGCATCGACGCACGTGAGAAAGGGGCATGCGGGGTGCTGCGACTCGTCGTCAGAAGACTTCTCCAGCTCATTCCCACCCTGCTCGGCCTGTCGGTCCTGCTGTTCCTCTGGCTGAACCGACTGCCCGGCGGACCCGCCTCAGCGATCCTGGGCGAGCGGGCCACCGAAGCCGAAGTAGCGAGAATCAACAGGGCACTCGGGCTCGACGAGCCGGTCCACGTCCAGTACTGGCGGTTCCTCAAGCGCATCTTCGAGCTCGACCTCGGAACCTCCACCCAGACCGGCCAGCCGGTGTGGGACGAATTCACCCTGCGCTTCCCGGCCACCGTGGAGCTCAGCGTCGCCGCGATCCTGATCGCCGTGGTCGTGGGCATCCCGATGGGCTACCTGGCGGCCAAGCACCGCGGTGGCTGGCTGGACGTCGCCTCCGTCTCCGGATCGCTGCTCGGCATCTGCATCCCGGTCTTCTTCCTGGCCATGCTGCTGCGCGGGATCTTCTCCGTGGAGCTGGGCTGGTTCCCGAGCCAGGGCCGGCTCGACACCGGCATCAACGCCACCGACGTCACCGGATTCGCGGTCCTGGACGGCCTGTTGACAGGCGAGTTCGACGCCAGCTGGGACGCGCTCATGCACCTGGTCCTGCCCGCCGTCGCCCTCGCCTCGATCCCGCTCGCCGTCATCGTCCGGATGACCCGCGCCAGCGTCCTGGAGGTACTCGGCGAGGACTACATCCGCACCGCCGAGTCCAAGGGCCTCGACAAGAAGACCGTCCGCGGGCGCCACGTACTGCGCAACGCCCTGCTGCCCGTGATCACCGCGGTCGGCCTGCTGACCGGCAGCCTGCTCTCCGGTGCGGTGCTCACCGAGTCCGTCTTCGACTTCGGCGGCATCGGCTCCTTCATCCGTACCGCGATCGACGGCCGCGACTACCCGGTCCTCGTCGGGTTCATTCTCTTCATCGCGATGGTGTACGTGCTGATCAACCTGCTGGTCGACCTCGCGTACAGCATCATCGACCCGAGAGTGCGGGTGCACTGACGTGACGATCCTGACCAACAAAGCAGACAAGATCGACCGTCTCGCCGAGCTCACCCAGAGCTCCGAGACCGTCACCGGCACCAGCCTGTGGCGCGAGGCGTTCCGCCGCATGCGCTCCAGCAAGATGGCGATCATCGGCGCGGCGATCATCGCCACGTTCGTTCTCGTCGCCATCGTCGGACCGATGCTGGCCCCGCACGGAGCCACCGCGCAGAACTGGCGCAGCGAGGTCTTCCCCAACCAGGGCAAGTTCATCGGCATGCGCGGCGAGAACTGGTTCGGCCTGGACCACCTGGGCCGCGACATGTTCTCCCGCTGGCTCGTCGGGGCCCGGCAGACGCTGCTCGTCGGTGTCGTCTCCATGCTGATCGGGCTGATCATCGGCGCGCTGGTCGGTGTGGGCTCCGGAGCCGCCGCCACCCTCGGCGGCAAGGTCGGCCAGCGCGTCGACACCGTGATCATGCGTTTCACCGACATCATGCTGTCGCTGCCCTCGCTGCTGCTCGCGGTCTCCATCGCCGCGGTCCTCGGCCAGTCGCTGACCACCGTGATGATCGCCGTGGGTGTCGTCCAGATCCCCATCTTCGCCCGCCTGCTGCGCGGTTCGATGCTGGTCCAGGGCGGCGCGGACTACGTGCTCGCCGCGAAGGCGGTCGGCATCCGGCGCAAGCGGATCGTGCTCACGCAGATCCTGCCGAACTCGCTGAGCCCGGTGATCGTCCAGGCCACGCTGAGCCTGGCCACCGCGATCATCGAGGCCGCGGCCCTCTCCTACCTGGGCCTCGGCAACCCCGACCCGGCCGTTCCCGAGTGGGGCGTGATGCTCTCCCAGGCGCAGCGCTTCTTCGACAACGAGCCGATGATGGCCGCCTACCCGGCCGTCGGGATCATCATCACCGCCCTCGGCTTCACCCTGCTCGGCGAGGCCATGCGCGAAGCCCTCGACCCGAAGTTGCGAGGCTGAAGTCCCATGTCACTGCTCTCCGTTGAGGAACTCAGCGTCACCTTCACCGCCCGCGGCCGCAAGGACGCCACGGCCGTGGACGGTGTCTCCTTCGAGGTCGACCAGGGCCAGGTCGTGGGCCTGGTCGGCGAGTCGGGCTGCGGCAAGTCCGTCACCTCGCTCGCCCTGATGGGGCTGCTGCCCCGCAAGGGCGTGCGCGTCGGCGGCCGTGCCGAGTTCGACGGCCAGAACCTGCTGACCATGAACGAGCGCAAGCTCCGCGACCTGCGCGGCAGCCAGCTGGCGATGATCTTCCAGGATCCGCTCTCCTCGCTGAACCCGGTCGTCCCCATCGGGATCCAGGTCACCGAGATCCTCCAGCGCCACCGCGGGCTGAAGGGCGAGAAGGCCCGCAAGGAAGCCGCGTCCCTGCTCGACCGGGTCGGCATCCCCGACCCGGACCGGCGGCTCAAGGAGTACCCGCACCAGCTCTCCGGCGGTATGCGCCAGCGGGCGCTGATCGCCATGGCGGTCGCCTGCGCGCCCCGGCTGCTGATCGCCGACGAGCCGACGACCGCGCTGGACGTGACCATCCAGGCGCAGATCCTGGAGCTCCTGAAGGAGCTGGTCGACCAGGAGGGCACCGCCCTGCTGATGATCACGCACGACCTCGGCGTCGTCGCCGGCCTCTGCGACGAGGTCAACGTCCTGTACGCGGGACGGGCGGTGGAATCGGCGGGCCGCCGCGAGCTGTTCGCCCACCCCACCCATCCGTACGCGCACGGGCTGCTCGGCTCCATCCCGCGGCTGGACGCGCCGCGCGGCGAGCCGTTGCGCCCGATCCGCGGGTCCATCAACGACAAGATCGCCTGGGCCGACGGCTGCGCGTTCGCACCCCGGTGCGACCACTACACGATGGAGTGCCTCACCGGCACTCCCGAACTGACCGAACCACGCACGGCCGGACACCAGGTGCGCTGCCTCAACCCGGTCCTGCCCGAGGCGGAGGTCCCGGCATGAGCCTTCTCGAACTGGACGGCGTCAAAGTCCACTTCCCGGTCAAGAAGGGCCTCCTCTTCGACCGTACGGTGGGCCACGTCTACGCGGTCGACGGCGTCTCGCTGAGCGTCGAGGCCGGTCAGACGTACGGGCTGGTCGGCGAGTCGGGCTGCGGCAAGACGACGCTCGGCCGTGCGGTCCTGCGGCTGAACGACATCACCGAGGGCGCGGTCGTCTTCGACGGCACCGACCTGGCGAAGCTGCCCTCCGAGGAGATGCGGGCCTTCCGCCGCCGCCTCCAGATGGTCTTCCAGGACCCGCTGGGAAGCCTCAACCCCCGGCAGAACATCGAGTCCATCCTCGCCGAGGGCATGGCAGCCCACGGCATCGGGAAGGACGCGGCGGAGCGCCGGAAGAAGATCGAGTCCATCCTCGCCAAGGTCGGCCTGCCGTCCAACGCGATGTCCCGCTACCCGCACGAGTTCTCCGGCGGCCAGCGCCAGCGCATCGGCATCGCCCGCGCGCTGGTGTTGGAGCCGGACGTGATCATCTGCGACGAGCCGGTCTCCGCGCTGGACGTCTCGGTCCAGGCGCAGGTGATCAACCTGCTGGAGGAGCTCCAGGAGTCCCTCGGCCTGACCTATCTGGTCATCGCGCACGACCTCGCCGTGGTCCGGCACATCTCGGACGTCATCGGGGTGATGTACCTCGGCGGGCTCGTCGAGGAGGCCCCGAGCGACGCGCTGTACGCGGGGCCCCGGCACCCGTACACCAAGGCGCTGATGTCGGCGGTCCCGGTGCCCGACCCCGAGGTCGAGGACCGCCGCGAGCGGATCCTCCTCCACGGTGACCTCCCCTCCCCGGCGAACCCGCCGGCCGGCTGCCGGTTCCACACCCGCTGCCCGTGGGTGCAGGAGACCAAGTGCGCCACGGAGCGCCCGCCGCTGCTGGACACCGGCGACGGGCACAAGGTGGCCTGCCACTTCACGGCCGAGATCGAGGCCGGGACGGTGAAGCAGACCCTGGCCACGGGCATCGAGGCGGTCATCGGCACGGAAGAGGTGGCGGCCGAAGCGGTGGAGACCGCGGAGAGCGAGGCCGGGGTTCCCGCGAAGGAGCCCGCGACCGTACCGGCCCAGGCCGACGCGGAGGCCACCGAGAAGGCCGCGGACACCACGGAGAGGGCTGCGGTCGGCACCGAGAAGGCCGCGGACGCCACGGAACGGACGGAGGGCGGCCCGAAGGCCTAGGGAGCGCCCGGCACCGGCACAATTGCCCGGTGCTCACCGAACTGTTCACGCCCTCCGTCCAGCATGCGCTCGACCTCGTCGGGATCTTCGTCTTCGCGATCTCGGGCGCCCTGCTCGCCGTCCGCAAGAACTTCGACGTCTTCGGCATCGCGGTTCTCGCGGAGGTGACAGCGCTGGGCGGAGGGCTGTTCCGTGACGTGATGATCGGCGCGATCCCACCCGCCGCCTTCACCGACCTCGGCTACTTCACCACCCCGCTGTTCGCCGCCGTCCTGGTCTTCTTCCTCCACCCGCACGTGGAGCGCATCCAGGCCGGCGTCAACGTCTTCGACGCGGCGGGGCTCGGCCTGTTCTGCGTGACCGGCACGGTGAAGGCGTACGAGTACGGCCTCGGGCTCACCGCGTCGGCGGCGCTGGGCCTGGCCACCGCGGTCGGTGGCGGTGTGCTGCGCGACGTGCTGGCCAACGAGGTGCCCTCCCTGTTGCGCTGGGACCGCGACCTGTACGCGGTGCCCGCGATCGTCGGCGCGACCATGGTCGCCCTGTGCATCCGCTTCGACACCCTCAACGCGCTGACCAGCGGAATGGCGGTGATCGCCGCGTTCGCCCTGCGACTGCTGGCGCTGCGCTTCCACTGGCGGGCGCCCCGCGCGTACAACCGCTCCTCCGCCCGCGCCGAGGAGGGCCCGGCGGCCACCTAGGATCTTCCGCGCGGTGATCCGACCCCCATAAAGCTACCGCTCAGTAGTCAGATCCATGTACCGTGCATGCCATGGCACAGGCAGCGACTGAGGCGGCGCAGACCGCACGGGCAACCATCGGCGACAGCGAGTTCGACCGGGACACCGCGGTCACCCTGCGCGAGGACGGGGTCTACGACGCCGAGCTCTCCGCGGGCTGGACCATCATCCACGCCGTCAACGGCGGTTATCTGCTGGCCCTGCTCGGCCGGGCCCTGGGCGAGGCGCTGCCGCACTCCGACCCGTTCTCCGTCTCGGCGCACTACCTCACCGCCTCCGCGCCCGGCCCCGCCGTGATCCGCACCCAGGTCGTCCGCACCGGCCGCACCCTCTCCACGGGCCAGGCCTCCCTCTTCCAGTACGCCGAGGACGGCAGCGAGATCGAGCGCATCCGGGTCCTGGCCACCTACGGAGACCTGGACGCCCTCCCCGACGACGTCCGCACGACGGCCCTGCCGCCGGCCATGCCCGACCGGGCCCGCTGCCTCGGCCCGAGCGACGGCGCGCCGAGGATTCCCGGCAGCTCCGCCATCACCGACCGCCTGGACATCAAGCTCGACCCGGCGACCGTCGGCTGGGCCGTCGGAGCCCCGTCCGGCAAGGGCGAGATGCGCGGCTGGTTCGGCCTGGCCGACGGCCGCGACCCGGACCCGCTGTCGCTGCTGCTGACGGTGGACGCCCTGCCGCCGACCTCGTTCGAGCTGGGCCTGTCCGGCTGGACCCCCACCGTCGAGCTGACCGCCCACATCCGCTGCCGCCCCGCCCCGGGCCCGCTGCGCGTCTCCATCACCACCCGCAACCTCGCGGGCGGCTTCCTGGAGGAGGACGCGGAGGTCTGGGACAGCGCCGACCGTCTCGTCGCCCAGTCCCGCCAGCTGGCCAAGGCGCCGCGCACCGCCTGACGGCCCTTCACTCCCAGACCGCGGACTCCGGATCGACGCCGTGGGCCCCGGCGTTCGCGGCGATCACCTCGCACAGCCAGTCGCCGAGTCCCGGCGCGATCGCGTCGTAGTGCGCGACGTAGCCGGGGTCGGTGGCATACGTCCGGCCGATGCAGACCTGCATGGCGTACGTGCAGTCGAAATACGTCGAGATCTGCGCGCGGTGCCGCTCCGCGAGGGCGTCCGCGACCCTCGACCCGGGAGCCACACCCGTACGGTACGCGGTGGCGAGGTCCGCGTTCAGGGCCTCGACCGCCGCCGCCACGTCCTTCCAGTCCTCGCGGCTCATCCGGGCCGCCCGCTCCGCGTACTGCGCCCACTGCTCCGTGCCGCCCCAGCGCTCCTCGGCCTCCTCGGTCCGGGCGGGCTCCCAGTCGGCCCCGAAGATCTCCACTTGTTCCTCGGGCGTCAGCCGGATCCCCGGCTTCGACTCCAGCAACATGCGGTCCACCGCGCCCACCATCCGCTCCAGCCGGGAGATCCGCTCCGCGAGCTGCCCCCGCTGCCGCCGCAGATGCTCGCGCGCGTCGACCTCCGGGTCGTCCAGGAGGCGCCCGATCGCGGCGAGCGGGATGCCGATCTCCCGGTAGACGAGGACCCGGTGGAGCCGGGCGACGTCGTCGTCCCCGTACACCCGGTACCCGGCCCTCGTACGCCCGCCCGGCCGCACCAGGCCGATCGCGTCCCAATGGTGCAGCGTCTTCACACTGACCCCGACGAGCCCGGCCGTCCGGCCGACGGTCAGGCCGTCGGCGGGCGGTACCTCGGGGCCCCGGTCCTCGCTCCTCATCGGTCCAGTCTCCCGGAACCGGAGTCGGAGGCCCCCGGGCCGGGTCACGCGATGGTCGCGACGCCCGCGTGTCGGAGAACCTCGCGCGCGGGCAGGGCGACGCTCGCGGCGGCGGTCAGCCCGGAGGCCGCGAGGTGGGCGTCGGCGAAGCGCAGCCCGGCCGCGTAGCCGGCGAAGTCCGGCAGCCCGACCGGCTGCTGACCCATCTGGAGGGCGGTGCGGTCGCCGAACACGTACGGGGACAGGTTCTGCATGCCCGCCACGTCGATCCCGGCCGCGACCTTCGCGCAGGCGTCGTCCAGCTCCGCGCCGGACAGCGAGGTCGCCCAGGGGCCCATGGCGCCCTCGCCCGCCAGCTCCCGTACGAAGGCCTCGGCCAGCCCCTCGGCCACGACCTGCTCGCCGACGGTGACCGC
This sequence comes from Streptomyces sp. NPDC021019, assembly GCF_044333295.1. Taxonomy (NCBI): domain Bacteria; kingdom Bacillati; phylum Actinomycetota; class Actinomycetes; order Kitasatosporales; family Streptomycetaceae; genus Streptomyces; species Streptomyces sp. NPDC021019. The sequence continues at coordinate 2,093,008 of NZ_JBIRQR010000001.1, forward strand.
CATCGGGTCCCAGTCCACGTTGGCGTAGCGGACGTTGTGGTGCAGCTCGTGGGCGGCGGCGTGCTCGATCTTGGCGAGGCCGGTCGCGGTGGGCCACATCATCAGCAGGATCGCGCCCGGAATACCGCCGATGCCGAAGTAGCCCTGGTTGAGGCGCATCATCGGGTCGTCCGGGTCGCCGAGCACCAGGACCACGTGCACGGTGCCGGCGGTCCGCGCATCGGGCGCCGCCGCGCCCAGCCGCTCCCGCGCGGCGGCGAGGGAATCCTCGATCCGCTGCCACACCCGGGCCTCCCGCATCCGCTCCAGGGCCTCCCGGTGGCGGGAGTCGTCCCGGTCGAGCGGGAACCCGCTGCCCGCGCGGTGCCTCTCGACGAGGTCCCCGACCCCCACCCGGCCCATCACCTCCTGCAACGGGGCGAGCATCTCGCCCAGGGCGCCGGGTCGTTGGGCCACGGGGCGGCGCAGGAGGTCGAGGTGGGCGGAGGCGGTGTCATGGACGACGATCTTCATACCCGGGGACCGTAGGGCCTCCTGTTACGGGAGGGTCAAGCTGTTACCGGAGGGTCGAGCGGCTGTCTCCCGTCCAGCCAGTGCTCGCGGCCGATCGAGACCAGCCGCAGCCGACGCCGGGCCACCCGGACGACCTCCCGCTCGCCCGCCGGACCCGCCTCCAGCAGGGCCGAAGCGGTGATCACCATGTGGTCCACGTAGAGGCCGCCCAGCATCAGCAGGTCCTCCGTGCTCCACCCGGCCGACCCCGGCTCCTCGCGCAGCGCAAGCGCCACCTCCTCCGCGAACCGCAGCAGTTGGGCGGCGATGGCCGTGCGCACCGGTCCCACGCCGCCGTGCTGCTCACGGGCGATGAACCGGAAGTGCGCCGGCTGCGCGCCGACATGACGCGCTATCACCTCCACGCTGCGGTCCAGCCGTTCCTCGCTGTCACCCGTCTCCGCGAGCACCGCGCCGATGAGCCCGTGCAGGCTGCCCAGGGTCTCCTCGACCAGGGCCACGCCGAGCGCGGCGGTGTCCTCGAAGTGCCGGTAGAAGGCCGTCGGGGTGACCCCGGCGGCCCGGGTGACCTCCCGCAGCCCCAGGCTGCTCAGGCTCTGGTGCTCCAGCAGGGCGAGCGCCGCGTCCAGGAGGGACTGGCGCGTCCTGAGCTTCTGGGCCTGGCGGGCTCCGGTGGGGGTGTGACTCATGCCATTCAGTAAACAACCGTTCTCCGGGTCGAGGTAGGGGTCGGGGGTTTAGACTCGAAAGTCAGTGAACACTCGTACTCTGAATGGTTTCCCCGCACCTGCCGAACGGCTCCCGTCGCCGCACAGAGAGGTTCCGCCGTGCTCGTCCTCGTCGCCGCGCTGTTTCTGCTGGGCATCGTCCTCGGGACGGTCGCCCATGTCCCGCTGCCGCTCTCCCTGGCCGCCGCGACCGTGATCGGCTGCTGGCTGCTGATCTTCGCCGTGCGCGAGCGCGCGCCGCGCCGCCCCCGCTGACCCGACTGCCGTACCCGGCCTCGCTCCCGCACCCGCACCCGCACCCGCCGAGCCTGCCGTGCCCCGGACCGATCCGAAGGAGCTCGCACCATGCCCCCCACCGACGTCGCCCACCGCGCGGCCGATGCCGATTCCCAGGCCGGTACCGGCGCCATGACCGATAACCGTGCCGAGACGGGCGTGGCTTCCGCCCCCGCCCCCGTCGCGGGTACGGGTGCCGCCGTCGCCCCCCGGGCCATGGGCCGGGAGGCGGACGGTCTGGCCGTCGCCTCGTTCGTCCTCGGCCTCGTCGGGCTGCTGGTCTTCAACGTCCTGCTCGGGCCGACCGCGATCGTCATGGCCCTGCTGGCCCTGGCCCGCCGCACCAGCCGCCCGGGACGCGCCCGCCTGGGACTCGCCCTGGGCATCGCCGACCTCGCCGTGCTCGCCGTCCTGGTCACCGTCAACGGCACGCTCTCCTGGAGTCTCGGCGGCTGACGCACGACCCCGACGCGGCCCCGCGAGCCGCCCTCCCCCGTACCGGACCGGGCTCCGGGCCGGGCTTCCCGCCGGCCTCCGGGCCGGCCCACCGCGCCCGGGGCCGGGCGTCCGCGGGCGTGCGCGGGGGCCTGCCCGTGACGCGCCCGACATGCGCCCCACCCCGGGCTCGTAGAATCGGCTCCACCATGGCTTACCTCGACCACGCCGCGACCACCCCGATGCTTCCCGAAGCGATCGAGGCGATGACCGCCCAGCTCTCCGCCACCGGCAACGCGTCCTCACTGCACGCCGCCGGACGCCGGGCCCGCCGTACCGTCGAGGAGTCCAGAGAGGCACTCGCCGACGCCCTCGGCGCACGCCCCAGCGAGGTGGTTCTCACCTCCGGGGGGACGGAGGCCGACAACCTCGCGGTGAAGGGCCTCTACTGGTCCCGGCGCGACGCCGACCCCCGCCGCACCCGGGTCCTCGCCGGCCCCGTCGAGCACCACGCCGTCCTGGACGCCGTCGACTGGCTCGCGGAGCACGAGGGAGCGACCGTCGACTACCTCCCGGTCGACCGCCACGGCCGGGTCCACCCCGAAGACCTGCGCGAGGCGATCCTCCGCGACCCCGACGACATCGCGATGATCACCGTGATGTGGGCCAACAACGAGATCGGCACCATCATGCCGGTCCGAGAACTGGCGGCGGTGGCGGCCGAGTTCTCCATCCCCATGCACGCCGACGCGGTCCAGGCCTTCGGCCAGCTGGAGGTCGACTTCGCCCGCTCCGGGCTGGCCGCGATGACGGTCAGCGGGCACAAGATCGGCGGTCCGTTCGGCATCGGCGCGCTGCTGCTGGGCCGCGATCACACCCCCGTGCCCGTCCTGCACGGCGGCGGCCAGGAGCGGCATGTGCGCTCCGGCACCCTGGACGTGCCCGCCGTCGCCTCCTTCGCGGTCGCCGGACGGCTGGCGGCCGAGCGGCGCGAGCAGTTCGCCCGGCGCGTCGGCTCCCTGCGCGACGACCTCGTGGCCGCCGTGCGCCGTGCCGTGCCGGACGCCGTGCTCGGCGGCGACCCGGATCCGGCCGGACGCCTCCCGGCCAACGCCCACTTCAGCTTCCCGGGCTGCGAGGGCGACTCCCTCCTCCTGCTGCTGGACGCCCAGGGCATCGAATGCTCCACCGGCTCCGCCTGCACCGCCGGGATCGCCCAGCCCAGCCACGTCCTGCTCGCCACCGGCACCGATCCGGAGCTGGCCCGGGGCACCCTGCGCTTCTCGCTCGGCCACACCTCGACCGAGGACGACGTGAAGGCGCTGGCCGAGGCGATCGGCCCGGCGGTGGAGCGGGCGAGGACGGCCGGGCTCAGCTGACGGCGGGGCTCAGCCGGACGCCCGTGAGCCGTCGGGCGCCGCTACGCCTTCGCCGACGGCGTCGGGGAAGGGCTGGGCGGTGCCGTCGCGGCCCGGCGCACCAGCTCCAGGTACCGGTCCCAGTCCCAGTGCGGGCCCGGATCCGTGTGGTCGGTTCCCGGCACCTCCACGTGCCCGATGATGTGCTCCCGGTCGACGGGTATGCCGTGCCGCGCGCAGATCGACGCCGTGAGCCGCGCCGAGGACTCGTACATCGCCTTCGTGAGGTCCTTCGGCCGGTCCACGAACCCCTCGTGCTCGATGCCGACGCCGCGCTCGTTGTACGCGCGGTCGCCCGCCTGGTAGGCCACGTCGAGCTCGCGGATCATCTGCACCACCCGCCCGTCCTGCCCCACGATGTAGTGCGTAGCGGCCTGGTGGCCGGGGTCCTGGAACACCCGCACCGCACTGGCGAAGCTGCCCTGGGTGACGTGGATGATCACGCGGTCGATCGTGAAGTCGTCCGGCCGGTCCGCCCGCCGCCAGTTCGCCTCCGACGCGGCCACCCAGGTCGCCCCCGCGTAGTCCAGCTCGCCCGGCTTCCGGGGCTTCTCCACCCCGGGCACCTGCCACCACAGGCGCTTGACCCGGTCGCGCGCGAGCACGGCGGCGGTACCGGCGGCCGCCACCGCACCTCCGCCGATCAGCAGCGCGCGCCGGCTGACGCCGCTCGCCGGCTTCTTCCGCGAAGTCGAGCCCGAAGTCGAGCCCGAAGACTTTCCCGAGGGCTTTCGCGCGCCCCGGGTGCTCCCGTTGTTCCCCATGTGATCGTCAACGCATATCCGCGAGCGTTCGGTTCCCGGCGACCCGTACCCTGGAGGAGCTATGACTCAGACTTCCCAGCGCCCCCTGCGTGTCCTCGCCGCCATGTCGGGCGGCGTGGACTCCGCCGTCGCCGCGGCCCGCGCCGTCGAGGCGGGCCACGACGTGACCGGTGTCCACCTCGCCCTGTCCGCGAATCCCCAGTCCTTCCGGACCGGGGCGCGCGGCTGTTGCACCATCGAGGACTCCCGGGACGCCCGCCGCGCGGCCGACGTCATCGGTATCCCCTTCTACGTCTGGGACCTGGCGGAACGCTTCCGCGAGGACGTCGTCGAGGACTTCGTCGCGGAGTACGAGGCCGGGCGTACCCCCAACCCCTGCCTGCGCTGCAACGAGAAGATCAAGTTCGCCGCGCTGCTCGACAAGGCCCTCGCCCTGGGCTTCGACGCCGTGTGCACCGGCCACTACGCCACCGTCGTGCTCACCGAGGACGGCAGCCGCGAGCTGCACCGTGCCTCCGACATGGCCAAGGACCAGAGCTACGTGCTCGGCGTCCTGGACGAGAAGCAGCTCGCCCACGCCATGTTCCCCCTCGGCGACACCCTCACCACGAAGGACGAGATCCGCGCCGAGGCCGAGCGCCGGGGCCTGGCCGTCGCCAAGAAGCCCGACAGCCACGACATCTGCTTCATCGCCGACGGCGACACCCAGGGCTTCCTGGCGAACCGCCTCGGCGGCCCGGCCGAGGGCGACATCCTCGACGAGTCCGGTGCGAAGCTGGGCACCCACGAGGGCGCTTTCGGCTTCACCATCGGTCAGCGCAAGGGCCTGAAGATCGGCCACCCGGCCCCCGACGGCAAGCCGCGCTACGTCCTCGACATCTCCCCGGTGAACAACACCGTCACCGTCGGCCCCGTCGAGGCCCTCGACGTGACCTCGCTGACCGCCATCAAGCCCCGGTGGTGCGGAACGCCCCCGTCCGGCCCCGGCACGTACACCGCCCAGCTCCGCGCCCACGGCGGCGAGACCGAGGTCACGGCCGAGCTGGTGGACGGCACGGAGCTGAACGTCACCTTCACCGAGCCGGTCCGGGGGGTGGCCCCCGGCCAGGCGGTCGTCCTGTACGACGGCACCCGCGTGGTCGGCTCGGCCACCATCGCCACGACGTCCCGCCGCGAGCGGGCGGCGACGGGCGTCTGACGTCGGGGCCCTCCGGCCGGACCGGCCGGAGGGCGGCCCCGCGGCGGCCGGCGCGCGAGAAGGCCTACGACGCCTGCCGGTACGCGTACACGTCCTTGGCGAAGAACTCCGCCAGCACCGGCGCGAGCACCTGAGGCGCCACCTCGCGCATCTGGCCCGTCAGCGTGCGGTGCCGGCCGCGCGGCAGGGCCTCGGCCAGGGACCGGGTCGCCGCGCGCGCCGGAGGGCTGCTGAAGCCGCCGCAGATCACCAGCGTCCGGGCCGCGACGGCCGCGAACCGCTCGACCGGGACCGACCCGTCGCCCAGCAGGGCGTCGTCGTACGCCAGGGTATGCGCCATCGCCTCCAGCTCCGCCCAGTGCGGGGTGCGCCGCATCCGGGCGGCCGTCTCCTCCGCGACGCCCGTCATCGAGAGGAACAGCTCCACCGCCCCGCCCCGGTCCCCGACCGCCAGCAGCCGGTGCAACCGGGCCGTGCAGCGGGCCTTGAACAGCAGCCCCGACGCGCCCGGCGTATAGGGCGGCTCGTACACGGCGAGCAGCTCTACCGACAGCCCGACGGCGACCGCTTCCAGAGCCAGCGCCCCGCCCGACGACATCCCGAAGACGGACGCGCCCGCCCCGGCGACCCCGACGACGGCGGCCAGATCCTCGACCTCCCGCGCCACGGAACAGCGCCCGACGTCACCGCTGGCGCCCCGGCCCCGGCGGTCGTAGGTGAGCACCGTGAAGCGCGGAGCGAGCAGGGAGGCCAGCGGGGCGTCGGCCGCCGAGGCGCTCAGCGCCCCGCCGACCAGCACCAGCGGCGGGCCGTCGCCCTGGCGTCGGTAGGCGATCGGCGTCCCGTCGGCGGAGAGAATCCTGTCCATGGGAGAGGAGACCGGGGCGGTCCGGCAAACTCATCGCTCCACCCGGAAAAACTTTACGGGCGGGCGTCCGGCAGTCAGCCGGCCACCGTCTCCGCCGCGTAGAAGCAGAAGTGGTCCTTGATCGCGGCGACTTCGGGCTTCGGGTCCGGGTACGCCCAGACGAGATCGGCGGCCCCGGGGCGGGACCAGTAGGAGGCGTCCCCCTTGAACGGGCAGTGGGTGGAGGTGTCCGAGGGGGAGAGCAGGTCGGTGCGGACGTCCTCGGGCGGCAGGTAGTAGCGGGCCGGGCAGCCGGTCTCGCGGAGCACGAGCGGGCGGCGGCTCTCGGCCAGAAGCTGTCCGTCGTGCACCACCCGGACGTGCTCGGTGGCCGGCTCGACGGTGATGCGGTGTCCTCGCGTGGCAGTCATGCCGGTTCCAGCGGCGTACGCGCCCGTATTCTTCCCGCCCCGGCCGCCGTGACCGGAATTCTCCCCGGAACGAGGGAGCGAGCGGGGGAGTGTCCGAGGCGGATCGTACGGTTGGCCCATGAACATCTGCGTCTTTCTCTCCGCCGCCGACCTCGACGACCGCTACACCGTGCCCGCCCGGGAGTTCGCCGAGCTGCTCGGCAGGGGCGGGCACACCCTCGTCTGGGGCGGATCGGAGAGCGGGCTGATGAAGGTCGTCGCGGACGGCGTGCAGGCGGCGGGCGGGCGGCTCGTGGGCGTATCGGTCGACTTCCTCGCCGCGAAGGCCCGCACGAACGCCGACGAGATGGTGATCGCCCGTGACCTCGCGGAGCGCAAGGCGCTGCTCCTGGCGAAGGCCGACGCGGTCGTGATCATGGTCGGTGGGACCGGGACGCTCGACGAGGCCACCGAGATCCTGGAGCTGAAGAAGCACGGCAAGCACACCAAGCCGGTCGTCCTGCTGAACACGGCGGGCTTCTACGACGGCCTGCGCCAGCAGTTCCAGCGCATGGAGGACGAGGGCTTCCTGCCCATCCCGCTGACCGACCTGGTCTTCTTCGCCAAGGACGGCGTCGGCGCGCTCGCCTACCTGGAGGAGTCCGCCGGTCACCAGTGAGGAGTCCGCCGGTCACCGGCGACCAGGTGCGGTCCTAGGATCGCACCATGTCTACCCACCTCATCACCGGCGCCGGTTCCGGCATCGGGGCCGCTGTCGCCCGCCGTCTCCAGGAGCGCGGCGACGACGTCGTCCTGCTCGCCCGCGACGCCGGCCGCGCCAAGGAGTTCGCCGACCGCTACCCGGGCGCGCGCACCCTCGTCGGCGATCTCGGCAACCCCGACCGGCTGTCCTGGGCGTTCGGCCAGCAGCCCATGCCCGAGCGGATCGACACCCTGCTGCACATCGCGGGCGTCGTCGAGCTCGGCGAGGTCGGCGAGCTCACCCCCAAGGCCTGGCACTTCCAGCTCAACGCCAACCTGATCGCCCCCGCCGAGATCACCCGCCTCCTGCTCCCGCAGCTCCGCGTCTCCCAGGGCCAGGTCCTGTTCGTGAACTCCGGGGCGGGGCTCGCCGCCCACGCCGGCTGGAGCGCCTACGCCGCGAGCAAGCACGGCCTCAAGGCGCTCGCCGACTCCCTGCGCCACGAGGAGCACGGCAACGGGGTGCGCGTCACCACCGTCTACCCGGGCCGCACCGCCAGCCCCATGCAGGTCAAGGTGCACCAGCAGGAGGGCAAGGAGTACGACGCGGCCCGCTGGATCGACCCCGAGTCGGTGGCCACCACGATCCTGATGGCGATCGACCTGCCGCGCGACGCCGAGGTCAACGACCTCACCGTCCGCCCCGGCCGCTGACGTCCCGAGGAACTGCTGGCGTCCCGGGGGGCGGGCCTCCCGCCCCGGACCGTAGGCTTCCCGCGTGAGCGAGAAGAGCAAGTTCAGCGGGTGTCCGGCGACCGGCATCGGGTCGATGCCCGGGGGAGACGCGAGGGAGGCGGCGAAGACCGTCACCGGTTCCTTCGCCGACGGGCAGGGCATGCCGTACCTGGCGGAACTGCCCGCGCGCGGGCCGGGCGCCGACATGATCGGCCGGACCATCGGCATGCTCGTCGAGATGTACGGACACGTCGAGCCGAGCGGCTGGCGGATCAGCGACCGGCCCGGCCGCGACACCCGCCGTGCCCGTTCCTGGCTGGGGGAGGACCTGGACGCCCTGGAGGAGTTCACCCAGGGGTACGAAGGCCTGCTCAAGGTCCAGGCCGTCGGCCCCTGGACGCTGGCCGGAGCACTGGAACTGCGCGGCGGCGAGGCCATGCTGGCCGACCCCGGCGCCTGCCGCGACCTGGCCGGCTCCCTGGCCGAGGGGCTCCGCGCCCACCTCGCTGAGGTCCGCCGCCGGATGCCCGGGGCGCAGGTCGTCCTCCAGCTCGACGAACCCTCCCTGACCGCCGTCCTGCTGGGCCGGGTCCGCTCCGCCAGCGGCTACCGCACCTACCGCGCCGTCGACCGCCAGGTCGTCGAGGGAACCCTGCGCGACGTCCTCGCCGCGGCGGGCGAGGACGGCACGACGCTCGTCCACTCCTGCGCCCCCGAGGTGCCGTTCGCGCTGCTGCGCCGGGCCGGGGCCGACGGCATCTCCTTCGACTTCTCCTTGCTCACCGAGCGTGAGGAGGAGGCGATCGGGGAAGCCGTCGAGGGCGGCACCCAGCTCTTCCTCGGTGTGGTGCCCTCCACCGACGCGGCCTCGGAGGGATTGTCGGACCCGGGCGGTAGCGTCATGGGGGTCAGGACGTTGTGGAGCAGGCTGGGGCTGAATCCGGGGACTCTCGCCGAGTCCGTCACGATCACCCCGTCGTGCGGTCTCGCGGGTGCGTCGCCCGCGTACGCCCGCACCGCGCTCGCCCACAGCGCCCGGGCGGCGAGGTCGCTCGCGGACAACCCTGAGTGACGGGGACGACGGGTACACAGGAGGACGGGACGATGGCGGGCGAAGAGCGGGTGGAGCAGGAGAGCTCGGTTCCGGCGGACGTGCGGGAGAAGCACGCGCTGCTGGCCGAGCAGATCGAGGAGCACCGCTTCCGCTACTACGTGAAGGACCAGCCGGTCGTCAGCGACGGCGAGTTCGACCGGCAGCTGCGCTCCCTGGAGGCCCTGGAGGAGGAGCACCCGTCGCTGCGCACCCCGGACTCCCCGACCCAGAAGGTCGCCGGGCCCTATCGCACGGAGTTCACCTCCGTGGTCCACCGCGAACGCATGCTCTCCTTGGACAACGCCTTCGACGACGTGGAGCTGGCCGCCTGGGCGGACCGGGTCGCCAAGGACGTCGGCACCCCCGACCACCACTTCCTGTGCGAGCTCAAGGTCGACGGCCTCGCCGTCAACCTCACCTACGAGCAGGGCCGCCTGACCCGGGCGGCGACCCGCGGCGACGGCCGCACCGGCGAGGACATCACCCCCAACGTCCGGACGATCGCCGAGATCCCGCACCGCCTCCAGGGCGAGAACATCCCCGCGCTCGTCGAGATCCGCGGCGAGGTCTTCTTCCCCATGGAGGACTTCGAGGAGCTGAACGCCCGGCTGGTCGCCGCCGACGACAAGCCCTTCGCCAACCCGCGCAACGCGGCGGCCGGATCACTGCGCCAGAAGGACCCGAAGGTCACGGCCACCCGCCCGCTGCACATGGTGGTGCACGGCATCGGCGCCCACGAGGGCCTGAGCATCGACCGTCTCTCCGCCGCCTATGAGCTGCTCCACGCCTGGGGCCTGCCCACCGCCCAGCACAACAAGGTCGTCGACTCCCTCGCCGGCGTACGGGAGTTCATCGCGTACTACGGCGAGCACCGGCACTCCGTGGAGCACGAGATCGACGGCGTCGTCGTCAAGCTCGACGAGATCCCGCTCCAGGGACGCCTGGGCTCCACCTCGCGCGCCCCGCGCTGGGCCATCGCCTGGAAGTACGCCCCCGAGGAGGTCAACACCAAGCTGGTCAACATCCGCGTCGGCGTCGGACGCACCGGCCGCGTCACCCCGTACGCCCAGGTCGAACCGGTCGAAGTAGCCGGCTCCGAGGTCGAGTTCGCCACCCTGCACAACCAGAACGTGGTCAAGGCCAAGGGCGTCCTCATCGGCGACACCGTCGTCATCCGCAAGGCGGGCGAGGTCATCCCCGAGATCCTCGGCCCCGTCGTCGACCTGCGCGACGGCACCGAGAAGGCCTTCGAGATGCCGACCCACTGCCCCGAGTGCGGGACGGAACTGCGCCCGATGAAGGAGGCCGACATCGACCTCCGCTGCCCCAACGCCCGCACCTGCCCCGCCCAGTTGCGTGAACGCGTCTTCTACCTCGCCGGACGCAAGAGCCTGGACATCGACCACTTCGGTTATGTGGCCGCCGCCGCCCTGACCCGGCCCCTGGAGCCCGCCGAGCCCGTCCTGCGCGACGAGAGCGATCTGTTCTCCCTCACCGTCGACCAACTGCTGCCGATCCGGGCGTACGTGCTGGACCAGGACAGCGGGCTGCCCAAGCGCGACCCGAAGACCGGCGAGGAGAAGATCGCGACGGTCTTCGCCAACCAGCAGGGCGAGCCGAAGAAGAACGCGGTGGCCATGCTGGAAGGCATCGCCGCCGCCAAGGAAGCTCCGCTCGCTCGGATTCTCACCGGGCTCTCCATCCGGCACGTCGGCCCGGTCGCCGCCCAGGAGCTGGCCCGTCAGTTCCGCTCCATCGACCGGATCGACGAGGCGAGCGAGGAGGAGCTGGCCGCCGCCGACGGCGTGGGGCCGACCATCGCGGCCTCGGTCAAGCAGTGGTTCGCCGAGGACTGGCACCGCGAGATCGTGCGCAAGTGGCGCGAGGCCGGGGTGCGGATGGCGGACGAGGACTCCGGGGCGGACGAGGGCCCCCGCCCCCTCGAAGGACTCACCGTCGTCGTCACCGGCACCCTCGCGGGCCACACCCGCGACGGTGCGAAGGAGGCGCTCCAGGCGCTGGGCGCGAAGGTGGCCGGATCGGTGTCGAAGAAGACCGCGTTCGTGGTCGTCGGCGACAACCCCGGCTCCAAGTACGACAAGGCGATGCAGGTGAAGGTGCCCGTGCTGGACGAGGACGGATTCGCGATCCTGCTCGAGCAGGGGCCCGAACGTGCGAAGGAGGCGGCCCTGCCCGCCCCGGAATCCGCGCCCGGCACCGACCCGGAGGACAGCGGGGAGTAACCACCCGCCGGGCCTCCGTTCGCCCACTGTTCTCCGGATCGAGACGCCTTCGAGATGCCGTCCCGGCGTGGCGCGCCAGCCACGGGGAAGGAAACGGGGCAGAGGGGTGAAGAAGGGGCCGCCGTTCCTCGAATGGCCCTGCCGCGCCACCCGTTCGGGTCAATAGCAGATGGTGACGGGTGGTCGGTTCGCATTCGGGCAAGAGCTGTAGAGCGCTGCCCCTGGGAGCCTTCCGCGGCCTACTGTTGAGAGGTGCGCCCGCCGTGCACGGCTGCTCGACGGGGCCGTGGTGCCACGGGAGCGGGCGCCACCGAGGGACATCGGCACCGCCGGCTGTGAGAGGGACGGAATGAAACCGACCGAGAGCGCCGCACCGGTGTCGCGGCTGCAAGGTTTCGTCGGCCTCACGCCCCCCGTGGGCGCCGTCGTCGTGGGCATCGCCGCGGTGCTGCTGGCGGTCGGGTCCTACCGAACCGTTCAACAGGGACACGCGCTCTTCCCGGACGGTGCGGTGGGCTGGTCCCTCGCCGTGCTCACCGGGATCATCGTCGGCCATCTGGTGGCGCTCGGCCGCGACCGGTGGTGGGGCGGCACCGGCTCCGGGGCCGCCCTCACCCTCGCCGTGCTGCTGCTGTTCGGCTGGCTGCCGGCCGTGCTGGTCAGCCTCGCCGTCGTGGTGCTCGTCGGGACCGCCCGCCGACACCGCTGGTGGCAGGGGCTGCTGCACGGCGGGGTGGACATGCTGGGCATCGGCGCGGCGGCCCTCGTGCTGGCCGCGTTCGGCGAGGTTCCCACCGTCGAGGAACCCTGGCGGCCACTCGACTGGGGCATCGCCGCCGTCCCGGAACTGCTCCTGACGGCATCGACGTATCTGCTCGTCACCCGAGTCCTGCTGTGGTACGCCCAGGCCCCGCACAACGGCGGGCTGCCCACCATCGCCCGTACCGCGATGCTGCGACAGGGGCTCGTCGCCGTCGCGCTCCTCGGGCTCGCCCCGCTGATCTGCGCCGTCGCGATGTCCATGCCCGTCCTGCTGCCGCTCTTCGCGGTACCGCTGATCGCCCTCGACTCCACGCTCTGGATCGCCCGCGCCCGCGCCGAGGAGCAGCTGCGCGACCCGCTGACCGGGCTGCCCAACCGTCAGTGGCTGCTGGAGCGGACCTGGTCGGCGCTGGAGGACGCGGAGTCCATCGGCACCCGCTCCGCCCTGGTCCTCATCGACCTGGACCGCTTCCGCGCGGTCAACGACACCCTGGGCCACCTGGCCGGCGACCGGCTCCTGCTGCAGATAGCGGAGCGCCTGCGGCTCGCCCTGCCGCGCGGCGCGGAGGCCGCCCGGCTCGGCGGCGACGAGTTCGCCGTGCTGCTGCCGCACACCGACTCGACCACCAGCGCCCAGCAGGTCGCCCGCCATCTGGTGGCCGAGCTGTCCTCACCGCTCGACCTCGACGGGCTGACCCTCGTCCTGGAGGCCAGCGCCGGGGTCGCCGTCTACCCCGACCACGCCCTGGACGCCGAAGGCCTGCTGCGGCGGGCGGACGTCGCGATGTACCAGGCCAAGCGGGACCGCACGGGCGTGGAGGTCTACGAGTCCAAGCGGGACAGCAACACCCCCGACCGGCTCGGGCTCCTCGGCGACCTTCGCCGGGCGCTGGACGCGGGCGAGGTCGAGCTGCACTACCAGCCCAAGGTCCGCTTCGACGGGCAGGTCGCCGGCCTGGAGGCGCTGGTGCGCTGGGTGCACCCGGAGCGCGGCCGGGTCCCCCCGGACGAGTTCATCGCGATCGCCGAATCCTCCGGTCTGATGCCGCACCTCACGGAGTACGTCCTGGAGACGGCGCTCGCCCAGGTCGCCCGCTGGCGGGCGCAGGGCCTGTTCGTGCCCGTCGCGGTCAACGTCTCCCCGCGCGACGTGCACACTCCCGGCTTCGCGGGGGGCGTCGCGGCCCGTCTCGCCCGCCACGGCGTGCCCGCGGGAGCGCTCCAACTGGAGATCACCGAGCATGTGCTGCTGGAGGACCCGCAGCGCGCCGCCGACACCCTGGCCGGGCTCACCGCGCACGGCGTGAAGATGTCCCTGGACGACTTCGGCACCGGCTACTCCTCCCTGGTCCACCTGCGCAGACTGCCGGTCAGCGAGCTGAAGATCGACCGGTCCTTCGTGGCCCGGCTGGCGGTCGACCACGAGGACGCGGAGATCGTCCGCTGCACCATCGACCTGGCCCACTCGCTCGGTCTGGTCGTCGTCGCCGAGGGCGTCGAGGACGACGAGACGTGGGAGCGGTTGCGGGACCTCAGGTGCGACGCGGTGCAGGGCTGGCTGGTGGCGGCGGCGATGCCGCCGCAGGAGACGACGGCCTGGCTGCGGGCGCGCGGCGAGCACGGCTGGCGCAGGCCCGCCGAGCTGAAGGCCCAGGCGGCGGCCGCCACCGGGTCGGCCACCGGCTCGATGAACGCGTCGCTGAACGGCGTGGCGAACGGCGTGGTGAACGGCGTGGTGAACGGGACGGCGGAGACCGAGAGCTCCTGAGGGCCGCCCCGCTCTGACGCACTCCTCCGGGCCCCGGGCCGCAGCCCCAGGCGCACCCGTTTCCGGCCCCCACCGCCCGGAAAGGCGTAGCTCGATCGGGGCGGGGCACCCGGCCATGACGGACCCCATAGGATTGGGCTCAAAACCACACACCAACCCCTGAGGATCGCTGCATGCCTGGCATCACGCGCGAGGAGGTCGCCCACCTCGCCCGGCTGGCGCGTCTGGAGCTGAAGGGCGAAGAGCTCGATCACTTCGCCGGTCAGCTCGACGACATCATCGGCGCGGTCGCCCGCGTCTCCGAGGTCGCCGACCAAGACGTACCGCCGACCTCCCACCCGCTGCCGCTGACCAACGTCATGCGCGCGGACGAGGTCCGTCCGTCGCTCACCCCCGCGCAGGCGCTCTCCGGCGCCCCGGCCCAGGAGCAGCAGCGTTTCAAGGTGCCGCAGATCCTGGGGGAGGACTAACCGCCATGACGGACATCAGCACCATCATCAAGCTCACCGCGGCCGAGATCGCCGGGAAGATCGCCTCCGGCGAGCTGACCGCCGTCGAGGTCACCGAGGCCCACCTGGCCCGGATCGACGCGGTCGACGAGAAGGTCCACGCCTTCCTGCACATCGACCGCGAGGGCGCCCTCGCCCAGGCCCGTGCCGTGGACGCGAAGCGGGAGGCGGGCGAGAAGCTCGGCCCGCTCGCCGGCGTCCCGCTCGCGCTGAAGGACATCTTCACCACCAAGGACATGCCGACCACCGTCGGTTCCAAGATCCTGGAGGGCTGGGTCCCGCCGTACGACGCCACGCTCACGCGGAAGCTGCGCGCCGCCGACGTCGTCATCCTCGGCAAGACCAACATGGACGAGTTCGCCATGGGGTCCTCCACCGAGAACAGCGCCTACGGCCCCACCGGCAACCCCTGGGACCTCACCCGCATCCCCGGCGGCTCCGGCGGCGGCTCCTCCGCCGCGCTGGCCTCCTACGAGGCTCCGCTCGCCATCGGCACGGACACCGGCGGCTCGATCCGCCAGCCCGCCGCCGTCACCGGCACGGTCGGCGTCAAGCCCACCTACGGCGGCGTCTCCCGCTACGGCATGGTCGCCTTCTCGTCCTCCCTCGACCAGGGCGGGCCCTGTGCCCGTACGGTCCTGGACGCGGCGCTCCTCCACGAGGCCATCGCCGGGCACGACCCGCTGGACTCGACGTCCATCGACGCGCCGGTCCCGCCGGTCGTCGAGGCCGCCCGCAACGGCTCCGTCCAGGGCATGCGCGTCGGCGTCGTCAAGCAGTTCCGCGGCGAGGGCTACCAGGCCGGTGTCCTCCAGCGGTTCGACGAGTCGGTCGAGCTGCTGAAGTCGCTGGGCGCGGACGTCGTCGAGCTGGACTGCCCGTCCTTCGATCTGGCGCTCTCCGCGTACTACCTGATCGCCCCGTCCGAGTGCTCCTCCAACCTGGCCCGCTTCGACGCCATGCGCTACGGCCTGCGGGTCGGCGACGACGGCACGAGGTCGGCCGAGGACGTCACCGCGCTCACCCGCGAGGCGGGCTTCGGCGACGAGGTCAAGCGCCGCGTCATCCTGGGGACGTACGCGCTCAGCTCCGGTTACTACGACGCGTACTACGGCTCCGCCCAGAAGGTCCGCACCCTCATCACCCAGGACTTCGAGAAGGCCTTCGAGCAGGTCGACGTGATCGTCTCCCCGACGACGCCGACCACCGCCTTCCCGATCGGCGAGCGCGCCGACGACCCGATGGCCATGTACCTCGCGGACCTGTGCACCATCCCCACCAACCTGGCCGGCAACTCCGCCATGTCGCTGCCCTGCGGCCTGGCCCCGGAGGACGGTCTGCCGGTCGGACTGCAGATCATCGCCCCCGCCATGAAGGACGACCGGCTCTACAGGGTCGGAGCGGCCGTCGAGGCCGCCTTCGTGGAAAAGTGGGGGCACCCGCTGCTTGAGGAGGCTCCGTCGCTGTGAGTGCCATGGCAAAGAAGGCCAGTAACTTCAAGAAGTCCAGGACCGGGCTGTACGTCTCGCTCGGCAGTACCGCGTTCGGCGCGATCAGCATCGTCAAGCAGGCGAAGCTCGCGCGCGAGGACAACGACGTGCTGCGGCTCGTCGACGCGGCGGTCTCCGCGGCCGCCATCGTCACCGGACTCGCGATCCTCTATCGCGAACTGAAGCGTCTCGGCGACGACGACGTTCTGCTGGGCTGAGAGGGATAAGTTTCACCGTGACTGTCACTGACCTGGTGTCGTACGAGGACGCGCTCGCGTCCTACGACCCCGTCATGGGCCTCGAAGTCCATGTCGAGCTCGGAACGAAGACGAAGATGTTCTGCGGCTGCTCCACGGAGCTGAAGCAGGACGCCAACTCCCAGACCTGCCCGGTCTGTCTCGGACTGCCCGGCGCGCTGCCGGTCGTCAACGAGATCGGCGTGGAGTCGGCCATCAAGATCGGTCTCGCGCTCAACTGCGAGATCGCCGAGTGGTGCCGCTTCGCCCGGAAGAACTACTTCTATCCGGACATGCCGAAGAACTTCCAGACCTCGCAGTACGACGAGCCGATCGCCTTCGACGGCTATCTGGACGTCCAGCTGGAGGACGGCGAGATCTTCCGGGTGCAGATCGAGCGCGCCCACATGGAGGAGGACACCGGCAAGTCGACGCACGTGGGCGGCGCCACCGGCCGTATCCACGGCGCGTCCCACTCCCTGCTCGACTACAACCGGGCCGGCATCCCGCTCATCGAGATCGTCACCAAGCCGATCGAGGGAGCCGGCGCCCGCGCCCCCGAGGTCGCCAAGGCGTACGTCGCCGAGCTCCGCGAGCTGATCAAGGCCCTCGGGGTCTCCGAGGCCCGCATGGAGATGGGCCAGATGCGCTGCGACGTCAACCTGTCGCTGCGCCCGCACGGCCGCGAGGCGTTCGGCACCCGCTCCGAGACGAAGAACGTGAACTCGCTGCGTTCCGTCGAGCGGGCCGCGCGCTTCGAGATCCAGCGGCACGCCGCCGTGCTGTCCTCGGGCGGCACCATCGTGCAGGAGACCCGGCACTTCCACGAGGAGGACGGCTCCACCACGGCCGGCCGCATCAAGGACAACGCCGAGGACTACCGCTACTTCCCCGAGCCGGACCTGGTGCCGGTCGCGCCCGCGCGCGACTGGGTCGAGGAGCTGCGCAAGGGCCTCCCCGAGCTTCCCCGGCTGCGCCGGGCGCGGCTCAAGGAGGAGTGGGGCGTCAACGACCACGACATGCAGTCCATCCTCAACGCGGGCGCGGTCGACCTGATCGTCGCCACGACCGAGGCGGGCGCACCCTCGGACCAGGCCCGCAAGTGGTGGATGGGCGAGCTGGCCCGTAACGCCAACGAGACCGGCCGCGGTCTGGACGAGCTGCCGATCACCCCGGGGCAGGTCGCCCGGGTGGCCGCGCTCGTCGCCGCGGGCGACCTCAACGACAAGCTGGCCCGCCAGGTCATCGAGGGCGTCCTCGCGGGCGAGGGCGACCCGGACACCGTCGTCGAGAAGCGCGGCCTGAAGGTCGTCTCCGACGAGGGCGCGCTGTCCACGGCCGTGGACGAGGCCATCGCGGGCAACGCGGCCATCGCGGACAAGATCCGCGGCGGCAAGGTCGCGGCGGCGGGCGCGCTCGTCGGCGCGGTCATGAAGGCCACCCGCGGCCAGGCGGACGCGGCACGCGTGCGCGAGCTGATCCTGGAGAAGCTCGGCGTCGAGGGCTGATCACGGAATCGTCCCCGAAGGGGCGGTGCGCCCGTACGTACAGGAGTACGTACGGGCGCACCGCCCCTTCGCGTGCTTGGACTTCCGGTACGGCCTCTTGGACGTTCACCACCGGTCCGTGCGCAGTCCTTCCCGACGCCACCCGGGCTGACTAGCTTCCCGGCTGTAACCACCGGAACCAGGAGGCTCTTTTGACCACGGACATGTCACGGCGACGGCTCTTCGCGCTGGGCGGCGGCGCGCTCGGCGCCGCTGCGGCCGGATCGTTCCTGCCGCCGTCGCTCCAGGCCGCCATCGCCGCGCAGCCCGCCCACGCGGGGTCCGGCGGGGGAGGCCTCGGCGCCATCAAGCATGTGGTGATCCTGATGCAGGAGAACCGTTCCTTCGACCACTACTTCGGCACCCTGCGCGGCGTACGCGGCTTCGGCGACCGCAACGCCATCGAGCTGCCCACCGGCACAACGGTGTTCGAACAGCCCGCCGCGGCCGGCTCCACCGTGCTGCCTTTCCCGGTGCGCGGGGCGGCCGAGGCGCAGAAGAAGGACCTCCAGTACATCGGCGCCCTCGACCACTCCTGGAACGGCGGGGCGAAGGCCTGGGGCGGCGGCTGGATGAACGGCTGGATCAGCGCGAAGACCGCGGCGACGATGGCGTACTACGACCGCCGCGACATCCCGCTCCACTACGAGCTGGCCGACACCTTCACCGTCTGCGACGCCTACCACTCCTCGATCCACACCTCCACCAGCCCCAACCGCAACCACCTGTGGAGCGGGAAGACCGGCTTCGAGCCGAACGGGAAGCGGGCCGTCGGCAACGACGCGTACAACGAGGGGACCCACCCCGGCTACGACTGGTCCACCTACGCCGAGCGGCTGGAGAAGGCCGGGCGCAGCTGGCGCACGTACACCGAGTGGGAGAACTTCACCGACAACCAGATCGAGTTCTACGCCACCTTCAAGGCGATCGCCCGCAAGGCGCTGGCCAGGACCGGCGGGCACACCTACATGGAAGCCTTCTACGCCAAGGTCCGGGGCGCGTCCGAGACCGAGCGCACCCGGCTCCTCGGGCTGCTGGAGGAGGGCGTCGCCACCCTCGACCGGCGCGAGCGCAGCCTGTTCGAGCGGGGGCTGCGGCGGGTGCCGACCGGGACGCTGGCGGACGAGTTCGCCAAGGACGTGGCGGCCGGGACGCTCCCCGCGGTCTCCTACCTGGTCCCCTCGGCGATCGACTCGGAGCACCCGAGCGTCTCCTCGCCGGTGCACAGCGCCACCGTCGTCTACAAGATCCTCGACGCGCTCGGCAACCACCCCGACGTGTGGCGGCACACGGCCGTACTGATCAACTACGACGAGAACGACGGCTTCTTCGACCATGTCCCGCCGCCCGTCGCGCCCCCCGAGGTCACCGACGAACAGTGGGAGGGCCGGCCCACCGGTCTCGGCATCCGGGTGCCGCTGCTGGTCGTCTCGCCGTGGACCGTCGGCGGGTACGTCTGCTCCGAGGTCTTCGACCACACCTCCGTCATCCGCTTCCTGGAGCGCTGGACCGGTGTGAGGGAACCCAACATCAGCGACTGGCGGCGGCGCGTCACCGGCGACCTGACGTCCGCCTTCGACTTCACCCGGGCCCGGCGGCAGCCCGCCGTCGAGCAGCCGGGGGCGATCCCGCCGCTGAGCGGACGCTGGCAGCCGAAGCCGCCCGCCGTCCAGCACCTCCCCGCGCAGGAGCCCGGCGCACGCCCGGCGCGCCCCCTGCCGTACCAGCCGGACGCCCGGGCGAGGCGGTCGGGCGACACCCTGCGGGTCGAACTCGCCAACACCGGCCGGTCCTCGGCGCACTTCGCGCTGTACCCGTACGCCGGCGAGTTCCCGGCCCCGCAGCACAAGGACGTCCGGGACACCGCGCACTGGACCGTCCCGCTGACCGGGGAGGCGTACCGCTTCACGGTCACCGGGCCGAACGGATTCCGGCGCGAGTTCGCCGGACCGTCCGACGGGGGAGCGGAGGTCGCCTCCCGCATCGACCACCGCGACCGCGACCTGCACCTCACCCTGCGCAACACCGGCCGCCGGACCCTGACCTTCCTGGTGCGGCCGCTCGGCTACGTCGACGAGGACGACGTACGGGACTGGACCCGCCGCGTCACGGTCAAGCCGGGCCGCAGCCGGGCGCTCGTGCACTCGGCGGCCGACGCCCACGGCTGGTACGACCTCGCCGTCACCGTCGACGGGGAGGACGGCTTCCGGCGGCGGCTCATGGGCCACATCGAGAACGGCCGCGCCAGCGTCTCCGGCTGACCCGGCCCGAGGGCCGCAGGGCTTGGTCCGTCCCGTGCGGGGAACGGACCAAGCCCTGTGACCATGGCCACGAAACGGACAAAGGATCATCATCTGCTGTCAGAGTGGCGGTCGTAAGGTCTTGAGGCGTTTACGGGCAGATAACGTCATCTGTGGGTAAATGTTCACGAACCCACAGGGAGCTCATCCGTTGGCTGCCATCGCTCGCTGGTGCATCGGACACCGCCTCGTCGCCGTCCTCATCTGGCTCGCCGCCCTCGGCGGGACGGCCGCCGCGGCGGGCTTCGCGGGCTCCGCGTACTCCAACGACTACGAGGTCCCCGGCACCGAGTCCGGCCGCGCCACCGAACTCCTCTCCCGCGGCTTCACCGACCTCGGCGGCGACACCGACACCGTCGTGTGGCACACCACCGGCTCCACGGTCCGGGCCGCGGACGTCGAGCGGACCATGACCCGGACGCTCCACGCGATCGAGGAGCTGCCGGGCGTCGGCGCGGTCACCGGCCCCTACGGAGGCACCGGCCCCGGCCAGATCAGCGAGGACGGCCACACCGCGTACGCCACGGTCACCTTCGACCACCCCGCCGACGAGATCCCCGCCTCCCAGGCCCAGTCCCTGGTCGACACCGCGAAGGGAGCCGAGGCCGACGGGCTCCAGGTCGAGCTGGGCGGCACCGCCGTCGCCCTCACCGAAGCGCCCTCCGTCCACCTCGCCGAGGGCATCGGCGTCGTCGTCGCGGCCGTCGTGCTCTTCCTCGCCTTCGGCTCGCTCGCCGCCAGCCTGCTGCCCATCGCCACCGCGCTCGTCTCCGTGGGCACCGCCTACGCGGGCATCGTGCTGCTCGGCCATGCGATGACCGTGGCGGACTTCGCCCCGATGCTCGGCATGCTCATCGGACTCGGTGTGGGCATCGACTACGCCCTCTTCATCGTCACCCGTCACCGCAGAGGCCTCCGGCGCGGGATGTCCGTCGACGAAGCGGCGCAGAACGCCGTCACGACCACCGGGCGTGCCGTCGTCTTCGCCGGGGCCACCGTCTGCATCGCGCTGCTCGGCATGCTGATCCTGCGGCTCGGCTTCCTCAACGGCGTCGCCATCGCCGCCTCGCTCACCGTCGTCCTCACCGTGGTGGCCTCGGTCACCCTGCTGCCCGCGCTGCTCTCCCTCATCGGGATGCGGGCGCTCAGCCGCCGCGAGCGGCGACAGCTCGCCGAACACGGACCGCGGCCCGAACTGCCCACCGGCTTCGCCGCCCGCTGGTCCGCCTTCGTGGAGCGGCATCCCAAGCTCCTCGGCTCCATCGCGGCCGTCGTCATGCTGGTACTCGCCCTGCCGGCCCTCGGCCTCCATCTGGGCACCTCCGACCAGGGCAACAACCCGGCCACCGCCACCACCCGGCAGGCCTACGACCTGATCGCCGACGGGTTCGGGCCCGGCGTCAACGGCCCCCTCACCGTCGCCGCCCAGCTCGACGGCGCGGACGACCGGCTCGCGCTGGACTCGCTGCCCGAGAAGCTGCGCACCACCGAGGGCGTCGCGTCCGTCAGTCCGGTCACGTACAACAGTGCCGGCGACACCGCCTTCCTCACCGTCGTCCCCGACTCGTCCCCCCAGTCGCAGGACACCAGCGAGCTGGTCGACCGGATCAGGGACGACGTGCTGCCGCCGGTGAGGGACAACACCTCGCTGGAGGCCCACGTCGGCGGGGTGACGGCGAGCTACGACGACTTCGCCGAGATCATCGTCGGGAAGTTGCCGCTCTTCGTCGGGGTCGTCATCTCACTCGGCTGTCTCCTCCTCCTCCTGGCGTTCCGCTCCATCGGCATCCCGCTCAAGGCCGCCGTGATGAACGTGGCCGCCGTCGCCTCCTCCTTCGGCGTCGTCGTGGCCGTCTTCCAGTGGGGCTGGGGGAGCGAGCTGCTCGGCCTCGGCAGTGCCGGGCCCATCGAACCCTTCCTCCCCGTGATCATGGTCTCGGTCCTCTTCGGCCTCTCCATGGACTACCAGGTCTTCCTGGTCGGCCGGATGTACGAGGAGTGGCTGGAGACCGGCGACAACCGGCGGGCCGTACGGGTCGGCCTAGCCGAGACCGGCCGGGTCATCAACTCCGCCGCCGTGATCATGATCTCCGTCTTCCTCGCCTTCGTGCTCAGCGGCGACCGGGTCATCGCCATGTTCGGCATCGCGCTGGCCACCGCTGTCGCCCTGGACGCCTTCGTCCTGCGCACCCTGCTGGTGCCCGCCCTGATGCACATGCTCGGCGGGGCGAACTGGTGGCTGCCGGACTGGCTGGAGAGGCGGCTGCCCAGGATCAGCATCGAGCCGCCCGACTGCGTACCGCTCCGTGCGAAGATCCCGGGGACACGCGGCACGGGTGCGGAAGAGGGCGCCGGACCGGTGACGGGCCGCACCGCCGAGAAGGAGCACGATGTTCGCCGTATCCCTGGGTGACGACCGGGCGGAGTTGTGCCCGCTGGAGATCTGGCAGGCCGAGGAGCTCCTCGCCCACATGGACCGGGCCCGGGAACTGGTCGACGCCTGGATCCCGCTCGCCTCGACCGTCACCGACCTGGACTCGGCGCGCGCCCTGCTCCAGCGGTACGCGGAGAAGCAGGCCGCGGACACCGGACGGCTGTACGGCATCCGGCTGGACGGCGTCCTGGTCGGGGCCGTCCTCTTCCGGATCTTCGACGCGGAGTCCGGCAACTGCGAGATCGGCGTGTGGCTGGAGCCCGCCGCCCAGGGCCGCGGCCTGATCACCCGCGCCGCCGAGCGCCTGATCGACTGGGCGGTGCACGAGCGCGGCATGCACCGCGTGGAGTGGGTCGCCTCCGCCGCGAACACCAGGTCGATCGCGGTGGCGAAGCGGCTCGGCATGACCCGGGACGGGGTGCTGCGGCAGAGCCACGTCCACCGGGGCGTACGCCACGACTCCGAGATCTGGTCGGTCCTCGCCCCGGAATGGCGGGCCCGCGCGGGCCGCTGAGCCCCGCCCCGCCCTGAGGAGCCCCCCGCGCGGCCCCGGCGTCAAGCGGGCTCTCATCCGGGGCCCCCTAGCGCGCGGCGAAGGAACACCACCCCCTCCAAGACGACGACCCCGTCCACCACCACCCCGCCCGCCCGGACGACCGACCCCCCTTCGACGAGGCCCGGCACGGCGTCGGCGCGGGCGCGGCGGCCGTCGTCTCCGCCGCCCTCGGCATCGTCGCCCTGCTCACCGCGGGCGCCCCGGCCGGCGGCTGACCCTACTGCTCACCGCCCCGTACGGCACGGGGGCCAAGGGTGTCCGGCAGGCCCGGTCACGATCCGCGGGGCACTCCCTAAGGCGCCCGCCCACCCCTCGGACACCCGAGGGCTCGCCCTAAGGCCCCCACCGCCGCCAAGATGCGGAACTCGCCCGATGCGGTGCCCCCTCCTGGCCGACGACAGTGGACACACAGCGGACACAGGGCCCCGGCCGACCGGCCGGGCACCCCGCCGGTCCGCTGCCACGACCAGGAACCAGGGGCACCCCATGTACGAGTACGAGCTCTACCGCTCCACCTCCGCCGAGCTGATCCGCCGGGCCGACGCCGAGCGCGAGCTCGGCCGGGCCCGCCTCGTCCGCCGGGCCGCCCGCCGCTCCGGACGCGGTGATCCCGGAGGGAAGGTGGTGGAGGGCGACCGCACCCGCTTCGCCCCGGCCGCCTGACGGTGCCCGGGACCGGGAGCACCACCGCACCGGTCACCGGCCCCGCCGACGCCTCCTCCGGATCGGGCGCGGCGGGCCCGGACCGGGCCCGAACCATGATCACCGTCCGCGAAAAGCCTCCCGCGGCCTCGTACGCGTATGCGATGCTCGGCGACGTGGAGACCAGGTCAGTCAGCCCCGTGTTCATCGGGCGCGCCGAGGAGTTCGCCGCGCTCACCGAGGCGCTCGCGCGGGCCGCGTCCGGCGACCCGCAGGCACTGCTGATCGGCGGCGAGGCCGGCGTCGGCAAGACCCGCCTGGTCGAGCGGTTCGTCACGGAGGCCGAACGGCGCGACGCCGTCGTGGCCGTCGGGTCCTGCGTCGAGATCGGGGCCGACGGACTGCCGTTCGCCCCTTTCCCCACCGCCCTGCGCGCCCTGCGCCGTGCCCTGCCCGAGGAGATGGCCGCCGCCTGCGCCGGCCAGGAGGGCGAACTGGCCAGGCTCCTGCCCGAACTGGGCGAGGTCCACCGGGACGCGACCGACGAGCACAGCATCGCCCGCCTCTTCGAACTCACCGTACGGCTGCTGGAGCGGGTCTCCGCCGAACGCGTGGTCGTCCTCGTCCTGGAGGACCTGCACTGGGCGGACGCCTCCACCCGGCACCTGCTCGCCTACCTCTTCCGCACCCTCGGCAGCGGCCGCCTCATGGTCGTCGGCACCTACCGCGCCGACGACATCCACCGCCGCCACCCCCTGCGCCCGCTCCTCGCCGAGCTGGACCGGCTGCGCACCGTCACCCGCGTCGAACTCGACCGGTTCAGCCACGACGAGGTCGGCCGCCAACTCGCCGGCATCCTCGCCGAGACCCCCGCGGCCGCGCTCGTCGACGAGATCTTCGACCGCTCCGACGGCAACGCCTTCTTCGTCGAGGAGCTGGCCCGCTCCCTGGAGTGCTGCGGCGACAGCTCCGGCCTGACCGAATCGCTCCGCGACCTCCTGCTCGTCCGCGTGGAGGCGCTCCCCGAGCACGCCCAGCGGATCGCCAGGCTGGTCGCCGAGGGCGGCTCCTTCGTCGAACACGAACTCCTGGCCACCGTCGCCGGACTCGCCGAGTCCGACCTCGACGAGGCCCTGCGCGCCGCCGTCGGGGCCAACCTGCTGCGACCCGCGCCCGACGACGACGGCTACCGCTTCCGGCACTCCCTGGTCCGCGAGGCCGTCAGCGACGACCTGCTGCCCGGCGAACGCACCCGCGTCAACCGACGGTACGCCGAAGCCCTGGAGGCCGACCCCTCCCTCGTCCGGGACGACGAACGCGCCACCCGCCTCGCCAGCTACTGGTACGCCGCCCACGACGCCGCCAAGGCCCTGCCCGCCGTGCTCCGAGCCGCCGTCGAGGCCCGCCGCCGTTACGCCTACTCCGAGCAACTGAGGCTGCTGGAACGGGCGATGGAGCTCTGGGACGACGTACCCGACGCGGTACGTGCCACCCTGCGACCCTTCGACTTCGCGGAGGTCTACCCGGGCTCCGGCCGCGACCCGGAGAACACGCCGCTGCGCTACCTGGACCTGATGGCCGAGGCCACCGTCGCCGCCCACTTCGGCGGTGACCGCAAGCGCGCCCTGGCCATCTCCAAGAAGGCCATGCGGGTCCTGGCCGCCGAGGCCGACCCGCTGCGCGAGGCCTGGTTCCTGGTGCAGCGCAGCCGCCTGGTGCAGGGGCTCGACAAGGGGGACGGCTGGGAGGAGCTGGCCACCGCGCAGGAGCTGGTGCGCGGACTACCGCCGTCGCCCGTGCAGGCCGACGTCCTGACCAATGTGGCCAGTTGGCGGGCGCTGCACCAGCCCGGTCCGCAGGCGCTCGCCGACAGCGACCGCGCCGTGGAGTACGCCCGGCTCGTCGGCGACGAGTACATCGAGCTGCACGCCCGCCTCACCCGGGGCTGGCTGACCGCGGACGCGGGCGGCGTCGAGGACGGCCTCGCCGAGATGTACGCCGTCCGGGACCGCGCCGAGAAGCTGCACCTGATCAACCTCCTCGGCCGGGTCAGCGTCAACCTGCCCTCCTCGCTCGAAGCGATGGGCCGCTCGCTGGAGGCCGTCGCCGCCGCCGACCACGGCATCGAGATCTGCCACAGCCGCGGCCTGGCCGACTCCGGGGCCTGGGTGTACGCCAACCAGGCACAGTCCCTGTTCTCCCTGGGGCACTGGACCCAGAGCGAGACCGCCGCCGCGTCCTCCGCCCGCCTGGCGCTGGGGCCCAAGTCGAAAGGTCTCGCCGCCCTCCGCCGTACCGAACTGGCCGTCGCACGCGGGGACCTCGCGGAGGGGGAGGAGCTGCTCGCCCTGGTCCGTAAGCACTTCGGGCAGCGCGACCCGCAGCACCAGCACCTGATCGACCCCGTCCGGCACGGGATGGTGCTGGCCGCCTCCCAGGGCAGGCTCGCCGAGGCACGGGCCGCGTTCGAGGAGCTGGCCCGGCCCGGCTTCCCGCCCGGCACCCAGCGCTACGCCCTGCCGCTGCTCCAGACCGCCGCCATGATCGAGGCGGACGCCCGCGGACTGCCCGCCGCCGAACCGGACCGCCCGGAGCTGCTGGCCCTGATCCGCCGGTGCGTGAAGAACCTCCCGATGCTCGTCCCCGTATGGGTGGCCTACGGCGTCTTCATCGAGGCGGAGGTGGCCCGTGCGGAGGGCACGGACACCCCCGGACACTGGGCACGCGCCGCCGACGCCTTCGGCCCGCTGTGCCGCCCGTACCAACTGGCCCAGATCCACCGCCGCTGGGCCGAATCCCTGCTCATCGCCCCCGGCGACCGGTCCGCCGCGACGGCCCTGCTGCACCGCGCCCACGAGGCCGCGCACCGGCTCGGCGCCCGCCCGCTCGCCGAGGCCGTCGAACAGCTGGCGGCCCGCGCCCGCATCACCCTGGACGGCTCCGGCACGGCATCCGGCCCCGACGCCGGGATCCACCCGGCCGTCCTGACCGCCGAACCTGCCGGAGGCAGCCCGGGGCAGCCGGGCGAGGAGCAGGACCCCGCCATCGCCGCCGTGGCGTCCTTCGGGCTGACCCCGCGCGAGCAGGACGTGCACCGCCTGGTCGCGGCCGGGCACACCAACCGCAGGATCGCCGAGGAGCTGTTCATCTCCCCGAAGACCGCGAGCGTGCACGTCTCCAACATCCTGGCCAAGCTCGGTGTCGCCAGCCGCGGCGAGGCGGCCGCCCTCGCCCACCGCCTCCGCCTCTACCCGGCCGCGTAGGCCCTGGTCACGTCCTTACGTCCCGGGCTCATCGTCCGCGCGACGCTCGGGCCCGCTCACCGGCCTCCCGGGTCTCGGCCGGTCCAGGACGGCGTCCTGCTCGGGCGCGGACGGGAGCATGCGGCCGTTCCGCGCCCCGGCGGCGCCGTCCGGGGCCGTGCCGGCAGCGGTTTCCGGGGCCGGAGCACGGACGGTCACCTTCCCGGAGGTCAGGTCTATCGGCCCCCGGTTCGGATCGCCGATGCCGAGATCCACCCGGCTCAGCTCCAGCCGCTTCCGCTCGTCCGAGGTGTGCTTGCGCCCCGGGGCGAACAGCTCCTCGAAGAAATTGAACACGGGCCGTGCTCCCTCCGACATGCCGCACGTGCGGTCGGCTACTCCACCTCCACCTGAAGGACCCTGTCGTCCCCGGGCTTCCGCGTTCCCCGTCCGTCCGTGTTGCTGGTGACCAGCCACAGGCGGTCGCTCCCCGCACTCACCACCGTGCGCAGGCGGCCGTGCTTCTCCTCCAGGAACGACTGGGGGTCGGCATAAGGTTCCTCCGCCTTCTCGCCGGACAGCGGAATGCGCCAGAGACGCTCGCCGCGCAGCCCGGCCATCCAGATCGAGCCCTCCGCGTACGCGATCCCGCTGGGGGAGGCCTCGGAGGTCTTCCACTGGGCCACCGGGTCGATGAACCCGTCCTCGCCCTCCCGGCCCTCGACCTCGGGCCAGCCGTAGTTCCCTCCGGGCTCGACCAGATTCAGCTCGTCCCAGGTGTTCTGGCCGAACTCGGCGGCCCACAGCCGCTTCTCCGCGTCCCAGGCGAGCCCCTGCACATTGCGGTGCCCGTACGAATACACCACCGAGTCCGCCTCCGGATTGCCGTGCACCGGCTCCCCGTCCGGGGTCATCCGCAGGATCTTCCCCGCCAGCGACTCCTTGTCCTGGGCCAGCCCGGTGTCCCCGGTCTCGCCGGTGCCCGCGTACAGCATCCTGTCCGGGCCGAAGGCGATCCGGCCCCCGTTGTGGATGCTGCCCTTGGGGATGCCCCGCAGGATGGTGTCCGGGGCCCCCAGCTGCTGTCCCGCCGGACGGCTCTCGTCGTAACTCATGCGGGCGATCCGGTTGTCGGACGTGGTGGTGAAGTAGGCGTACACCATCTGGTCCGCGCCGAACGTGGAGGAGACGGCGAGCCCCAGCAGCCCGCCCTCGCCCGCCGGGGACACCCCGGGCACCGAGCCCAGCAGCGTCTGCTTCCCGCTCTCGCCGTCGACCCGGTGGACCGTGCCCTCGTCGCGCGAGGAGACCAGCAGGTCACCGCCCGGCAGCGCGGCCAGGCCCCAGGGCGACTTCAGGCCCTCGGTCAGCGTCGAGACCACCTTCGCCGCGCCCTTCGCCGGCGGCGGATCGGCCGAGCGGCTCGGGGAGGCCGCGGGAGCGGAGCCCCCCGAGGCGCTCGGGGAACCGGCGGGCTGCCCGGACGGTCCCCCGTCCCCGTCGCCGGAACACCCGGCGGTCAGCAGCAGCGCGGCCGACGCCAGCACGGCCACCACCCCCCTGCGCATCGCCGGGGACTGCACAGGTCCGAACAGAGCACCACGCACGGAACCGATCCTTTCGACGGTTGCCCGACTACTTGCTCCCACACCTTGTTCCTACAGCTCGGCCGGCCCAGGAGTTCCCCACGCGCCCATTCTGCCGCCGGCCGCCGGACGGCGCCCCTCCCCTCGACCACCGCTCCATGACGCTCAGTCCCACGACTCGCGGGCGGCGGGCAGGCCGTCGATCTCCGCCACGTCCCGGTCGTCCAGGACCACCCGCGCCGCCCCGGCGTTCTCCACCGCCCACCGCTCCCGCTTCGTCCCCGGCACCGGCACCACGTGCGGACCCTGGCGCAGCACCCACGCCAGCGCCACCTGGGCCACGGTCGCCCCGCGCCGCTCCGCGACCCGCCGCAGACCGGCCACCACCGGCTGGTTCGCCGCCATCACCTCCGCCGTGAACCGCGGATGCCGGGCCCGCAGATCCTCCGGCTCGAACCCCTGGCCCGGCTTCAGCGTCCCGGTCAGATAGCCGCTGCCCAGCGGCATCGCGGCCAGCAGCCCGACCCCGCGCGCCACACACCACGGCAGCAGCTCCGCCAGCGCCTCGCGCGACCACACCGACAGCTCCGCCTCGACGGCGCTCACCGGGAAGACCTGCTGGATCCGCTCCAACTGCCGGATCGTTCCCTCATGCGGTCCCGCACCCGACCGGCGCGGGGCCCGCGCCCCCACGGCGCACAGCCCGAGCGAGCGCACCTTGCCCGCGGTCACCAGCTCCGCCATCGCACCCCAGGTCTCCTCCACCGGCACCTCGGGGTCGGCCCGGTGCAGCTGGTACAGGTCGATCACATCGGTCTGGAGCCGTCGCAGCGAGGCGTCACAGGCCCGTCGGACATACCCGGGCCGGCCGTTGGCGACGATGTGCTGATCGCCCACCAGAAGCCCGCACTTGGTGGAGACGAACGCCTCCCGGCGGCGCCCCTTCAACGCCCGCCCCACCAGCAGCTCGTTGGTGAACGGGCCGTACATGTCCGCGGTGTCGAGCAGCCGGACGCCCGCGTCCAGCGCAGCGTGCACCGTCCGCATCGAACGGTCTCCGAGCCGCTGCGACGCGGTGTAACCCCAGCTCATCGGCATGCAGCCGAGACCGACCGCACCCACGGCAAGCCCCGCCGCCCCGATAGTCCTGCTCTCCAACTCCCCGAACCCTTTCCTGGACGAGCCGTTCCGCCCCCGTCCGCCGCGGTCCACGGGCGGCTCTCGCCGGAGACGGCGCGAGAGCGCGGTCCCGGACCCGGGCGGTCACGCCCGCCCGATCCACGACCCAGGTCCCTGTCGGGGGAGTTCGGTGAGTGATTGACGGAGGCGTTCGGGCGATGTGACGATACGCCGATGCCCGGCCCACACGCACGGACGGCTGCTCGCGGTGGTGACTTCACCGCTGCCGTGGTCGCCCGCCGCGCGGCGGAGGGCCCTTCTGCGGGGGGTTGCCGGGATCGACCTGCTGCCGGGCGGCTGTGACCTGTCCGGCCTGCGTGATGCGCCGGCGACGGACGTCGGGCACCGGGTGTTCGCGGCCGCGGCCCGGCCGCCGTTCCCGCGGCGCGGGAGGCGGGCCGTGCACGCGAACCGCCTCCAGCGGCTGGGCCGCCCGGGCTGTCCCGGCTCGACGACGTGCTCCTGGAGTACCAGCTCGCCCGGGTGACGCACTGCCGCGCCCGGCGGCCAAGCTCGACCCGCTGGAGCGGCCCCGTTTGTGCGGCCTGCCGGGGCGGGCACCGAGATGCTCCCCTGCCACCGCACCACGCACCACCGCGCCACCATGCGCAACCGCCTCGACCGGGTCTCCCGCCTCACCGACCGCTCCCTGCTCCGGCCGACGGGACGTCGCCGCCCTGTACGCCGGGGTGCGGGCGGGCCCTCGGACCGTGACCGCGCTGACCGCCGCTCGCGCGAGGGCTCCGGGCATATTCCTGGAGTGCTCGCACATCTGTCGCATAGCCTCCTGACCATGACTGCGACGACTCACGACGTGTGGCTGCCCTACCGGGCCGAGGAGATCGACGGCCTGCCCGAGGACCTCAACTACCTTTTCTGGGACGGTGAACCGGACTACCCGGGAGACCCGGCCGACTGTGCCTACTACGTCGTCCCCTACCTGAAGGGCCCCGAGGTCGCGGTGCGCCCGCTCGCCTCGATGAGCGCCGTCCGGGTGGTGCAGACGCTCTCCGCGGGCATCGACCATGTGGAGCCGGGCCTCGGAGTGCTTCCCGCCGGCGTACGCCTCTGCAACGCCCAGGGGGTGCACGAGGCGTCCACCGCCGAGCTGACGCTCGCCCTGGTCCTCGCGTCCCTGCGCGGGCTCCCGGGATTCGTCCACGGCCAGGACAAGGAGGAGTGGCGGTCCGGTTTCTACCCGGCGCTCGCCGACAAGTCCGTCCTCATCGTGGGGTACGGATCCATCGGCTCGGCCATCGAGGACCGGCTCGCCCCCTTCGAGTGCGCGCGGGTGGCGCGCGTCGCGCGCTCCGCGCGGGCCACCGCACGCGGTCCCGTACAGACGCTCGACGATCTGCCCGCCCTGCTGCCCGAGGCCGACGTCGTTATCCTCTCCACTCCGCTGAACCCGTCCACGCAGGGGCTGGTGGGCGCCGACTTCCTCGCCGCGATGCCCGACGGGGCCCTCCTCGTCAACGTCGCCCGCGGCGGAGTCGTCGACACCAAGGCGCTGCTGTCCGAACTCGAGTCCGGACGGCTGCGGGCCGCACTCGATGTGACCGACCCGGAACCCCTGCCCGAGGGCCATCCTCTCTGGCATGCTCCGAATGTCTTGATCACGCCTCACGTGGGCGGCAGCACCTCGGCCTTCGCACCGCGTGCCAAGCGGCTGCTGGCCGCACAGCTCACCCGGTTCGCCGCCGGAGAGCCGTTGCGCAACGTCGTGACCACCACCGGCTGACCCCGCGGTAGCGGCCACGCTACGGGGCGGACCGGATGCACGCAGTGCCGCTCACCTCGCATTTCGTCACGGAGCGTAGAGAATCTATGGCCCTGAGTGACGGATCTGGTGTATCGTCCGATCCGGGGGGCTGCGCCGTGGAAGGGACGGCGCGGGGGGAGCACCGGAACGCGAGGGGGCGACGGGCGATGTGCTGGCCATGGAAAGACGATCCGACGCGGACGAGCGGACGGTTGCGGCCGCCCGCGCCGATGGAGCACAGCACCCGCCGGTGGCCGGATTCCTGCCCCGGACCGGCAACGCCGGAGCCGCCGCGGACGGGCCGGGGCGAGCGGCGCCGGGAAGCCCCCGCGAAGAGCTGGGCACCTCGACGCCGCGGACCTCGGGGCCCGGCTCCTCGGTGCCGTACGCCGAGGGGCCGGGCGCTGGGGAGCACCTGCCCGGTGGGCCCAGGGCGGGGAGCCCTCCGGTGAGCGCGCTGGGGACCCTGCTCGCCCCGCGGTCGGCCACCGGCACCACGGGTCTGCGGTCCCGGATCCTGCTCGGTGTCGTCTGCGCCGGATATTCGGTGGGCGCCGCCGTCGGCTGGGGCTCTCCGCAGGTCGCCGTCATCATGGGGGACTTCGGTCTCGCCGCGGCGGCCCTGGTCGCCGCCGTCTCCTGCTTCCTCTACGCACGGGCGGTCAGGGGCCGACTGCGCCCCGCCTGGCTGCTGTTCTCGCTCTCCTCCGCCATGGCGGCCTGCGGAAACGCCGTCTGGGGCTGGTACGAGGTGATCCTCGGCGTCGCCGTGCCCACCCCCTCCCTCGCCGACGTCTTCTTCCTCTGCTTCGCGCCGCCCGCCATCGTCGGACTGCTCGTGCTCGCCAAACGGCCCGTCACCCGCGCGGGCTGGGTGTGCCTGGCCCTGGACGCCTGGCTTATCGGCGGCTCCCTGCTGACGCTCGCCTGGAGCCTCGCCCTCGCGCACACCGCGCACCTGGCGGGGGTCCAGGACACCAGCGTCGCGTCCGCGGCCCTCTCGCTGGCCTACCCGCTGCTCGACATCGTGCTCGTGTCGATGGTGCTCGCCCTGCACTTCCGCCGGGCCGGCGTGAACCGCTCCGCGGTGAACACCGCCATCGCCGCCCTGGCGCTCACGGTGCTGAGCGACGCGGTGTTCACCTCGCCGCTGCTGCGCTCCACCTACCACTCGGGCCAACTCCTCGACGCCGGCTGGTTCGCCGGGTCGCTGCTCCTCGCCTACGCCCCCTGGGGCGCCCGCCGCGTGGTCCGGCCGTCCGCCCGCCCCGGCCCCCCGCGAGCCATCGCCAGCCGCCCGATCGCCGGCTCGCTGGCCGCGCTGACCCCCTATCTCGCCGCCGCCGTCTGCACCCTGGGCATCCTGTACAACGTGGTCGACGGCCGCCGGGTGGACCGTGTCGTCATCTTCACCGGCTGCACCGTCGTCCTGGCGCTGGTCGTCCGGCAGGGCATCATGCTCCTCGACAACATCTCCCTCACCCAGGAGCTGGCCCAGAAGGAGAACCACTTCCGCTCCCTGGTGCAGGGTTCCAGCGACGTCATCATGATCGCCGCGCCGAACGGCACCCTGCGCTACGTCAGCCCCGCCGCCGCCGGGGTCTACGGGCGTGCGGCGGAGGGTCTCGTCGGCTCCGAGCTGTCCTCGATCATCCACCCCGACGATCTCGGCCGGTTCGTCCACGAGGTGCGACGCTTCCTGGCCGCACCGCCGCACGAGGAGCCCACCACCCGCATCGAGTGCCGCTTCCGCTCCGGCACGGGCGACTGGCTCCACGTCGAGTCCACCGTCAACCGCCATCAGGGCGGCCTCCTCCTCAACAGCCGGGACGTCACCGAACGGGTCAGGCTCCAGGCCCAGTTGCAGCACAACGCCGAGCACGACCCGCTCACCGACCTGCCCAACAGGGCCCTGTTCACCGCCCGGGTCCGACAGGCGCTCGGCGGCCGCCGCTCGGGCGACCCCGGCACCGCCGTCCTCTTCATCGACCTCGACGGCTTCAAGGCGGTCAACGACACCATCGGCCACCAGGCGGGCGACGAACTCCTCGTCCAGGCCGGCCGTCGCCTCCAGGACTCCGTCCGGGCCGGCGACACCGCGGCGAGGCTCGGCGGCGACGAGTTCGCCGCGCTCATCGTGGGCGACGGCACCCGCGACCAGGGCGCCCGGGAGTACCAGGTCCACGAGATCGCCGACCGGCTGCGCCTCACCCTCTCCCAGCCCTACCGCATCGGCGCCAGCGAGGTCCGGGTGGCCGCCTCCATCGGCGTGGCCTTCGCCGAGCCCGGCATCAGCCCCACCGACCTCATGCGCAACGCGGATCTCGCGATGTACCGCGCCAAGGCCGGCGGCAAGGACCGGGTCGAGCTGTACGCCCCGCAGATGCAGGCCGACGTCGTACGCCGCTCCGAGCTGGCCACCCGGCTGCGCACCGCCCTGCGCGAGGGCGAGTTCGCCCTGCTCCACCAGCCCGTCGTCCACCTCGCCAGCGGGTCCGTCGCGGCCGTCGCCGCCCAGGCCCGCTGGCGTTCCGCCCAGGGCATCCTGTTCACCCCCGCCGAGTTCCTCCGGGTCTCCGGCGACGACGACCGCACCGCCGAGCTCGGCCGCTGGCTCCTGGAGGAGGCGGTGGCCCAGGCCGCCGACCGGGCCAGGGCCGGGCACCCCGTCACCGTCTCCGTCCGGCTCTCCGCCGCCCGGCTGCTGGAGGCGGCCTCGCCCCCCGGCTCCATCGAGGCGTTGCTGACCCGCCACGGTCTGCCCTCGGGCGCCCTGATGGTCGAGGTCGCCGACAGCGACCCGCGCGTCTCCTTCGACGCCCTGGAGCAGCGCCTCGTGGCCCTGCGCCGCCTCGGTGTACGGATCGCGCTCGACGGCTTCGGCAGCGGCTTCGCGGCGATCAACGCGCTGCGCCGGCTCCCCATCGACGTACTGAAACTCGACCGGAACCTGGTCGAGGGCGTGGTCGAATCGGCCAGGCTCCACAAGATCACCAGCGGCCTCCTGCGGATCGCCTGCGACCTCGGCCTCCAGTCCGTCGCCGACGGCGTCGACGTCCCCGAGCAGGTCCTCGCCCTGCGCGCCATGGGGTGCACCCACGGCCAGGGGATGGCCTTCTCCGGCCCGCTCGACGAGTACCGGCTGCGACGCGCCCTGGTCCGCGGGGAGTTCCCCGTACCGGGCATCCCGAGCCCCCGGCCGGTGATGGCGGGCGGCTCGATCCCCCTGCTCACCGGATCACATGCTGAGACGCCCGTCCCACCCACTTGACACGTCATGCGTGCCGGAGAGAGGGTCAATGCCATGCGCACCCGAATTCTCGTACTTGGAAAGCGCGTCGGCTGAAGCAGAGTCACTCCACGACACTCTGCGACCGCACCCGGCGCGCTCCCCTCGCTTGCCTCACGGCACGAGGGGTTTTTTGTTGCACTGACGCCGCTCAAACCGCTGCAAAACACCCGCGAAAACCCTCAGCTTCGAGAAGAGAATGCCGATGACCGAGCAGGCCACCGGGGCCCACCACCCGCAGCCGCGCGCCCGTAACGGCGGACAGCCGTCCGTCACCGTTGAGCACGTCACGGGCGCGCAGTCCCTCATCCGTTCTCTCGAGGAAGTCGGCGCCGACACGGTATTCGGCATTCCCGGCGGCGCGATCCTCCCCGCCTACGACCCGATGATGGACTCCACCCGGGTCCGTCACGTCCTGGTCCGCCACGAGCAGGGCGCCGGACACGCCGCCACCGGGTACGCGCAGGCCACCGGCAAGGTCGGCGTCTGCATGGCCACCTCGGGCCCCGGCGCCACCAACCTGGTCACCCCGATCGCCGACGCGCACATGGACTCCGTGCCGCTCGTCGCGATCACCGGCCAGGTCGCCGCCAAGGCGATCGGCACCGACGCCTTCCAGGAAGCCGACATCTGCGGCATCACGATGCCGATCACCAAGCACAACTTCCTGGTCACCAAGGCCGAGGACATCCCGCACACCATCGCCGAGGCCTTCCACATCGCCTCCACCGGCCGCCCCGGACCGGTCCTCGTCGACATCGCCAAGGACGCCCTCCAGGCGAAGACCACCTTCAGCTGGCCGCCCACCCAGGACCTGCCCGGCTACCGCCCGGTGACCAAGCCGCACGCCAAGCAGATCCGCGAGGCCGCGAAGCTGATCACCCAGGCCAAGCGCCCCGTGCTGTACGTCGGCGGCGGCGTCATGAAGGCCGGTGCCACCGCCGAGCTGAAGGTCCTCGCGGAGCTGACCGGAGCGCCCGTCACCACCACCCTGATGGCGCTCGGATCCTTCCCCGACAGCCACCCGCTGCACGTGGGAATGCCGGGCATGCACGGTGCGGTCACCGCCGTCACCGCGCTGCAGAAGGCCGACCTGATCGTCGCCCTCGGCGCCCGCTTCGACGACCGCGTCACGGGCAAGCTGGACAGCTTCGCCCCGTACGCCAAGATCGTCCACGCCGACATCGACCCGGCCGAGATCGGCAAGAACCGCACCGCCGACGTGCCCATCGTCGGCGATGCCCGCGAGGTCCTGGCCGACCTGGTCCAGGCCGTCCAGGCCGAGCACACCGAGGGCAACACCGGTGACTACACCGCGTGGTGGAAGGACCTCAACCGCTGGCGCGAGACCTACCCGCTCGGCTACGACCTGCCCGAGGACGGCAG
The DNA here is from genome assembly GCF_044333295.1 of Streptomyces sp. NPDC021019. Classification (NCBI taxonomy): domain Bacteria; kingdom Bacillati; phylum Actinomycetota; class Actinomycetes; order Kitasatosporales; family Streptomycetaceae; genus Streptomyces; species Streptomyces sp. NPDC021019. The sequence continues at coordinate 2,129,058 of NZ_JBIRQR010000001.1, forward strand.
CCTCTCCCCGCAGCAGGTCATCCAGCGCATCGGCGAGCTCGCCCCCGAGGGCACGATCTTCGCGGCGGGCGTCGGCCAGCACCAGATGTGGGCCTCCCACTTCATCGACTACGAGCAGCCCGCCACCTGGCTCAACAGCGGCGGCGCCGGAACGATGGGGTACGCGGTCCCGGCCGCCATGGGCGCGAAGGCCGGCATGCCCGACCGCACGGTCTGGGCCATCGACGGCGACGGCTGCTTCCAGATGACCAACCAGGAACTGACCACCTGCGCGCTCAACAACATCCCGATCAAGGTCGCCGTCATCAACAACGGCGCGCTCGGGATGGTCCGCCAGTGGCAGACCCTCTTCTACAACCAGCGCTACTCCAACACCGTGCTGCACTCCGGCGCGGACACGGACGGCGTCCCGGCCAAGGGCACCCGCGTCCCGGACTTCGTCAAGCTGTCCGAGGCCATGGGCTGCTACGCCATCCGCTGCGAGGACCCGGCCGACCTGGACAAGGTCATCGAAGAGGCCAACTCCATCAACGACCGTCCCGTCGTCATCGACTTCATCGTCCACGAGGACGCCATGGTCTGGCCGATGGTCGCGGCGGGCACCTCCAACGACGAGGTCCAGGCCGCCCGCGGCGTCCGCCCCGACTTCGGCGACAACGAAGACGACTGAGAGACAGAGAGAGAACGACTCCATGTCCGAAAAGCACACGCTCTCCGTCCTGGTCGAGAACAAGCCCGGTGTCCTCGCCCGGATCACCGCCCTGTTCTCCCGCCGCGGCTTCAACATCGACTCGCTCGCGGTCGGCACCACCGAGCACCCCGACATCTCCCGCATCACCATCGTCGTGAATGTCGAGGGCCTGCCCCTGGAACAGGTCACCAAGCAGCTCAACAAGCTGGTCAACGTCCTGAAGATCGTCGAACTCGAGCCCGCCGCCGCGATCCAGCGGGAGCTCGTCCTGGTGAAGGTCCGCGCCGACAGCGAGACCCGCTCCCAGATCGTCGAGATCGTCCAGCTGTTCCGCGCCAAGACCGTCGACGTCTCCCCGGAGGCCGTCACGATCGAGGCGACCGGAGGGGCCGACAAGCTGGAGGCGATGCTCAAGATGCTGGAGCAGTACGGCATCAAGGAGCTCGTCCAGTCCGGCACCATCGCCATAGGGCGCGGCGCGCGCTCGATCACGGACCGGTCCCTGCGCGCCCTCGACCGCTCCGCCTGACCGGCGGCGGGACGCGCCCGCGCCGCTCGCATGGCGAGACCCGATCACGTACACGACGCCCCCGCCGTACGGTGGGACGCAACACCTGCACACCAAGGAGAAGACCCAGTGGCCGAGCTGTTCTACGACGACGATGCCGACCTGTCCATCATCCAGGGCCGCAAGGTCGCGGTTCTCGGATACGGCAGCCAGGGCCACGCCCACGCGCTGTCGCTCCGTGACTCCGGCGTCGACGTCCGCGTCGGTCTGCACGAGGGCTCGAAGTCCAAGGCCAAGGCCGAGGAGCAGGGCCTGCGCGTGGTGACCCCGGCCGAGGCCGCCGCCGAGGCCGACGTCATCATGATCCTCGTCCCGGACCCGATCCAGGCCCAGGTCTACGAGGAGTCCGTCAAGGACAACCTCAAGGACGGCGACGCGCTGTTCTTCGGCCACGGCCTGAACATCCGCTTCGGCTTCATCAAGCCGCCGGCCGGCGTCGACGTCTGCATGGTCGCCCCCAAGGGCCCCGGCCACCTGGTCCGCCGTCAGTACGAGGAGGGCCGCGGCGTTCCCTGCATCGTGGCGGTCGAGCAGGACGCCTCGGGCAAGGGCCTGGAGCTGGCTCTCTCGTACGCCAAGGGCATCGGCGGCACCCGCGCCGGCGTCATCAAGACGACCTTCACCGAGGAGACCGAGACCGACCTGTTCGGTGAGCAGGCCGTCCTCTGCGGTGGCACCGCCGCCCTGGTCAAGGCCGGTTTCGAGACGCTGACCGAGGCCGGTTACCAGCCCGAGATCGCGTACTTCGAGTGCCTGCACGAGCTGAAGCTCATCGTCGACCTCATGTACGAGGGCGGCCTGGAGAAGATGCGCTGGTCCATCTCGGAGACGGCCGAGTGGGGCGACTACGTCACCGGACCGCGCATCATCACGGCCGACACCAAGGCCGAGATGAAGAAGGTCCTCACCGAGATCCAGGACGGCACCTTCGCCAAAGCCTGGATGGCGGAGTACCACAACGGTCTGCCCAAGTACAACGAGTACAAGAAGGCCGACAGCGACCACCTGCTGGAGACCACGGGCCGTGAGCTGCGCAAGCTCATGAGCTGGGTGAACGACGAAGAGGCCTAGGCCTCGGGGGAGCGGGGCGGGTCCTTCGCGGACCCGCCCCGCTCCGCGGTGAAACCGGAGAGGCCGCTCCGTACGGGGGTACCGGAGGGGCAGTTCCGTACGGGTGTACACCACGTCCACCCTCGTGCGGGTGATCCTTCCACCGGGGCGCGGTACGAGGCGCGTCGCATGACTACACTTCTCAACAGATACACGCGTCAGGGCCCACAGTGTCGTGCGTCTTCCACGCGGCTAGCCCCTCCACCGCCTGCGGCCGTCGGGACGGCCGTCCGCACTGGACTTGTGAGGACTCACGTGAGCTCGAAACCTGTCGTACTCATCGCTGAAGAGCTGTCGCCCGCCACGGTCGACGCCCTGGGTCCGGATTTCGAGATCCGGCACTGCAACGGCGCGGACCGCGCCGAGCTTCTCCCCGCGATCGTCGACGTCGACGCCATCCTGGTGCGCTCCGCCACCAAGGTCGACACCGAGGCCATCGCCGCCGCCAAGAAGCTCCGGGTCGTGGCCCGCGCCGGCGTCGGTCTGGACAACGTCGACGTCTCCTCGGCCACCAAGGCCGGCGTGATGGTCGTCAACGCCCCCACCTCCAACATCGTCACCGCGGCCGAGCTGGCCTGCGGTCTGCTGGTGGCCACCGCGCGCAACATCCCGCAGGCCAACACCGCGCTCAAGAACGGTGAGTGGAAGCGCTCCAAGTACACCGGGGTCGAGCTCAGCGAGAAGGTCCTCGGCGTCGTGGGCCTCGGCCGCATCGGCGTCCTGGTGGCCCAGCGCATGTCGGCCTTCGGCATGAAGATCGTCGCCTACGACCCCTACGTCCAGCCGGCCCGCGCCGCGCAGATGGGCGTCAAGCTCCTCAGCCTGGACGAGCTGCTGGAGGTCGCCGACTTCATCACGGTGCACCTGCCCAAGACCCCCGAGACCCTCGGTCTCATCGGTGACGAGGCGCTGCACAAGGTGAAGCCCTCGGTGCGCATCGTCAACGCCGCGCGCGGCGGGATCGTCGACGAGGAGGCCCTGGCCTCCGCGCTGAAGGAGGGCCGCGTCGCGGGCGCCGGCCTCGACGTGTACGCGAAGGAGCCCTGCACCGACTCCCCGCTGTTCCAGTTCGACCAGGTCGTCTGCACCCCGCACCTCGGCGCCTCCACCGACGAGGCGCAGGAGAAGGCGGGCATCGCGGTCGCCAAGTCCGTCCGCCTCGCCCTGGCCGGCGAGCTGGTCCCGGACGCGGTCAACGTCCAGGGCGGCGTCATCGCCGAGGACGTACGCCCCGGCCTGCCGCTCGCCGAGAAGCTCGGCCGGATCTTCACCGCGCTCGCGGGTGAGGTCGCGGCCCGGCTCGACGTCGAGGTGTACGGCGAGATCACCCAGCACGACGTCAAGGTGCTGGAGCTCTCCGCGCTCAAGGGCGTCTTCGAGGACGTCGTCGACGAGACCGTCTCCTACGTGAACGCCCCGCTGTTCGCGCAGGAGCGCGGGGTGGAGGTCCGCCTCACCACCAGCTCCGAATCGCCCGACCACCGCAACGTGGTCACCGTGCGCGGCACGCTCTCCGACGGCCAGGAGGTCGCGGTCTCCGGCACGCTGGCCGGCCCGAAGAACCTCCAGAAGATCGTCGCCATCGGTGAGCACGACGTCGATCTGGCGCTCGCCGACCATATGGTCGTCCTGCGCTACCAGGACCGTCCCGGTGTGGTGGGCGCGGTCGGCAAGATCCTCGGCGAGGCCGGGCTGAACATCGCGGGCATGCAGGTGTCCCGGGCCGCCGTCGGCGGCGAGGCGCTCGTCGTCCTCACCGTCGACGACACCGTCCCGCAGCCGGTGCTGACCGAGATCGCCGAGGAGATCGGCGCGTCCTCGGCCCGCTCGGTGAACCTCACCGACTGACGCGGACACATCGGTACGCCTCACCGGCTGAGCGCGGAAGCGTCGACGAGGCCCACCGGCTGACGCGGGGGCACAGCCGCACGACCCCGCTCCGTACCCGGTAGCAGGCCCGCTCGTCCCGTACGAGTGGCCCGCTGCCGGGTACGTTGCTCTACCGCGTCCCGGTCAACCCGTCGAGGTGGGCCCGGGGTTGGGTCCTGGGGCCCACGACGGGAGCGGGCCCCGCCCCTAGGGTGACCGGTTGTCATGTCACTCATGGGCGCCGGGGGTCGGATCACGTATGTCTGCTGTCGGTGGCATACCCGTAGCGGGAGGCCCGGCTCCGGCCGCCGCCCCGCGGCGTGAACTCCCGCGCCCGCTCGTCCTGGTCCGCGTGCTGCTCCTCGTGCTGTTCGGGGCGACGGTGCTGGGGGCGGTCGGCCTGTCCGGCTCGGCCCTCGCCGCGGACGCGATGGGCGCCGAGGTGCTCGGCATCCTGCTGTACGCCTCCGCGCCCGGGGTGCTCGCGGCGCTGCTGGCCCGGCACGTACGGACCGGCGGCACCCGGGTGCGGTGGGGCATCGTCGCTGTCCAGGTCTGGCTGATCCTCGGCGGCCTCGCCAACCTCGGGGACGGGTCGCCGGACGGACTGACCCAGCTGGTCCTGCCGGTCCTCATCCTCCTCCTGACCAGCCGCGCGGGGAGCCGGACGTGGTTCCGGCTGCCGCCCGGCGAACGGGGGCAGCCGCCGCGGTTCTCGCTCCCGCACATGATCACCTGGAAGCGGGACCGGGGGCAGACCGCCCTGGAGTACCTGGGCCTGGTCCTGATCGTCGTCGCGCTGATCGGGGCCCTGACGGTGGGCGGCCTCGGCGGCCGGATCACCGAGGGTCTCCAGTCCGCGATCTGCTCGCTGACCGGCAGCTCCTGCCCGGTCTCCCCGGGCAGCGGCTCCGTCGAGGCGGGCGACCGCCCGGGCGGCGGTACGGACGCAGGTACGGACGGGGGAGCCGACGGAGGCACGGACGCAGGAGCCGGCGGCAGCACGTCGGGGAGCGCGGACGGCGGCGCCGACGGCGGTTCGACGACCACGGGTGGAGTCACCGGCGGGTCCACGGAGGGGGCCACCGGCGGTACGGGAGCCACCGGCTCCACCGGAGGTACCGACGGCTCGGGCGGATCCGAGGGTTCGGGCGGATCCGAGGGTTCGGGCGGATCCGAGGGTTCGGGCGGACCCGATAGTTCGGGCGGACCAGAGAGCTCGGGCGGACCCGATAGTTCGGGCGGATCCGAGGGCTCGACCGCGACCGGCGGCGGCACGGGAGGCCCCGATGACACCGGCCGCCCCGGCACCGGCGAGGACACCTTCCCCGACGACGACGAGGAGCCCGAGGCCGCCCACGACGTACAGGCGTCCGACGACGGTGAAGGCGAGGGAGGCGGCGAGCAGGCCGAGGAGCAGGAGGACTGCGGCGGCTGGGGCTTCTTCGGCTGCGCCTGGGACCGTACGACGCAGGTCGTCAAGGGCCTCGTGGTCGACGGGCTCTGGGGCGACATCACCGGGATCATCGACCTGTTCAAGCCGGAGACCTGGTCGGGCCTCGCCGACTACGGCAAGCAGCTCGGCGACCAATGGGTGAAGGACTCCTCGGGCGCGGGCGACAAGTGGGCGGACGGCGACTACCTGGGCGCGGTGCTGGACTGGGGCGAGGCGTCCGTCAACACCGTGGTCACGGTCGGCGACGACGTGTTCGTCGGGGACGAGGTCCGCGAGCGCTGGAACAACGGCGAGAAGACCCGGGCCGTCACCGACGTGATCTGGAACGTCGGCTCGATCTTCATCCCCGGCTACAACGTCGGGAAGGTCGTCGGCAAGGTCGGCAAGCTCGGTGCGCTGGGCAAGGTCGCCGGAGCCGTGGCGAGGGCCGCCGACGACGCGGGGGCGGCGGCCCGCAGGGCCCGCAAGGCGGCCGAGGCCGGCGACCTCGACGGCGTACGGAAGGCGGCGAAGGAGGCCGACGACGCGGCGGACACCGCCGAGGACGCGGCCCGCCGCACCGGCTGCGTCATCGCCTCGGGCCCGCCGCGCGTGCCGTACGGCGGGGGAGGGGCCACCGGAGTCCCCGGCGCGGGCACCGGAGTGCTGGCGGGCGGCTCCCCGGACCGGATCGTCCTCGGAGACGGCGGGTGCGACGAGGCGGCCAAGGCTGCCGCCGCCCAGGCGCGGGCAGCCGAGCGGGCCGCCCATCTGGAGCGGAAGAGGCTGGAGGAGCCCGAGCGGGCGCGCAAGGCCGAGATGGACAAGAAGAAGTACCCGCAGGCGCAGCGCAACGACACCTCCGACCCGCGCAACTACAACCCGCCGTCCTGGGCCGACGACCTCAGGGACCGTACGCTCGGGGACGCCGACGCGGGCGACGGCTACTGGGCGAGCCGGGACCGCAACCCCGCCCCCAACTGGAAGAACGAGTCCTGGCTGCGCTACCAGGAGCAGGTGACCGGTACCAACCGGGGCCAGGAGTACGTCGTGCCGCACCCCCGGGAGGGCAAGCCGGCGGTGGAGTACGACGGCTGGGACTCCTCCCGGCAGACGTTCCTGGAGGCCAAGAACGGTTACGGCAGCTATCTGTCCAAGTCCGACAGCGGGGCCCTCACCCCCTCGGGCAAGGACAAGTTCGTCACCGAGGCCCGCGCCCAGGTGGAGGCGTCCGGTGGCCGGAGCGTGGAGTGGCACTTCTCCGACCCGGAGGTGGCCAAGGCCGCCCGCAGGGCGTTCCGGGACGAAGGGCTGCCGGTCAAGGTGGTCCACAGCCCGTCGAAGCCCAACGACAGCACCAGGAAACCGGGGGCGTTCGACGAGTAGGCCGCGCCGGGACGCAAGCGGTCCTCGTCCTGGGGGCGCCTTGTAGCCTGCACGCGTGGTGACCCGGCCGCCGTCCGGCCGGGTCACCGCGCGCTGTGGGCCGGCCGACGGAGGAGAGACGAGCATGCGACGTGTAGTGCGGGGCTTCTGGGGTCCCCGGCCGGAGCCGGCCGAGGAGCTTGCCGACCGGTGGCTGCGGACCCTCGACGGGTTCGCCGAGCTGGTCCCGCAGGCGGCCGACGCCTGGAGCCAGGTCCACGGGAACGGCCCCGCCACCGCGTTCACCCCCGACGGGGAAGCCCTGCTCGGCGCGGTCCGCACCGCCCGGAGCGCGGCCGACTGGTCGGACCTCACCGGCACCGGGCTGCGGCTCGTCGGCACCGGGGCGCGCGGCTGGGAGGCCGAGGTCAGCGGAGTGGCCGGCGGGGCGCCGGAGTTCCTCCTCCAGTCGCTCGCGATCATCCTGCACGCCCCGGACGAGGCCGTGGTCCCCGAGGAGGCGCTCCTGTCGCTCGTCGCCCGGGTGTGGGAACCGGACTTCGGCGATGTGAGCGACGACGACGTGCTGGACGCGCTGGAGGACGACGCCGGGTACTCCGTCGGCGACCCGGTCGTGGGCCGGACCGGCTATCTCTCCCCGGCCCGCGCCGCCCTCGTTCCCGACGGCCTGGAGGTGGTCCGTGAACCCCAGCCAGGCGGCGGGGAGTTGCTGAGCATCGCGGCCCCGGGCGACAGTGCGGGCGTGGTGCGGGTGTACCAGCGGCTGCGTGAGGCGGGTGCGTTGGCTCCGCTGCCCCGCCCGATGGACCGGGCGGTCCTGTGAGTTCCCGGGCAGGCGAGGAGTTCGACGCGGAGCGCGCGGCGGCCGAGGTGACCGAGCTCCTCGCCGCCCCCGTACCGGCCACCGGCCCCACCGTCGTCGAGGGCGACCCGGACACCGGCGAGTGGACGGTCACCGTCGGGGAGGGCTTCCGGATCGTGCCGCTGTGGGAGGGCCGTTCCCTCACCGGTGTGTACGCCCCCGAGTGGAACGAAGCCGTGGAGGCCGCCGAGGGCCATCTGGAGTCGCTGGCAAGGGAGTCGGGTGCGCGCTGGGGCCCGCACCGGCCGGTGCGGCTGCACGTGGCGCTGCTGCGGTGGGAGGCCGGGGCGTCCGTGGAGCCGTTGTTCGAGGCGCTGTTCACCGCGGACCTGTACGGAGACCTGGTGGTCTGGGGTCCTCTCGCCCCCGACGGCCGGTGGATCGCCCTGACCGTGGGGCACAGCGACGGGGACGCGCCGCTGGTGCTGGCCGCCCTGGTCAGCGACCGCCCGATCATCGAACCGGACGACGGGGACAGCCCGTTGTGAGGACCGGCCGGAACACGCCGGAGGCGTCCGGGACCGTCGGCGGGGTCCTCCGGCACGGGCGGTCCTGTGATGGAGTGGGCCCATGAAGCTGCTTCCCCTGTTTCTCCGACGGCCGATCGAAGCGGTGTACGAGCGCCGGCTCGCCGCCACCCTGGTGGGCCTGCCGCGCCCCCAGCACGTCGGGATCATGGTCGACGGCAACCGGCGCTGGGCCCGGAAGGCCGGGCACACCGACGTCCGGGAGGGCTACCGGGCGGGCGGCGCCAAGGTCACCACCTTCCTGGGCTGGTGCACGGCCGCCGGGATCGAGCACGTGACCCTCTTCATGCTCTCCGACGACAACCTGGGCCGCCCCGCCGAAGAGCTCGGCCCGCTGATCGAGGTCATCGAGGAGACCGTCCGGGACATCACCGCCGAGGGCCGGGACTGGGAGGTCCGGGCGATCGGCTCGCTCGACATGCTGCCCGGTGCCAGCGCCCGGGTGTTCAAGGAGGCCACCGCCGCCACGGCCGGGCGCGGCGGCCTCAAGGTGGACGTGGCGGTCGGCTACGGCGGCCGGCGCGAGATCGTCGACGCCGTGAAGAGCGCCTTCGAGGAGCACATGGCGGCCGGCGGGGACCCGGCCGAACTGGTCGCCCGGTTCGGGATCGACGACATCTCCCGACACCTCTACTCGCCCGTGGCCGACCACACCGACTTCATCATCCGCACCTCGGGCGAGCAGCGGCTGTCCGGCTTCCTCCTCTGGCAGTCCGCGTACGCCGAGATGCACTGGGTGGACTGCTACTGGCCGGCCTTCCGGCACGTGGACTTCCTGCGCGCGCTGCGCTCGTACGCGAACCGGGACCGCCGCTTCGGCAAGTGAGGGGCCGGCCTTCCGGACGCTCCACCGGCCGGGCCCGCCCGATGCTCCTACAGCCGGGCCCGCTTCACCGCCATGTGCAGCAGCAGCCGGTCCTCGCCGTCGTTCAGGTCGAGGCCGGTGATCTGCTGGATCCGGGAGAGCCGGTAGTACAGCGTCTGGCGGTGGATGCCCAGCGCGGCGGCCGTCCGGCCCGCCTGGCCCGCGCAGTCCAGGAACACCTCGGCGGTGTGCGCCAGCTCCCGGTGCGGCGAGGTCAGCAGCGGGGCGACCACCGGGTCGCCGGGGCCGTCGCCGGTGCCCGGGAGTGCGGTCAGCAGACGGTAGGGGCCGATCGCCGACCACCGGGCGACCGGGCCGAGGCGGGTCTCGGCCCGGGCCGCGCGGGCCGCCGCCGTGGCCTCCCGCCAGGAGACCGGCAGCTCGTCCAGGCCCCGGCGCGGCGTGGCGATCCCCCCGGTGGCGGCCGGGCCGCCATCGGTGCGCAGCCGGTCCGCGGCGCTCAGGGCCGGGTCGAGGCGGTCCGGCGAGCGCAGCCGGACGAGCGCGGCCAGCGACAGCGGCCCGGCTCCCCCGGGCGCGGCGACCGTCGCCAGGGCGGCCGCCGAGCCCACCCCCCGTACCGAGGGCGTGTCGTCCGCCCACGGGGTCACGCAGACCACCGTGTGCAGCCCCTCCGCGTCCGGCCCCAGGGCCTCGCCCAGCGCGGCGACGGCGGTGTCGCGCTGCCGGCCGGGGCCCGCCGTGAGCACCGCGCCGAACTCCCGCGACAGGTCGGCGCCCGCCCGCGCCTCGTCGGAGAGCAGCGCCCCGATCCGGGCGGCGACCTCCATCGCGGCGGCCAACTGCTCGTCGGTCGGGCCGGGGTCGGCGTCGAGCAGCCAGACGTAACCGAGGACGACACCCCGATGGCGTACGGGAAGGCAGACGCGGTCCCGGAACACCCCGGCCTCGGGGGCGGCGGGGATCCGCACGGGGCCGGTCGCCCGGGTGATGCCGAACCCCTCGAACCAGGCGCGCACGGCGGGCGTGGAGCGCCGGGTCAGGATCGACCGGGTGCGGACCGGGTCCATCGCGGAGTCGTCGTCGCTGTCGTGGGCTCCGAAGGCGACCAGGCCGAAATCCCGGTTCTCCAGGGTGGCCGGGGCGTCGAGGAGGGCCGAGATCTCGTCGACCAGTTCCTGGTAATCGCCTGTCACTCCGCCATTCTGCACCCCTTGGCACTCTTCTTCAGACAGATGTCTGAGGTGACGGCCACGGATGCGTGACAGGTGTCGATGGCACAGGATCGGAGCGGTCCCTAGATTTCACGGTGGTTATCCGTGCCGTACCGGTCCGTTCACGTTCGTGCCGTTACGGCCCTTCGTCCGTATATTCGTGGAGGTGCCCCGTGCTGGGTCCCGTGATTCTCGCCGCATCGCGCAGCGACAAGATGCGCCGGTTCGTCTCGGCCGCGCCCGGCACCAAGCAGGTCGTCGACCGCTTCATCGCCGGGGAGACCGTCGACCAGGTCGTGCCGATCGTGGAGGACGCCGCGGACAAGGGCCTGGAGGTCACGCTCGACGTCGTCGGCGAGGACATCACCACCCCCGCGCAGGCCGAGGCCGCCCGTGACGCGTACCTGGAGCTCATCGAGCGTCTGAAGGACCTCGGCCTGGGGACCCGCGCCGAGATGTCCGTGAAGCTGTCCATGTTCGGCCAGTCGCTGGAGAACGGCCACGAGCTGGCCCTCGCCAACGTGCGCCCGGTCGTCGAGGCGGCGGCCGCCATCGGCACCACGGTCACCCTGGACGCCGAGGACCACACCACCCTCGACTCGATGTTCGCCATCCACGAGGAGCTGCGGAAGGACTTCCCGGAGACCGGCTGCGTCATCCAGTCCTACCTGTTCCGCACCGAGGACGACGCCCGCAGGCTCGCCGCAGCGGGCAGCCGCGTACGCATCGTGAAGGGCGCCTACAAGGAGCCCGCCTCCGTCGCGTACCAGGACAAGGCCGAGATCGACAAGGCGTACGTCCGCATCACCCGGATCCTGATGGAGGGTGCGGGTTACCCGATGATCGGGTCCCACGATCCCCGTCTCGTCGCCATCGCCCAGGAGCTGGGCCGCCAGGCCGGGCGCAAACTGGATGAGTACGAGTTCCAGATGCTGTACGGCATCCGCAGCGACGAGCACGTCCGGCTCGCGGCCGAGGGCCACCGGATGCGCGTCTACACGGCGTACGGCACCGACTGGTACGGATATTTCATGCGCCGCCTCGCGGAGAAGCCGGCCAACCTGCTGTTCTTCGGCCGCTCGATCCTCACCAAGGGCTGAGCGCCCGGCCCCGACCCGGGGCTGAACCGGCCACGGCCGACCCACCCATCCCCGCCGACACCAAGGAGACAAGGCAACCATGGACGCCGTCACCCAGGTCCCCGCGCCGGTCAACGAGCCGGTTCACTCCTACGCCCCGGGCTCCCCGGAGCGCGCCCGCCTGGAGGTGAAGCTCAAGGAGCTCGCCGACAACCCGATCGACCTGCCGATGACCATCGGCGGCGAGAAGCGGATGGGCGGCGGCGAGCGTGTGAACGTCGTACAGCCGCACAACCACCGGGCCGTCATCGGCACCTTCGCCGGCGCCACCGAGCAGGACGCCCAGGACGCCATCGACGCGGCCCTCGCCGCCGCTCCGGCCTGGCGCGCGATGGCCTTCGACGACCGCGCGGCGATCATCCTGCGCGCCGCGGAGCTGCTGGCCGGCCCCTGGCGCGAGACGCTGGCCGCCTCCACCATGCTCGGCCAGTCCAAGACCGCCCAGCAGGCCGAGATCGACACCCCCTGCGAGCTCATCGACTTCTGGCGCTTCAACGTGCACTACGCGCGCCAGATCCTCGCCGAGCAGCCCCCGGCGAACTCCCCGGGCGTGTGGAACCGCATGGACCACCGCCCGCTGGAGGGCTTCGTCTACGCGATCACGCCGTTCAACTTCACGGCCATCGCGGGCAACCTCCCCACCGCCCCCGCCCTCATGGGCAACGTCGTGGTGTGGAAGCCGTCCCCGACCCAGACCCACGCCGCCGTGCTGCTGATGCAGCTCCTGGAGGAGGCCGGGCTGCCCAAGGGCGTCATCAACCTGGTCACCGGCGACGGCATCGCCGTCTCGGAGGTGGCGCTGAACCACCGCGACCTGGCCGGCATCCACTTCACCGGGTCGACCCCCACCTTCCAGCACCTGTGGAAGACGGTCGGCAACAACATCGCCAAGTACCGCACCTACCCGCGGCTCGTCGGCGAGACCGGCGGCAAGGACTTCGTCGTCGCGCACCCCAGCGCCGACCGCGCCGTCCTGAAGACCGCGCTGACCCGCGGCTCCTTCGAGTTCCAGGGCCAGAAGTGCTCGGCGTCCTCGCGGGCGTACATCCCGGCCTCCATCTGGAACTCGGGTTTCAAGGAGGAGTTCGCGGCCGAGGTCGACGCGATCACGATGGGTGACGTCACCGACCTGACGAACTTCATCGGAGCCGTCATCGACGAGCGCTCGTTCGCCAAGAACAAGGCCGCGATCGACCGTGCGAAGTCCGACCCGGCGTGCACCGTCGTCGCGGGCGGCACCTACGACGACTCGGTGGGCTACTTCGTCCGCCCGACCGTCATCGAGTGCTCCGACGCCGAGAGCGAGGTCTTCACGACCGAGTACTTCGGCCCGATCCTCGCGATCCACGTCTACGAGGACGACCAGTACGACGCCATGCTGGAGCAGATGGAGTCGGTCTCCGACTACGCGCTGACCGGCTCGGTCATCTCGGGCGACCGCGCGGCCGCCGCGTACACGATGGACAAGCTCCGCTACGCCGCGGGCAACTTCTACATCAACGACAAGTCGACCGGCGCCGTCGTCGGCCAGCAGCCCTTCGGCGGCGGCCGTGCCTCCGGCACCTGCGACAAGGCGGGCGCCCCGCAGAACCTCCAGCGCTGGACCCTGACCCGGGCCATCAAGGAGACGCTGGTCCCGCCGACCGACTACACCTACCCCCACCAGGGCTGACCCTCCCGGGGCGCCGCAGCACGACGCCCCGGACCCGGGGTCTCCCGGCGACGGAAGCCCCCCAGAGCACCGCCCCCCGACCGGCCCCCCAGCCGGCCGGGGGGCGGTTTCCGTGTGTCTCCCTCTTCTTCGGGGCGGGCGGCACCGGGCGGCGCCTCTCAGATCTCCACCAGCACCTGGTCCAGCGACTTGCGCACCAGGTCGGGGACCTCGCAGTCGTCCGCGGGATAGCCGACGGGGATCACGGCGAACGCCTTCTCGTTCTCGGGCCGGTTCAGGACCTCGCCGAGGAAGCGCATCGGGCTCGGGGTGTGGATCAGCGCGGCGAGACCGGACAGGTGCAGGGCGGTGAGCAGCATGCCCACCGCGATCCCGACCGACTCGTCCCCGTAGTAGTGCTTGCGCTTCGTGCCGTCCTCGCCCAGCCAGTAGCGCTGCTGGAACACCACGATCAGGGCGGGCGCGTCCGTCATGTGCGCCTTCACCGCGTCCGTGCCCAGCGGGCGCAGCGCCGCGAGCCACTCCTCGCCGAGCCGCCCGTCGTAGCTCACCTTCTCCTCGTGCTCGGCGGCCTCCCGGATCCGGCGGCGGACCTCGGGGTCCTTGACCAGGGCGAAGGTCCACGGCTGCTGGTGCGCGCCGGAGGGGGCGGTGGCCGCGCACGCGATGGCGTCGCGCACCACCTGCTCGGGGACAGGGTCGGGGGAGAAGGCGCGGACGGTCCTGCGCTCGTCCATGCGCTCCCGCAGCCGGGCGGCACGGGCGAGCGACTCCTCCGGAGCGATCCGCTCGGGACGGTAGGGCGCGGGACGGTACGGGTCGCCGTGGATGGGCGACCACTGCCGGGGCGTGGGCGTCGTGTCGGACATGGCCGCAGTGTGCGCGGTGGGGGAGGCCCGGGGGAAGCGGGGCTTCGGACAGGCGCGGGCCCGGTCCCGGTCAGTGTCCGCTGAGCGGGACCGGCTGTCCGCCCTCCGGCGCCCCGGGCACGCGGTCTTGTGGAATAGGTAATGAGCATGTCAAATTCCTTCTCGGTACGTCCCCACACGTCACCCCGAAGGAGCTCCCCCATGAGACGCAACTCCCGTGCGCGCCTCGGTGTTTCCCTGCTGCTCGTCGCCGGCGCTCTCGGACTCGGAGCCGCCCCCTCCGCCGCCGCCGACGCCTCGGCGGCACCCGCCCCCTCGGCGATCCCCGCCCCGTCCGCGTACGCGCTCGACGCCGCCGTCGAGCGGCAGCTCGGGGCCGCCACCGCCGGCAGCTACCTCGACGCGAAGACCGGGAAGCTGGTCGTCACCGTCACCACCGGCCGGGCCGAGGAGCAGGCCCGCGCCGCCGGGGCCACCGTCCGCCGGGTGGCCCGCAGCGCCGCCCAGCTGGAAGCCGCGATGGAGACCCTGGAGGCCGAGGCCAAGATCACCGGCACCTCCTGGGGCGTCGACCCGCGCACCAACCGGGTCGCCGTCGAGGCCGACTCCTCCGTCTCCGCACGGGACATGGCCCGCCTCGAAGCCGTCGCGGAACGGCTCGACGGCGCGGTCGACATCAAGCGTGTACCGGGCGTCTTCCACCGCGAGGTGCTGGGCGGCGGAGCGATCTACGGCGGTGGCAGCCGCTGCTCGGCGGCCTTCAACGTCACCAAGGGCGGGGCCCGCTACTTCGTGACCGCCGGACACTGCACCAACATCTCCGCCAACTGGTCGGCCAGCTCGGGCGGTTCGGTCGTCGGCGTCCGTGAGGGCACCAGCTTCCCGACCAACGACTACGGCATCGTCCGTTACACGAACGGCTCATCGCCCGCCGGGACCGTCGACCTCTACAACGGCTCCACCCAGGACATCTCCTCCGCCGCCAACGCCGTGGTCGGCCAGGCGATCAAGAAGAGCGGATCCACGACGAAGGTGACCTCCGGCACGGTCACCGCCGTCAACGTCACCGTCAACTACGGCGACGGGCCCGTCTACAACATGGTCCGCACCACCGCCTGCTCGGCCGGCGGCGACAGCGGCGGCGCGCACTTCGCCGGATCCGTCGCCCTCGGCATCCACTCCGGCAGCTCCGGCTGCTCGGGCACCGCGGGCTCGGCCATCCACCAGCCGGTCACGGAGGCGCTCTCCGCGTACGGCGTGACGGTGTACTGAGCCGCCCCCACCGCAGCCGCTGGTGTCACCGCCACCGCCACCGCCACCGCACCGGCACCGCCCGACCCCGCCCGCCCGGACCCCGCGCACCCCGGTCCGGGCGGGTCTGTGCGCGGCGGCGACCTTCGGTGTCGGGCGGGTCGGGGCGGCTGGCAGACTTGAGGTCATGGACCGGTCTCCCGCGCTGCGCGTCGCCCACACCTCCGAGCTCACCGCCTCCGAACGGGGCCGGATCCGCGGCCTGCTCGACACCGCCTTCGACGGCGACTTCGCCGACGAGGACTGGGAACACTCCCTCGGCGGCGTCCACGCCCTGGTGCACGACGCCGCCGGCCGCCTGATCGCCCACGGCAGCGTCGTCCAGCGCCGCGTCCTGCACGCGGACCGTTCCTACCGCGCCGGATACGTCGAGGCCGTCGCCGTCCGCGCCGACCACCGCCGCGCGGGCCACGGCCACCGGGTGATGGCCGCCCTGGAACACGTCGTCGACACGGCCTACGACTTCGGGGCCCTGTCCGCCTCCGACGCCGGTGCGGCGCTCTACGCGGCGCGCGGCTGGCAGGTGTGGCCCGGCAGGCTCGCCGCCCTCGGCCCGGCCGGCCCCGTCCCGCTGCCCGAGGAGGAGGGCACCACGTACGTCCGCCCCGCGGCCGGAGGCGCTCTGCCCGTGGCCGGCCACCCGCTCCAGTTCGACTGGCGGGAGGGTGACCTGCTCTGATCGGGCGGGCCGTTCGGGCACAGGCCCCTCCACCGCTGTGACCTGGTCCGATCCGATGGCCCGTCTCAGATAGTAGGAAGTCCGAGTAACTGTGGAGACAGGACGGCCCGACTGTCCTAACTTGGTAGGAGCCGAACGAATCGCTCGATCGAGCGACTGTGGCGGTTGTGGGCGCGCGCCCCGAAGCAGGTAACCCCTGCGGCGTACGCTCCCCGCTCCTTGCGGCACCTCGAAATCCGATCCCGGCCCGGCCTCGGCGCCGCACCGCGATGTGCGGCCTGCCCCCGGCATCCAAGCGATCTCAAGGAGTCGATCCATCATGGCCACCACCACCGCCCGTCGCGTCCGTCACGCTCCCCGCCCGTCCGAGTCGGACCGCAAGAACGCCGCCGCCGCTCTCCAGCGCGCTCTGGACCGCCGTGACAACGGCGGCTCGACCGGCCACTGAGCCGTACCGCCGGCCCTGAACCGTCCCCGCACCCTCGGCCCCACTCGAACGCCCCGCACACCCTTGCGTCCCGTCCGCATGCTGGACGGCGGATGTCATGGGGTGGGACGCACCGTTAGGCTTCCGGCATGTCTCGCAGCATCGATCTCGCAGTGATCCCCGGTGACGGAATCGGCCAGGAAGTCGTGGCCCAGGGCCTCAAGGTCCTCAACGCTGTCCTCCCGCAGGATGTGAAGCTGGAGACCAAGGAGTACGACCTCGGCGCCCAGCGCTGGCACCGCACCGGCGACACCCTCCCGGACGCGGAGCTGGAAGCCCTCAAGAACCACGACGCCATCCTCCTCGGCGCGATCGGTGACCCGTCCGTGCCGTCCGGCGTCCTGGAGCGCGGGCTGCTGCTGAAGCTGCGTTTCGCTTTCGACCACTTCATCAACCTGCGGCCCTCCAAGCTCTTCCCGAACACCGCGACCCCGCTCGCCGGCCGCCCCGACATCGACTTCGTCGTCGTCCGCGAGGGAACCGAGGGCCCGTACACCGGCAACGGCGGATCGCTGCGCACCGGCACCCCCGCCGAGGTCGCCACCGAAGTCAGCCTCAACACGGCGTACGGCGTCGAGCGCGTGGTCCGGGACGCCTTCGAGCGTGCGGCGGCCCGCCCGCGCAAGAAGCTGACGCTGGTCCACAAGAACAACGTCCTCGTCTACGCCGGCCACCTGTGGAAGAACACCTTCGACCAGGTCGCCGCCGAGTATCCGCAGGTCAGCACCGACTACCTGCACGTCGACGCCGCGACGATCTTCTTCGTCACCCAGCCGGAGCGCTTCGACGTCATCGTCACCGACAACCTCTTCGGCGACATCCTGACCGACCTCGCCGCCGCCGTCTCCGGCGGTATCGGCCTGGCCGCCTCCGGCAACATCAACCCGACGGGCGCGTTCCCGTCGATGTTCGAGCCGGTCCACGGTTCCGCCCCCGACATCGCGGGGCAGGGCAAGGCCGACCCGACCGCCACGGTCCTCTCCGTCGCCCTCCTGCTGCGCCACCTCGGCTACGAGACCGAGGCCGCGCGCATCGAGGACGCCGTCTCCGCCGACCTCGCGGAGCGCGACGGAGCCGCCACGCGTACGACCGACGAGATCGGCGACGCCCTCGCGGTACGCGTAGCGGGCTGACCCGACGACTCCACTTCGAAGCCGCCGGGTCGCACTCAGCGCCCGGCGGCTTCACCTGTGCGGCCCCCGGGTGCCACCATCGACCCCTGGACCGCATTCACACCATTTCGTGCACGGCCTCCCGCAAGTGATAATCGAACGCGGGGCCGTGGCTCGCGGTAAAGCTCGGACGTCCTAGGACCTGACCGAAAAGCGTCGGGCACGAACAGGCGTGAGCGCGGTCCATCACACACAAGACCGGTGAAGGACACGCACTCATGACGATGCCCACGATCGAGCTCAAGCCCTCCTCGAACCCGCTGTCCGACGCGGAGCGCGAGGCGATCCTGGCCAACCCCGGATTCGGCCGGCACTTCACCGATCACATGGTGACCATCAGCTGGACCGAGGGCCGGGGCTGGCACGACGCCCAGCTGGTCCCCTACGGCCCCCTGTCGATGGACCCGGCCAACATGACCCTGCACTACGCGCAGGAGATCTTCGAGGGTCTCAAGGCCTACCGCCAGCCCGACGGCACGGTCGCCTCCTTCCGCCCCGACGCCAACGCCCGCCGCTTCCAGCGCTCGGCCGCGCGCCTGGCCATGCCCGAGCTGCCCGTCGAGACGTTCATCGAGGCGTGCGACGCGCTGGTGCAGCAGGACAAGGCGTGGGTCCCGGCCCACGGCGGCGAGGAGTCGCTGTACCTGCGCCCCTTCATGATCGCGACCGAGGTCGGCCTCGGCGTGAAGCCGGCCAACGAGTACCTCTTCCTGGTCATCGCCTCGCCCGCGGGCGCCTACTTCCCCGGCGGGGTGAAGCCGGTCTCCATCTGGCTCTCGGAGAACCGCGTCCGCGCCGTCCCCGGCGGTATGGGCGACGCCAAGACCGGCGGCAACTACGCCGCCTCCCTCCTCGCCCAGGCCGAGGCCGCCGCACACGGCTGCGCCCAGGTCGCCTACCTCGACGCGGTCGAGCACAAGTGGGTCGAGGAGCTCGGCGGCATGAACCTCTACTTCGTGTACGCCGAGGAGGACGGCTCGAAGAAGATCGTCACGCCGTCCCTCACGGGCTCGCTGCTCGCCGGCGTCACCCGCGACTCCCTCCTCAAGGTCGCCCGCGACCTCGGTTACGGCTCCGAGGAGGGCCGGATCTCCATCGACCAGTGGCGCGACGACACGGCGAAGGGCACCCTCGTCGAGGTCTTCGCCTGCGGCACGGCCGCCGTCATCACCCCCGTCGGACTGGTGAAGTCCGAGGGCGGCGAGTGGACCCAGAGCGACGGCGAGCCCGGCGAGGTCACCATGAGGCTCCGGGAGCGTCTTCTCGACATCCAGCGCGGCGTCGTCGAGGACACCCACGGCTGGATGCACCCGCTCGGCTGAGGGCTGTCGGGAAGCCCTTGAAGGCGCCTGCCCCTGGACCGTCGGGGCCCGCATGCTCCGGCACGCGGGCCCCGACGGCAGGACGCGTGCGCTGGAGCGTGGGAAGCTCCGCCCCCAGGGCTACTTGAGCCACGAGATGTCGTTGAGGTCATCCGACCGCGGGACGGATTCCCAGAAGGCAACGCGATCCTCCGGGGCTCTCCGGAGCTGCCGGGGCGCCGTCCCCGACGCCTGTCGGCGCTGGCTCGTGCTCGGCCTCTTCGCCGACACCACGCTCGCGCTCGACCCGGAGCGAGGGACCGTCTACTTCCTCGGCGAGGGCGAAGAGGGGCTGGTCCCCACCCCGGTCCACCGGGACGTGGAATCCCTGGTGTACGCGCTGACCAAGTTCGAGGCACTGTGCCGGCGACTGAGGAATGACGACGAAAGGACCGAGGAACGCGTAGACGCCCTGCGCGGTGAGATCACCTCGTTCGACCCACTCCCGTTCGCTGACGAGGACTCACCGTGGCGCCTCGCCTTCGAGGAGGTCGTCGACGGCATCTGGTAGTCCGTTCCGCAACCCTTCCGCGAGGGGCCGGCCGGGCGGGTCCTGATCCACCGGGCATGGCACGCGCCGGGGCACGCGCCGAGTCCGTCCGCGCTGACGGGTGGCGATAGAGCCCCGCTCGAACCATGGTGGAAATAGCTTCCGTACGCCCTTGGGCTGTCGTTAGAGTGGCACTCTAACTCTCTCGACCAGGAGCCCTCATGCCCGACGCCCCCGCCCCCTTCCGTATGCCCCCCGAGTGGGCCCCCCACGAGCGCACCTGGATGGCCTGGCCGGGGCCCAACCCCACCTTCGCCTCCGACGCCGAGCTGGACGAGGCCCGCCGCGCGTGGGCCGGCGTCGCCCGTGCCGTGCGGCGGTTCGAGCCGGTGACCATGGTCGTCGGGCCCGGCCAGGAGGACGGGGCGGCGGCGCTGCTCGGGCCGGACGTCGAGCTGGTCGTGCGGCCGCTCGACGACGCCTGGATGCGGGACATCGGCCCCACCTTCGTCACCGACGGCCGGACGCTCGCCGCCGTCGACTGGACGTTCAACGGCTGGGGCGCGCAGGGCTGGGCCCGCTGGGAGCACGACCAGCACATCGCCCGGGCCGTCGCCGAGCTGGCCGGGGCCCCCGCCCACACCTCCCCGCTCGTCAACGAGGGCGGCGCGATCCACGTGGACGGCGAGGGCACCGTCCTGCTCACCGAGACCGTCCAGCTCGGCGCGGAACGCAACCCCGGCTGGACCCGGGAGCAGGTCGAGGCGGAGGTTCACGCCCGCCTCGGCACCGAGAAGGCCATCTGGCTGCCCCGGGGGCTGACCGGCGACTACGGGACGTACGGCACGCTCGGCCACGTCGACATCGTCGCCGCCTTCGCCCGCCCGGGCACCGTGCTCGCCCACGTCCAGCCGGACCCGGCCCACCCCGACCACGAGGTCACCCGGGAGAATCTGGCGATCCTCCGGGCCGCCACCGACGCCCGGGGGCGCCGCCTGGAGGTCGTCGAGGTGCCCGCGCCCACCGTGCTCCGCGACGAGGACGGGGCATGGGTCGACTACTCCTACATCAACCACTACCTCTGCAACGGTGCCGTGATCCTCTGCGCCTTCGACGACCCGCGCGACGAAGAGGCCGCCGCGATCTTCCGGGGCCTCTTCCCGGACCGTACGGTGATCCTCGTCGACGCCCGTACGATCTTCGCCGGCGGTGGAGGCATCCACTGCGTCACCCAGCAGCAGCCGAAGGTCCGAGCGAACCCATGACCCGCGCCCCCCGTCGCACCCACCACGCCGCCCCGCCCCGCGAGGACGTCCTCGCCGCTGCCATGGCCACCGTCGCCGAGCGCGGCCTCGACGGGCTGACCATGGCCGGGCTGGGGCGGCAGGTGGGGATGAGCAGCGGGCACCTCCTCTACTACTTCCGCACCAAGGACGAACTGCTCCTCCAGACCCTGGAGTGGAGCGAGCGGCGCCTCGGGGCCGAGCGCGGTGCCCTGCTCGCCCGGCCCGGGACGGCCCGCGAGCGGCTGGACGCGTACATCGACCTCTACCTGCCGGCCGGGCACCGCGACCCCCACTGGACGCTCTGGCTGGAGGTCTGGGGCCGCTCGCAGAACGCCGACGACGACGCCCGCGCCCGGCAGGCCGCGATCGAGGGAGTCTGGCACCGTGACCTGGTGGCGCTGCTCGCCGAGGGGGTCTCGCGCGGCGAGTTCCGGCCGGTGGACGCCGACCGGTTCGCCGCCCGGCTGCGGGCGCTGCTCGACGGGTTCAGCATCCATGTGACGGTCGGGATCCCGGGGACGGGACGCGAGCAGGTGCTGGGGCAGGCGGCGGAGTTCCTGGACGAGACGCTGACGCCGGGCGCCCACTGAGCGATGCGACCGGGGTCACGACCGCATCCTGAGACGCCGCCGTCACGGGGCCGACGCTGTGCGAGACTGCTGCCGTGTCCTCGTTCGTCATGATTATTGGCAGCAGGCGCGCCGGTCCGCAGTGACCGCCCCGTACCACCATGTACGGCGCGGCCATCGTGCCCCAGACCCGCGCGCAGACCTCTCGCACCCGCGAGGGGTTTTTTCGTTTTCCGGCCCGCACCCGGGCCGGGGCGAGGCGCGCGGGATGATGGGGGCAAGTGGAGCTGGGGCCTGTTCCGGGTTCCCCGAACAGGCCCAGACCGTCCGGATCCACTCATCCGACAGGAGTCAGACCAGCATGACCACCAAGGCCAACGCCACCGACGACAGTTTCCATGTCTTCGACACCACACTGCGCGACGGTGCTCAGCGTGAGGGCATCAACCTGACGGTCGCCGACAAGCTGACCATCGCCCGTCATCTGGACACCTTCGGCGTGGGGTACATCGAGGGCGGCTGGCCGGGGGCCAACCCGCGCGACACGGAGTTCTTCGCCCGCGCCCAGCAGGAGATCACCTTCGAGAACGCCCAGCTCGTGGCGTTCGGCGCGACCCGCAGGGCCGGCGGCAGCGCGGCCGAGGACCCCCAGGTGCGGGCGCTCCTGACATCCGGCGCCCCGGTGATCACCCTGGTGGCCAAGGCGCACGACCGGCATGTCGAGCTGGCCCTGCGCACCACCCTGGAGGAGAACCTGGAGATGGTCCGCGACACCGTCTCCCACCTCCGCGAGCAGGGCCGCCGGGTCTTCGTGGACTGCGAGCACTTCTTCGACGGCTACCGCGCCAACGCCGAGTACGCGAAGTCCGTGGTCCGCACCGCGTACGAGGCGGGCGCCGAGGTCGTCATCCTCTGCGACACCAACGGCGGCATGCTCCCCGCCCAGGTCCAGGCCGTCGTCTCCACGGTCGTCGCCGACACCGGCGCCCGGCTCGGCATCCACGCCCAGGACGACACCGGCTGCGCCGTAGCCAACACCCTGGCCGCCGTGGACGCCGGCGCCACCCACGTCCAGTGCACGGCCAACGGCTACGGCGAGCGGGTCGGCAACGCCAACCTCTTCCCGGTCGTCGCCGCCCTGGAACTCAAGTACGGCATGAAGGTGCTGCCCGAGGGCGCGCTCGCCGAGATGACCCGCATCTCGCACGCCATCGCCGAGGTCGTCAACCTGACCCCCTCCACCCACCAGCCGTACGTGGGCGTCTCGGCCTTCGCCCACAAGGCCGGGCTGCACGCCTCCGCGATCAAGGTCGACCCCGACCTCTACCAGCACATCGACCCCGAGCTGGTCGGCAACACCATGCGGATGCTGGTCTCCGACATGGCGGGCCGCGCCTCCATCGAGCTGAAGGGCAAGGAGCTCGGCATCGACCTCGGCGACGACCGCGCCCTGGTCGGCCGGGTCGTGGAGCGGGTCAAGGAGCGCGAACTCCAGGGCTACACCTACGAGGCCGCCGACGCCTCCTTCGAACTGCTGCTGCGCGGCGAGGTCGAGGGCCGGGCCCGCCGCTACTTCCGCACGGAGTCCTGGCGGGCGATCGTCGAGGACCGCCCCGACGGCACCCACGCCAACGAGGCCACCGTGAAGCTCTGGGCCAAGGGCGAGCGGATCGTCGCCACCGCCGAGGGCAACGGCCCGGTCAACGCGCTGGACCGGGCCCTGCGCGTCGCCCTGGAGCGGATCTACCCGCAGCTCGCCAAGCTGGAACTGGTCGACTACAAGGTCCGCATCCTGGAGGGCCGCACGGGCACCGAGTCCACCACCCGTGTGCTCATCACCACGGGCGACGGCACCGGCGACTGGGCGACCGTGGGGGTCGCCGAGAACGTCATCGCCGCCTCCTGGCAGGCGCTGGAGGACGCGTACACCTACGGACTGCTGCGCGCGGGCGTCGAGCCCACGGAGTAGCCCGACCGTGTCCGAACTGATCCGACCGGACCCGGGCCAGTCCGGCCCGCACCACTCGTGGGAGCCGCCGCCCGTCACCGGGCGGCGGCTCCCACGCGCCCGGGACGGAGCGCTCACCCCTCCCTGCCCGGCGGGCGGACGAAGCCGGACCGGTCTCGACGTGAGGTGTCGTGAAGTCTCGCCGTGAGGTGTCGTGAAGTACTGACGGCCCCGCGCTCGATGTCGTCATGCGGCGGCAGATCCCACGACGGACCGTCCGGTCGAGGGAACAGCCGGACTTCTCGGTCGTGTTCGTCACCCACGCCGTCCCGCTCCTGATCGAATGCCCGGACCGGATCGCGATCGGGTACGGGGGCGGGCCTCGACCGCAGGAGGAGAGAGCGCCCCCATGCACCGCACACCGCACCCCCGCTCTCGGCCCCGGCCCCGGAAGGGCCGAGCCGGCCCCACGACCGCCGCCCTCGCCGCCGCTGCCGTGCTGGCCGGCCTGCTCGCCGGCTCGCCCGCCGGCCCCGCGGCGGCGGACCCGGCCCCCACCCCGAGCGTCGTCACCGACACGGCGGTTCGCCCGGTGAAGAACGGCGACAGCGCGGAGGTCGGCCTCTCCGTCACCACCACCGGCTCCGTGCCCACCCAGGAGCCCGTCACCGTCACGTACGCCACGAAGGGCGGAACGGCCGAGGCCGGTGAGGACTACACCCCGGTCACCGGCAGCCACACCTTTCCCCCGGGCACCGCCTCCGGTACCACCCACCGGGTCACCGTCCGCACGGCGGAGGCGTCGAAGCCCGCCGAGGCGAAGACGATCCCTCTGGAGGTGGCGGTCACCGGCGCGAAGGCTCCCCCGGAGAATCCGCAGGTCGTCATCGACGCCCACGGACTCCCGTACCTGAACGCGAACCTGCCCGTGAAGCAGCGGGTGGCGGATCTGCTGGAGCGCATGTCGCCCGCCGAGAAGGCCGGCCAGATGACCCAGGCCGAGCGCACCGCGCTCCGCGCCCCCGGCGACATCGCCGCCCACGGCCTCGGCTCGCTGCTCTCCGGCGGCGGCTCGGCCCCCACCCCCAACACGGCGGCCGCCTGGGTGGAAATGACCGACGCATACCAGCTGCGCACCCGGACCACCCGCTTCCAGATCCCACTGCTCTACGGCGTGGACGCGGTGCACGGACACAACAACGTGGCCGGCGCGACGATCATGCCGCACAACATCGGCATCGGCGCGGGCCGCGACCCGAAGAGCGCGGAGCGAACCGGCGCGATCACCGCGAAGGAAGTCCGCGCCACCGGCGTCCCGTGGAACTTCGCCCCCTGCGTCTGCGTCACCCGCGACGAACGCTGGGGCCGCTCCTACGAGGCGTTCGGCGAGGACCCGGCCCTGGTCGAGGCCATGGAGACGGTCATCCAGGGCATGCAGGGCAGCCCGTCCGGCAAGGACCTGCACCGCAACGACAAGGTTCTCGGCAGCGCCAAGCACTTCGTCGGCGACGGCGGCACCGCGTACGGCTCCTCCACCACCGGCTCGTACACGGTCGACCAGGGCGTCACCCAGGTCACCCGCGAGGAGCTGGAGGCCGTACACCTGTCGCCGTTCGAGGAGTCGGTGAAGCGGGGCGTCGGCACGGTCATGCCCTCGTTCTCCTCGCTGGACATCCTGGGCGACGACGAGGGCCCGGTGAAGATGCACGCCAACGCCGAGATGATCAACGGCGTCCTCAAGGACCGGATGGGGTTCGAGGGCTTCGTCATCAGCGACTGGCAGGCCATCGACCAGATTCCCGGTGACTACGCCAGTGACGTCGTCACGTCGGTCAACGCCGGACTCGACATGATCATGGTTCCGACCGCGTACCAGGACTTCACGGAGACCCTGAAGAACGAGGTGGCGGCGGGCCGCGTCCCCGAGGCCCGGATCGACGACGCGGTCGCCCGCATCCTCACCCAGAAGTTCCGCCTCGGCCTCTTCGAGAAGCCGTACGCGGACACCACCCACCTGGAGGAGGTCGGCTCGGCCGAGCACCGCGCGGTGGCCCGTGAGGCGGTGGCCAAGTCCCAGGTGCTGCTGAAGAACGAGGGAGCCGTCCTCCCGCTCGACCCCGGCCGGAAGGTGTACGTCGCCGGGTCCAACGCCGATGACATCGGCAACCAGGCCGGCGGCTGGACCACCAGCTGGCAGGGGTCCTCAGGGGAGACCCCCACCGGCACGACGATCCTGGAGGGCATGCGAAAGGCGGCGCGCACCCCCGGGTCCGTGACGTTCTCCCAGGACGCCTCCGCCCCCACGGACGGTTACGACGTGGGCGTGGTCGTCGTCGGCGAGACCCCGTACGCCG
Source organism: Streptomyces sp. NPDC021019 (assembly GCF_044333295.1). Lineage (NCBI taxonomy): Bacteria > Bacillati > Actinomycetota > Actinomycetes > Kitasatosporales > Streptomycetaceae > Streptomyces > Streptomyces sp. NPDC021019. The sequence goes on from NZ_JBIRQR010000001.1 coordinate 2,154,883, forward strand.
AAGGCATCGGCGACGTCGGCAACGGGCACGACCTGGAACTGACGGCCGCCGACCGGGCAGCGGTCGACAAGGTCTGCGCCGCCATGGACTGCGCCGTCCTCATCGTCTCCGGCCGCCCCCAGCTCATCGGCGACCGGCTCGGGAAGATCAACGCCCTGGTGGCCGCCTGGCTGCCGGGCTCCGAGGGCGACGGCGTCGCCGACGTCCTCTACGGCAGGCGGGCCTTCACCGGACAGCTCCCGGTGACCTGGCCGAAGTCGGAGGCCCAGCTGCCGATCAACGTGGGGGACACCGCCTACGACCCGCAGTTTCCGTACGGCTGGGGCCTGACCACCCTCAACGAGCCCCCGGCCGGCGGTGAGCCGGCCCTCGCGGCCCTCGCCGCCGCCGCCCGGGCCGCCGAGAAGGCGCGCCTGGGGAAGACCCCGACGGGCAGGGCGATCGTGGACCGGGCCCGGCTGCTGGTCCAACGGAAGATCGACGGGACGTTCACCCAGGAGGTCTCGAAGCCGTTCGCGGAGGCGGACCGCCTGCTGCTCACCGGTGACCTGACCGGTGCGGTGGCCAGGCTGCGTACGGCCTACCGAGCAGCGTAGAAGAGGCGCTCCCAGGCGGGCGACGGCGTTCGTCGCCCGTCTGGAGTAGCGTTAAGTATGAGGAAAAGGCTCTTTCCCGCGCTGCTGGCGGGCCTGCTGCTCATCATCGCAGCGGCGGCCCTCGCCCTGACGTCCCCCGCGTCGGCCGCGCCCGCCGCGACCGTCCAGGACGCCGCCCAGGCCCTGCGCGACGACCCGGTGTACGTGGACCCGGGCGCTCGCGATCAGCTCTCCGTCGCTGACGAGAAGGCCCTGGAGAACAAGATCACCGACGCCGACAAGCCGGTGTTCGTGGCCGTCCTCCCTGATACCCCGGCCTTCCCCGAGGAACGCCTCCTCCAGACCCTGCGCAGCGACACCGGCATCACCGGCGTCTACGCCGTCCGCCTCGGCGACGGCTTCGACGCGGGCGCCGACCCGCAGGTCATGCCCACCCGAGCGGTCGACAACCTCACCGCCGCCGTGGAGAACCCCACCACGGCCAGTGCCGCCGACACGCAGCTCAACGCCTTCGTCGACCGCGCCGTCGAACAGGCCCGGGGCAGCGCCCCCGCCTCCTGGTCCGGTGGCTCGGGCACGGCGGACGGGGCCGGGGCCCCGGTCGGCGGCCTGATCACGCTGGGCGCGCTGGTCGCGGCGGGCGGCGCGGGCGCGTACGCGATCTCCCGCCGCAACAAGCGCCGCGAGGAGGAGGAGGAGCGCGCCGCGCTCGACAAGCTCCGGGTCGTCGTCGACGAGGACATCACCGCGTACGGCGAAACCCTGGAACGCCTGGACTTCCACCCCGCCGAACCGGGCGCGGACGACACCATGCGCGCCGACTACGAACGGGCCCTGGACTCCTACGAGAGCGCCAAGTCGAAGATGGACAGGGCCGGACACCCCTCGGACGTACGCGAAGTCACCCGGTCCCTGGAGGACGGCCGCTACTCCCTCGCGGTCCTGGAGGCCCGCCGCACCGGCGCGGAGATCCCGGCCCGCCGCCCGCCGTGCTTCTTCGACCCGCGCCACGGCACGGCGGTCACGGAGGTTCTGTGGACCCCGCCCGGCGGCGCGTCCCGGGAAGTCCCGGTCTGTGGCGCGGACGAGGCCCGGCTCAGCCGGGGCGAGGACCCCATGAGCCGCACGGTCGACGTCGGCGACGGCAACCGCCGCCCGTACTGGGAAGCGGGCCCGGCCTACGGCCCCTGGGCCGGTGGCTACTTCGGCGGCGGCCTGCTCCCCGGCCTCCTGGTCGGCACTATGCTCGGCTCGATGCTCGCCACTCCGGCGTACGCCTCCGAGTACGGCGGCGGTGACTTCGGCGGCGGCGCGGGCGGCGACTGGGGCGGCGGCGACTTCTCCGGATCCGACTTCGACGCCTCGGGCTTCGGCGGCGGCGGCGGCGGTTTCGGTGACGGCGGCGGCTTCGGGGGCGGCGGTTTCGACGGCGGCGGGTTCTGAGCGTCCGCGTCCGGATCTTCCCGCGACGCCCCGGGCCCCGGCGGATCCCCTCAGCCGGGGCCCGGGGTCGGCCCGACGGTCCGGAGCGGACCCTCACCCGTCGTTCGACCGGCGAGACCGTTCGCACCGTTGACCGATGGTGCGCATCTGCGATGCGAACACGATCAAGCTTATTCAGATGTGGGGGAGTTGTGACCAAAACATGCGTGAACGGTGGTACGGAGCTTGCCCGCTACCGCCAGTTCACCCACCAGGCGGCCACTCCGCCGAGGATGGCCAGCAGACACATCACCGTGTTGCTCCGCCGGTAGTCCACGAGGATCGCGGTGAACTCGCGGAGCGTCGCGTTGGGCCAGAAGTACGCGGCCGTCGGCGAGCCCACCACCTGCCCCCGGATCCGGACCCGCCGAGCGGTGAGGGCGGCGCGGAAGGCGTGGTAGTTGTTCGTGACGACGACGCACCGGTAGTCGGGCTTGGCCTCCTCCATGATCGCCTTGCAGAACCGCAGGTTCTCCTCGGTGTTCGTCGACCGGTCCTCCCGCTCGATGAGGTGCGCCGGAAAGCCCTCGGCCACCAAGTGGTCGGCCATCGCGTGGGATTCCGGCAGGTCCTCGTCGGGCCCGCGCCCGCCCGAGGTGATGAGCACGGGGGACCCGCCGCGCCGGGAGAGCCGCGCGTGCACCTCCCGGCCCCGCTTCAGCCGACTCGCCAGCAGCGGAGGCACGGTGGAGCCGCCGACGAGCCCCGAGCCCAGGACGACCACGAAGTCGGCGTTGCGGCGCACTCGCAGGCGCCCGTAGAGGAACGCGTAACAGACGAAACACAGGAACAGGAAAGAGAAGTAGAGCGCCAGCCCGCCGGCCGCCGTCGCCGCGCCGATCAGTATCGGTGTCCGCAGGGCGGCGGCGGTGGCGAGCAGGGCGACCACGGCGAGGACGGCCAGGGCGGCCAGCAGGGACAGCAGATTCGCCGGACTCCCGCCCTCCTTGCGGAGCATGCTGACGCCGTTGAGGAACAGGAAACACGTCAGTACGAGCACCGCCACCGCCCCCAGGCCCAGCAGCGACCACACCACGACCGGCGCGGAGGCGGAGCCGGAGTCGACCAGCCGGTACAGCAGACCGGCCAGCGCACAGAGCGCGGCGAGCCCGAGGATGACGGCGTTGCTGAACTTGCGTCGCTCGCGCAGCACGCTCACACAGAAGACGAGGAAGAGGAGTGCCGCCGGGGCGTAGACCACCATGAGCACAGACTAGGCAGCGCTCAGTGAGTGGTTGACGGCGAGGTGGAAGGGTGGCATCGGAGGGGGCCGGGGCACCCGGAGGCCGGACGTCGTGCCAGGCTTCGTCCCATGAGACGAAGCTTCAAGCTGCACGGCGGCGCGGCGGCCCGCGCTGAGCGCAGCCGCCCTGGCGCTGGCCGCGCTCACCTGGCTGCCCGGGGCGCAGCCGTTGTTCGTGCCGGCGCGGCCGGTGGGGGCGGTTTTCGGCTTGGCCCTCTCGCTGTTCCTGGCGGCTCTGGTGCGCCAGTTCGCGACCGGCGCGGACCGGGGCGCGCAGTGGCAGGCCTTGCGGTGCCTGCCCGGCAGGGTGCGGGCGGGGCTCGCTTTCCTTCTCTTGTCGAGTGCGGCCATCATCGCGATGGAGTTCGTGGCGGCGGGGGACCAGCGGTTGCAGGACGCGGAGGCACGCCAGGGCCGGTACGTCGCCTACGACACGTCGGTGCCCACGGACCGGGCGGTCGAGCTGACGCGGGACGAGTACCTCGCCCTGCTGCCGAGCAGCCGCCGGATGATGTACGTGATTCCGGGGCTCCTGTCCGCCACCGCCGCCGCCCTCGTGCTGGCGGCCGGGGAGTTGCGTCGCGCGGACGCCGCCCACGCCGCTCGGTCACGGTGAACGGTGAACCGTGACGGTGATTCTCGACCGGGGCGTGCCCTTTGCGGGGGCCGAGCCGTTGAACCCGGCATGAAGAAGCGAAGCGTACTCGCCGCCGTCACCCTTGCCGCCGGAGCGGTCATCGCCGCCATCTCGCCGCCCCCGGGAGGTGGGGACACCGCGCACGCCGCCGAGCCGCCCGTCAGCCTGGGCGCGCTGGACAACGTCGGCGAGCTCGGCGCGCTGGTCGACGGGGCGGCGGGGGCCACCACCTCCACCGCCGGCACGGTCACCAGCACCGTGGAAGGCGCCCAGCTCAGCTGAGCCGGCCGGGGAAGGGGGGTGGGGGGGGGGCCCGGGGGGCCCCCCCCCCCCCCCCCCCCCGGGCCCGCGCCCCCCCCCCCCGCCCCCCCCCCCGGGCCGGCGCGGCCCCCCCACCCAACCACGGGGCCGG
>NZ_JBIRQR010000001.1:2159262-2368416 GCF_044333295.1 Streptomyces sp. NPDC021019
AGCCCCCCCAGTGGGCGGGGGCCCGGGGGGCGGGGGGGGGGGGGGGGGGGGGGCCCCGGGGGGGGGGGGGGGGGGGGGGGGGGGGGCGGGGGGGGGGGGGGGGGGGGGCCCCCGCGGGCCCCCCCCCACCCCCCTTCCCCGTTCCCGGCGCCCCGCCGCCGGGCCAGGCCACGGGTCAGGTCGCGGCACCCTCAGCCTCCTCGGGCGCCTGGGCCCCGTCACTGTCGAGGTCATGGACCTGCTCATCGGCCGCAGGAAGCTCAGCGCCGCGGGGAGCGGAGGGCGCCGGGCGACAGGCGAGAGGCTCCAGTTCTGCGCCCACGACGGCATCGCCGCCGACGTCGAGGCCTCCCGTCCTCGCAGGTGGACACGGCACTCGACCGCCTCCGGCGAAACGACGTCCGCTACCGAATCGTGCTCGACCCGTGCGACCTGGACTGAGAAGACGGCCGGAGCTGTACCGGTCAGGCCTCAGCGGCCGGGTGCGTCGACCTCGTACGACCTGACCAGCCGGGCCAGCTGCCGGCCCGCCGCCAGGAGGGGTTCCTCGGTCCGGTTGACCTGGGCGGTGACCTCGGCGCCCTCCATGGCGCTGATGACCGTGGTCGCCAGCTCGCGGGCGTCCTCCGCCGGGAATCCGCAACCCAGCAACTTGTCGTGGACGAGCCGCTCCCAGCCGTTCAGCGCGTCGGCGCAGACCTGCTGGAGCTCCGAGTCGGTCCCGAGCGTTTCCAGGGCCGCCGCCGTCACCGGGCAGCCGTCGACCCACCCCGACTCCTTGAGCCCGGCGGCCAACTGGCGGGTGCAGGAGAGCACCGCCTCCGCCGGGTCGGGTTCGCTGTCCAGGGCTTCCTTCAGGAGTGTCGCGAACTCCTGCGCGCTGTACCGGATCGCGGCGACCGCGACGGCCTCCTTGCCGCCCGGGAAGAAGTGGTAGATCGAGCCGAGCGTGGCCTGCGACTCCGCGGCGATCTGCTTGATGCCGGTGCCGACGTAACCCTGCCGCTGGAGGAGGCGCGCGGTCGCCACGACGATCCGGTCCCGGGTGCTGGTCTGCATGCCGTCACTGTAGCGGGCGCTAAGTAGAGCGTTCGTTCTAGAGCTGTGCTAGCTTTTCGGCGTGCTCTGAATAGAGCGATCGTTTTAGTCGGGGGGAGAGGTCTGCTCTGGCTCTCTGCCCCGACCGACTTGTCGGAGGCAGGCAATGAACAGCGCACGGAACGCGGTCACCGTCATCGGACTGGGCCCCATGGGCCGGGCGATGGCCGCGGCCTTGCTCGACCGCGGATACGCGGTCACCGTCTGGAACCGCACCGCGTCCCGCGCGGGCGACCTGGTGACCCGAGGGGCGACCCTCGCACAGAGCCCCGCCGACGCCGTCGCGGCGAACGAGGTGGCCATCATCAGCCTCACGGATTACGCCGCGGTCGACGCCGTGCTGGAGCCCGCGACGCAGGCCCTGGACGGCCGGGTCCTGATCAACCTCACCTCCGCCACGCCCGAGGAGGCCCGCGCCGGAGCCCACTGGGCGGCCGGGCACGGTGCCGTACAGCTCACCGGCGGTGTCAACTCGTCGCCCACGGGGATCGGGCAGCCCGAGTCGTACGCCTTCTACGGCGGGCCGCGCGAGGCGTTCGACCGGCACCGGCCGGTGCTCGAAGCGCTGACGGGCCGGGTCGACCACAAGGGCGAGGACCCGGGGCTCGCCGCGCTCCACTACCAGATCGGCATGGCCGTGTTCTGGACCTCGCTGCTGAGCTTCTGGCAGGCGATCGCCCTCGCCCGCGCGAACGGTCTGACAGCGGCCGACATCCTGCCCAGCACCGCAGAAACGGCGAACTCGCTCTCGGAGACCTTCGCCTTCTACGCCGAGCGCATCGACGCCGGAGTCCACCTGGGTGACGTCGACCGCCTGGCCATGGGGCTGGCGAGCGCCGAGCACGTCCTGCACACCAGCGCCGACGCGGGCGTCGACACGGTCCTCCCGGCCGCCGTCGTCGACCTGTTCCGGCGGGGTGTGGCGGCGGGGCGCGGCGCGGACAGCTGCTCAGCTCTGGTGGAGCTGATGGCGAAGCCCGGGAAGTAGCCCTGCGCCGGACCCGAGCGACCTGACCGACCCGACCGACCCGACCGACCCGACCGACCCGACCGACGCGGGCACGGACGGTCGGGTCCGGCACCCTGGTTCCTTCCTACGGTGAACGAGCAAGGGAAGGAGTCAGCGGTTGCTGGAACGACTGAACGACGCGATGGAGTACATCGAGGCACGCCTCGGAGAGCGCATCGAGGCGGCGGAGCTGGCCCGTATCGCGATGACGTCGGAGTACCACTTCCGCCGGATGTTCTCCGCACTCGCGGGGCTCCCGCTGTCGGAGTACATCCGTCGCCGCCGCATGACGGTCGCGGGAGCCGAGGTGCTCGGCGACCCCGACCGGACGCTGCTGGACGTGGCGGTGCGGTACGGCTACGACACGGGGGAGGGCTTCGCACGGGCCTTCCGGGCGGTGCACGGCATCGGCCCCGGCGAGGCACGGCGAAGCGGCGCGGTTCTGCGGTCCCAGCAACGGCTGACCTTCCGGCTCGTCGTCGAAGGGAGTACGGCCATGCAGTACAAGCTGGTGGAGAAGGACGCGTTCCGGGTGGTGGGCAGGAAGGCCCGCGTTCCCCTCATCCACGAGGGGCCGAATCCGGCCATCGCGGAGTTCATCCGGGGGATCGGCCGGGAGGAGCTGGACCGCATCGAGGCCCTCTCCGACCAGGACCCGGCCGGGATCGTCGGGGTGAGCGACCAGCTCGACCCGAGCCGCGCGGAGGGCACCGAACTCGACTACTACCACGGGGCGGTGAGCGGCGCGGAGCCTCCGGAGGACCTGGACGCCCTGGCCGTACCGGCAGGGACCTGGGCGGTCTTCGAGAGCGAGGGCGAGTTCCCGCAGGCCCTCCAGTACCTCTGGCGGGACGTGTTCACCCAGTGGTTCCCGTCGAACCCGTACGCCTCCCGGCCCGGCCCGGAGATCCTGCGGGTGCGGCTGACGGAGGAGGGGAAGCGGGCGGAGGCGGAGCTGTGGATCCCGGTGGAGCGGACCTCCGAGGGCTGAGCGAGCCGCACGAAATATGCGGCACGGCAGAGGTTTACGGCCATGGGGCATATGCGATGCCTTATTGGTCCAGACCTATTGTGTGGCGGGGCTCCGCTCGCTAGCTTTTCCCTGGCGGCGCGCGCTGATCGGCTCGGTTCTACCCATTCGCTGACGCACGGTCATGTGCGTTGACTGGAAACGGAGTTAACGGCATGCGTAGACGTATCACCACCATCGCGGTCACTGCTGTGGCGGCGGCCGCGATGGCTCTCGGCACTGCCTCCACCGCCTCCGCGGTGGGCTCGGGCTACACGATCCGTGGCCACTACGAGTCGCAGGCGGCCTGCCAGGCCGCCGGGGCGGCCGGCGCCGCCAACCACATCTGGAGCCCCCTGTTCATCTGCAAGCCGTTCGCGGCCAAGCCGAGCGTGTACGAGCTGTGGGTGCGCTACTGATCCCGCAGCGCACAGACGGGACCGCCCCGCTTCCGGCCGCGTTGGCGGCCGGGGCGGGGCGGGCTCTTTCGTGTGCGGGTACGGCTCAGGCGGCCGCGCTGCCGTGGACGAAGGCGCTCCAGGCGGCGGGCTCGACGGTGAGGACGGGGCCGTCGGTCACCTTGGAGTCGCGGATGTGGACGGCGGCGGGGTGGGCGGCGACCTCTACGCAGTCTCCGCCCTGGTCGCTGCTGTAGCTGGACTTGCGCCAGTGGTAGGCGATCTCTACGCAGTTGCCGCCCTGGTCGCTGCTGTAGCTCGACTTGAACCAGTGGAGGGCGGCGGAACGGGAGACGGGGAGGGCTGCGCGGTTCATGTCTCTCCAAGCAGGGCTGCGAGCAGTGCGTCCAGTAGCCGGGCGCTTTCCTCGGCGGTCAGCGCCTGCGTTCGCAGCATCCCATATTTCTGCATGAGCGAGCTGACGTCGGCCGGATCGTCGTACAGCTCCGCCCGCAGGTGCATCTCGACGTATGCGAGCTGATCGTGATCGGGGGTCTCCAGCAGGACCAGCGGTCCCGCGAGCCCCGCGTGCTTCGGCGTCTTCCGCGGCATGATCTGGATGCTGACGAAGGGCAGATCCATGCAGCGTCGCAGGTGGAGGAGTTGCTCGCGCGTGACCTGGGGATCGCCCAACTCCGCGTACAGGATGCTCTCCTTCAGGATGAAGTGGAGGATGGGGCGGGGCTTGCGCTCCAGGATGCGCTGCCGATCGAGTCGGGTCGTTACCCGCTTCTCGATTTCCTCCTCTTCGAGTGGCGGGTAGTGACTGGAGAAGACCAGTCGCGCGTACGCCTCCGTCTGTAGCAGCCCCGGGATGAGCTGGGATTCATACGAGAACAGGCTCACCGCGCCCTGCTCGTACTGCACGAAGTCCTTGACCAGTGCCTGATACCGCTCCTTCTTCGGCACCCGCTCCACGGCGACCTTCAGCGCCCCTTTGGTATCCAGAAGTTCATCGAGTTGAACGGCCAGGTCCAGCTGGAGGGCCCGCCGTCCCTGCTCGATCGAGGCGATCGTGTCCTCACCCACCCCGAGGTGTTCGGCGAGGGTGGCCTGTGTCAGCCCGGCGAGCTTGCGGAAGTGGCGCAACTGCGCGCCGATCAACTGCCATGAAGTGACTCGCCTGATGCTGTGTGTTCCCGGTTGCATGACGTGCCTATCCCCCCATTGACCCTGCTGTCTACCCGTCAGAACCCGTACAAAAGCTTTTGTACGTCTCTCGGCTCTGCTGAAGCCTAGTAACAGCGTGTGAGCGTGGAAGCATGAACGAGACAACTCAACTCCCCTACTACCGCGCCGCCTTCTACTGCCGTGAGCGCAGGTCGATCCCGGTCGTACGCAAGTTCACCCGCAAGGCGCTGGTCGAGTGGGAGTGCGAGAAGCGCACGGACGATGTGCTGCTCTGCGTAACCGAGCTGGCGACCAACGCCCTGCGTCACGGTGTCCCGTCGGGGCGTGGCTTCAAGGTCCATATCTACCTGGAGCGGATCGAGAACGCGCTCCGCGTCGAGCTGCACGACAGTGGTGACGGCGAGGTGTGCCCGGCGGGCGAGCTGCCGGGGGCCGACGACGAAGGCGGGCGCGGGCTGCTGCTGGTCGCGGCGCTGGCGGACAAATGGGGGGTGGGGGAGCGGAACCCCGGCAAGATCGTGTGGTGCGAGTTCGACCTCTCCTGACTTGCCGTTTCGGCAAGGATGTTTGTCGTTTCGGCCCCGTGCGCGCACTCTCTTCATCAACGGGAGGTGATCCGCATGGAGAGCAGGAGCGACGACATGAAGCAGCAGCGGTACGACGTGGTGATCGTGGGCGGCGGAGCGGCCGGCCTGAGCGGGGCGCTGGCCCTGGCGCGGGCCCGGCGCTCGGTCCTGGTGATCGACGCGGGCGAGCCCCGTAACGCGCCCGCGTCCCATGTGCACAACTACCTGGGCCGCGAGTCGACCCCGCCCGGCGAGCTGCTGGCGATCGGCCGGGGCGAGGCCGCCGGGTACGGGGCGGAGATCGTCGCGGGCCGGGTGGCCTCGGCCGAGCGGCTGCCGGGGGAGCGAGGCTTCCGGGTGGCCACGGAGGACGGCCGGAGCGTCGAGGCGCGCAGGCTGCTGGTCACGACGGGGCTCGTCGACGAGCTGCCGCCCGTGCCCGGCCTGGCGGAGCGCTGGGGGCGCGAGGTGCTGCACTGCCCGTACTGCCACGGCCACGAGGTGGCGGGCCGCCCCATCGGCGTGCTCGCCACCGGGGCCCTCGCCGTGCACCAGGCGCTGATGTGGCGGCAGTGGAGCGAGGACGTCACCCTCTTCCGCCACACGGGCCCGGAGCCGACGGACGAGGAGTACGAGGAGCTGGCGGCCCGGGGCGTGGCCGTGGTGGACGGCGAGGTGACGGGTCTGGAGGTGGCGGACGACCGGTTCACCGGCGTACGGCTGGCCGGCGGCCGCGTGATCCCGCGCGAGGCTCTGGTGGTCCAGGCCCGCTTCGTCGCGCGTTCGGCCGTACTGGAATCGCTGGGGCTGCTTCCGGTCGCGCAGGAGATGGGCGGCGAGGTGATCGGCACGTACATCCCCTCCGGTCCGACCGGCGCGACGGAGGTCCCCGGAGTCTGGGCGGCGGGCAATGTCACCCGCCTCGCCGAGCAGGTCATCGGATCCGCCGCGGCCGGCCTAGTGGCGGCAGGGGCGCTCAACGGCGACCTGATCGCCGAGGACACCCGTGACGCGGTGGAGGCGCGGCGGCGCGGCTGAGCGGGCGCCGCTACGAGATCAGGGCCCCGAGGAGGTCGCGGGCCCACCCGAAGAACGTGTGCACCAGCACCGCCAGCAGCACCAGAACCCCCAGGATCACGGCGGTGACCCAGGAGCAACTGCCCCCGGGGCCCGCCGATGGCTCGTCCCGCCCGCCCAGCTCCGCATCGAACAGATCCATGGTTCCGTCCCCATCCCGCCCCGTCACCCGAGACCGGTGACCGGAGCCCCCCGGCTCCGTGGGTGAAGACTCGCACGGTCGGGAGCGGCCTGAGCAGGCGGTGCCGTACTCGGATGCGGGAGGGGAAAGTACTCAGTCGGCTCGACCGCTCTCGATGCTCACGCCCGTCTCGGTCCACGTCCGTGCCGTGCCCGTCCGGCGTAACGCAGGCAGGTCAATCGTGGAGCCCCTGGGGTGATGGGCGGGGCCCGGTGGATGTGTGAATTCCGGTTGAGGGGATACGCGGAGGGGCCCGGCACCACGAGGGTGCACGGGCGTCGGCAACGTAGAAGGAGATTTCCGTGGGCATCATCGCCTGGATCCTCATCGGCCTTTTCGCGGGGCTCATCGCCAAGGCGCTGACGCCCGGCAGGGACCCCGGCGGCTGCCTCATCACGATGGTCATCGGCATCGTGGGCGGGCTGCTCGGCGGCTGGCTGGGCAAGGTGATCTTCGGCGTCGACTCGATCGACGGATTCTTCAGCCTCTCGACGTGGATCGCCGCAGTCGTCGGCTCGGTGATCGTCCTGCTCGTCTACCGACTGGTCGCGGGACAGCGATCGCGCTGACGCGGCGCGGAGGACCGGCGGAGGCGACTTCTCGACGAGTCAATTCGTCCACGTTTGCCTACATTGGCAGAGGGCAGCAGGGCAGCCGTAGCAGGAGCATCGCCGACACGTCTGCGGAAGACGAACAAGAGGAAACGACGACATGACCGACACCTCGCGCAAGCCGACCACCTCCGACTCCGGCGCCCCGGTGGAGAGCGACGAGCATTCGCTCACCGTCGGCCCGGGCGGGCCGATCCTGCTCCAGGACTCCTACCTGATCGAGCAGATGGCCCAGTTCAACCGCGAACGCATCCCCGAGCGCCAGCCGCACGCCAAGGGAAGCGGCGCCTTCGGCACGTTCGAGGTGACCGCGGACGTCTCCCGGTACACGAAGGCAGCGCTCTTCCAGCCCGGCACCACGACCGACTTGGTCATCAGGTTCTCCACCGTCGCGGGGGAGCGGGGAAGCCCGGACACCTGGCGGGACCCGCGCGGCTTCGCGGTGAAGTTCTACACCAGCGAAGGCAACTACGACATGGTGGGCAACAACACCCCCGTGTTCTTCGTGAAGGACCCGATGAAGTTCCAGCACTTCATCCGGTCCCAGAAACGCCGCGCGGACAACAACCTCCGCGACCACGACATGCAGTGGGACTTCTGGACCCTCTCGCCCGAGTCGGCCCACCAGGTCACCTGGCTGATGGGCGACCGGGGCATTCCGCGGACCTGGCGCCACATGAACGGTTACACCTCGCACACGTACATGTGGATCAACGCCGAGGGCAAGCGGTTCTGGGTGAAGTACCACTTCAAGACCGACCAGGGCATCGAGACGTTCACGCAGCACGAGGCCGACCAGATGGCCGCCGCGGACACGGACTACCACACGCGCGACCTCTTCGAGCACATCCGCGACGGGGAGTTCCCGAGCTGGACGCTGAAGGTCCAGATCATGCCGTACGAGGACGCGAAGGACTACCGGTTCAACCCGTTCGACCTGACCAAGGTGTGGCCGCACGGCGACTACCCGCTGATCGAGGTCGGCCGGATGACGCTGGACCGCAATCCCACGGACAACCACGCCGAGATCGAGCAGGCGGCCTTCCAGCCGAACAACTTCGTCCCCGGCATCGGCCCGAGCCCGGACCGCATGCTGCTGGCCCGGCTGTTCAGCTACGCGGACTCGCACCGCTATCGCATCGGCGGCAACTACCAGCAGCTCCCGGTCAACGCCCCCGTCGTCCCGGTGCACACGTACTCCAAGGACGGGGCGATGGCGTACCGGAAGACCACCGACCCGGTCTACGCCCCGAACTCCAAGGGGGGCCCGGCGGCCGACACGGAGCGGTACGGCACCCCGCCGAGCTGGTACGCCGACGGTGACATCACCCGGGCCGCCTACGTCGATCACGCCGAGGACGACGACTGGGGGCAGGCGGGCACCATGGTCCGTGAGGTCCTGGACGACGCTGCGCGGGACCGGCTGGTGGACAACATCGTCGGCCACCTGCTGAACGGGGTGACCGAACCGGTGCTGAAGCGGGCGTTCCAGTACTGGACGAACGTGGACGCCACCCTGGGCAAGCGCGTCGAACAGGGCGTGCGCGCGAAGGCGGGCGAGAAGGACCCCAAGGCGGCGGAGCAGAGCAACCCCGCACGCTCCTCGATGCAGCGCAAGGCCTGAGTCGGGCCCGGCCGGCCGTTCGGCGAGCCCCCCGCCCCGTCGGACCTGCGGGCGGGGGCCTCGCCGTTCACTTCCCGGACCGGGGGCGGAGCGCTCGGGGCGCAGGCGCAGCGGCCCGCCAATGTGCTCCGGCCCCTCTCCCCACGGCATCGTTCAGTGCTGGATCGGGCCGCCGACCGGAACGGGCGCGACGTGCCCGGAGGGCGGAAGGGTCCGCGCCAGGGCCAGCCCGACGTCCACCAGCGACGACCGGTGCAGCCGGGCGACCTCGGGCAACGGGGTCCAGACCGACGCGGCGGTGTCGCCGTTCGGCTCGGGCCGCAGTCGGCCGCCGGTGACGCGTACGCGGTAGAAGACACCGACGTTCTGCAGCTCGGGCGCACCGGGCCGACGGCGTTCGGCCGCCGGAACCACCCGTGAGTCCACGCCGAGCAGGCGCTCGACCACGGCCTCCAGACCGGTTTCCTCGGCGACTTCCCGGATCACCGCGTCGTACGGGTCCTCCGCGTGCTCGACCCCGCCGCCCGGGAGGGTCCACGTCCGCTCGCCGCCCGGAACCACGGCGAGCGCGAGCAGCACCCGCCCGTCCTCGATGCACACCGCGTACGCGGCCAGTCGTCGATCCATGCGGGGAGGCTATGCCTCGGCGGGCACGGTCGGCCATGGCCGGTCCGGCTCCGGGCGTCCGTCGTCCAGCGGGCCCACCTGGATCCCGCCCAGTACCAGGAGAAGGCGGGCCACGTTCCGGCCCGCGCGGGCGGTGCAGCGAGACGGGGCATCGGCGGCGTACGCAGGGACGCACAGGCCTGGCCGCACGCCCGTCGTTCTTGCCACCCCCCTCACCGCTCAAGATCATCGCCGTGCAGAATGACCTGTATGTCGATAAAGAACACGCCTCAGGCGGCCACGCTCGACGATGCCCCGTCGATCAGCCGCACCCTGGCCCGCGCTTTCGCCGACGATCCGATGATGGGGTGGTTCTTCCCCGGCGGGGCCTCGCGCGAGCCCGACCTGGTCCGTTACTTCACCACGATCTTCACCCGGCAGTACGGCCGCCACGGGGTGTGCGAGCGCACCGCGTCGGCGGCCGCGTTCTGGGTGGCGCCGGAGGGGCAGGAGAAGGCCGTTCCCGACGCCGGGACCGTCGCGGAGCTGGAGGAGATCCTGGGCGACCGGGCGCCCCAGTTCCGGGAGGCCGTCCAGGCCGCCGCCCAGCAGGGTCCGAAGGAACCGCACTGGTACCTCGCGGTCGTCGGCGCGGACCCGGCCGCCCGGGGCCAGGGCCACGGGGCGGCGCTGCTGCGTTCCGGGCTGGCCAAGGCGGACGCGGCGGGCCTGCCGGTCTACCTGGAGTCCTCCAAGCCGGACAACCTGCCCTTCTACGAGCACTTCGGCTTCACCGTTCTCGGCGAGGCGGCACTGCCCGGCGGCGGCCCGGTGCTGTGGGTGATGCGGCGCGAACCCGTCTCCGCCGGCCGATAGCCGGACGACGGCAGCGAGAAGCCCCGGGATTCGCCTCGGGGCTCCTCGCCGTGTGGCGCTGGACCGGGTGATCTCGGCCGAGGCCCCGTCCGCCGGCAGCCATGTCGCCCTCTACGTCAGGCGCGTTGCCCTCTACGTCAGGCGCGAGCGCTGTGCCAGGACGTGCACCCGTAGCTCTTGCTCCCCTTCATGACGCATCCGCGGACCTTGAGCTTCGCATTCTCCTTGAGGTTCTTCGTCTTCTGCTTCTTGGCGGGAGCCGTCTTCCCCGCCGTGCTGATGTCGATGACGATCTTGCCGGTGGATACCTGCTTCACCTGGCCGCGAATGGCATACCCGTCCCTGACGAAATCGTTCAGGTACAGCGTGTCGCCGAGGTGGCTGCCCGGCGCGAGGTCGTTGGACCAGAACACGGTGCCGATGTCCTCGACGCCGTGATAGAGCCTGAGGAGCCGGTCGTTCTTGTCCTTGAGGCCTTCGCTCTTCCATGTGAGCTTGGGAGCCGCGTGGGCGGCGGGGGCGGTGAGGGCGAAGCCCGACAGTGCTGCGACGGTCACGGCGGTCACGGCGGTGGCACGTCGGGTGGCCTTCATTTTCCGCATGCTGTTCCTCTCGTGCTCCAGGGGAATTCACCCCTGCGCCGAGGCGCTCAAGTCCCCTCCCCGCACAGGGGTGTTGAGTGTGAGTTTGCCAAAACTTTACGTACGGGGCAACGGTGACATGCCGTACCGGCTCACCCGGCCGCGACCGCGGACCTCACTCTCCGTCGAGAGGCGCCCCCGCCCACGTCTCGGGCGCCCACACCCCCGACCGCTTCAGCGACGCCGGGCAGTGGCGGAAGATCTCGTCGATCTCGACGACCAGGGCGAGCTTCGGGCGCCGGCCCTTCACCGTCATCGCGTCGAAGAACGGGGCGTCCGTGACGATGTGGGCCCGCCCGTTGACGCGAAGGACGTCCATCGCACCGGGTATCAGGTAGAGCAGGCCCACGCGCGGGTTCGCCAGGATGTTGTGGAAGCTGTCCGCACGGCGGTTGCCCGGGCGGTCGGGGAGGGCGATGGTGCCCGGGTCCAGGACGTGGGTGAAGCCAGGGGCGCCGCCGCGCGGGGTGGCGTCGCAGTTGCCGGCCGTGTCCGACGTGGCCATGGTGCACAGCGGCGAGCGGGCCAGCAGGTCCAGGTCGTCCTCGGTGAGCCGGTCGTGGACCTTGTCGATGACGATCGGGTGCGGGGTCCCCAGGAGCTCGCGCAGCTCGTCCGCAGAGCCCAGGGGCACGGCCCCGGCCAGCGGACCGGTGGCGGGGGCGGCGGGGTCGGCGGCGTACGGCAAGGAAGTGCTCCGGGTCTCGTGGGGTGCGGCAGCGCACGGTCGAACAGGCGCTGTTAGGGTGACCTTACTTTGGGCCCCCCCGTGTTCCCCGTCCGGGGTGGACCGGGCGATGGGGGCGGCCCTCGCGCCAAGGCGTGCGCGGGTGGGGAGCGTCCCCCGCGTGCCCGCGCCGACGACGCGGCCGACGAGCCAAGGGTTGAGGAACGAACAGTGCACCACCGCATTCCGGCCGCCCCGGTGGCCGGGCCGTGAGCCGCCCGGCCCTCCTGGCGAAGGAGAAGCCGTCGGGCGGCGGCAAGGAGACGCGGCGAAAGCGCAGTCGGCCCGTACTCACGCTCGGGCTGCTCGCCGCCCTCGCCGTGCTCTTCCTCACCGTCGTCGCCAGCCTCGCCGTCGGGTCCGGCGACGTGCCCTTCCGGGACGTCGTCGACGGGGTCCTCGACCCGGACGTCTCCGACAAGGGTCAGCTCATCGTCCAGGAGGTCCGCATCCCGCGCACCGTCGCCGGGCTGCTGGCGGGTGCCGCACTCGGCCTCGCGGGCACGGTGATGCAGGGCGTCGCCCGCAACCCCCTCGCCGACCCCCAGCTCCTCGGCATCAACGCGGGCGCGTCCGTGGCCGTGGTGTGCTCGATCACCCTGCTCGGGTTCACGGTCGCCACCCAGTTCATCTGGTTCGGCTTCCTCGGCGCGCTGCTCGCCGCCCTCCTCGTCTACGGGGTCGGCTCGCTCGGGCGGGAAGGCGCCACGCCGGTGAAACTGGCGCTCGCCGGGGCCGCGACCAGCGCCGTGCTCACCTCGGTGACCAGCGCGATCCTCCTCCAGGACCGGGGCAGCTACGACCAGTTCCGGTTCTGGCAGCTCGGCGCGCTGACCGCCCGGTCCTCCGAGGTGCTGTGGCAGGTCTCGCCGTTCATCGCGGCAGGCACCGTCCTCGCACTGGCCCTCGGACCGCAGCTCAACGCCCTCTCCCTCGGCGACGACCTGGCCCGCGGCCTCGGCCAGCGGGTGGGGACCATCCGCATGGTGTCCGCCCTCGCCGTGGTGATCCTCTGCGGCGCGGCCACCGTCGTCGCCGGGCCCATCGGCTTCGTCGGGCTCGCCGTGCCGCACGCCGCCCGGCTCATCACCGGCCCCGACTACCGCTGGGTGCTCCCGTACAGCGTGGTGCTCGCCCCGGTCATGCTCCTCGTCGCCGACATCGTCGGCCGGGTCATCGCCCGCCCCGGAGAGGTCCAGGTCGGCGTGATCACGGCCGCGATCGGCTGCATCCCGTTCATCTGGCTGGTCCGGCGCAGGAAGCTGGTGGAACTGTGAGCCGACCGACCCCCGTCGCCGAGGACGCCGCCCGCGCGGACAAGGAGCGGCTCGCCGACGCCGTACGCCAGGTGTCCGCCGTACGCGGCCGGAGCCTCCGGCGCTCCGTCCTCGTCGGCGCCGCCCTGCTGGCCGCCCTTGTCGTCATGTTCGGCGTCTCGCTCGGCTTCGGCGACATGATGATGCCGATCGGGAAGGTCGTCGCCACCCTGTTCGGCGGCGGCGACGGCGGATCGCGGTTCGTCGTCCTGGAACTGCGGCTGCCTCGGGCCCTCCTCGCGATTCTCGTCGGCGCGGGATTCGGCCTCTCCGGAGCCGTCTTCCAGACCGTCCTGCGCAACCCGCTCGCCAGCCCCGACCTCATCGGCATCAGCGCCGGGGCCAGCGCGGTCGCCGTCACCGCCGCCCTGCTCTTCCAGGTCAGCGGGCTCGCCCTCTCCGCGAGCGCCCTCACCGGTTCGCTGGTCGCCGGGGCGGCCATCTACCTGCTCGCCTGGCGGCAGGGAATCGCCGGCCAACGCCTGGTCCTCGTCGGGATCGGCGTCGGCATGGGTCTCTCCAGCACCGTCTGGTACGTGATGGCCCGCTCCGACGTCACCGACGCGCAGGAGGCGTTCCGCTGGCTCGCGGGCAGCCTCAACGGCCGTTCCTGGGGCCAGGTGTGGCCACTGCTCGTCGCCCTCGGCGTCCTCGTCCCGCTCACCGTCCTCGCCGCCCACGCGCTGCGCCCCCTCCAGCTCGGGGACGACGCCGCCGCCGGGCTCGGCGCGAAGGTCGAGGGCGGGCGGCTCGCGCTGCTGGGCTGCGCCACCGCGCTCGCCGGGGTCGCGACCGCCGCCGCCGGACCCGTCGGGTTCGTGGCGTTCGTCGCCGCCCCGATCGCCCGCCGCCTGGTCCCGGGCCGGGGCGCGGCCCTGCCCCAGGCGGCCCTGACCGGGGCGCTGCTGGTCCTGGTCGCCGACTTCGCGGCGCAGCACGCGCTGCCCTCCGTGCAGTTGCCGGTGGGCGTGGTCACGAGCATCATCGGCGCCCCGTATCTGCTCCTGCTCCTGGCGCGCGCCAACCGAGTGGGCGGCGGAGGCTGAGGTGACGGCGTATCAGAAGGACATGGCGGCGAATCAGCGGGACATGGCGGCGTATCAGAAGGACATGGCGGCGGAGCAGCGGGACATGGCGGCGTATCAGAAGGACATGGCGGCGCACCGACAGGACGACGAAAGGCGTGGCCCCCTCGTGGCCGATCACACTCTGGAAGCCCGGGACGTCCGGCTCGGCTACGGCGAACGCGAGATCGTCCCGGGCCTGAGCGTGGCGGTGCCGCCCGGCCGGATCACCGTCATCGTCGGCCCCAACGCCTGTGGGAAGTCGACGCTGTTGCGGGCGATGGCCCGGCTGCTGGCCCCGACCGCCGGGGCGGTGCTCCTGAACGGCCGGTCCATCCAGGAGATGCCGACCAAGGAGGTCGCCGCCGTGCTCGGGATCCTGCCGCAGAGCCCCACGGCCCCGGAGGGCATCACCGTCTCCGATCTGGTCGGACGCGGCCGCTACCCGCACCAGGGCTGGTTCCGCCGCTGGAGCGCCGAGGACGACGAGGCGGTCGCGCGGGCCCTGTTGTCGACGGATGTCCTCGAACTCGCCGACCGTTCCGTGGACGAGCTGTCGGGCGGTCAGCGCCAGCGGGTGTGGATCGCGATGGCGCTCGCCCAGCGCACCGACATCCTGCTGCTCGACGAGCCGACGACCTTCCTGGACGCCAGCCACCAGCTGGACGTCCTGGACCTGCTCACCGACCTCAACCTTGAGCAGGGCGTCACCATGGTGGCCGTACTGCACGACCTGAACCTGGCCTGCCGGTACGCGGACCACATGATCGCCATGAAGGCGGGGCGGATCGTCGCGGAGGGCCGGCCGGTCGACATCGTGACGGAGGAGCTGGTCGGCGAGGTCTTCGGGATGCGCTGCTCGGTGATCGAGGACCCGGCGTCGGCCACCCCGATGGTCGTGCCGCTGGGCCGCCACCATGTGAAGGGCCCGGCCGCCTGAGGCGCGGCACCCGGGTGGTCGTTCCCAGGACGGGCCCACCCGATGGCACCGTTGTCATTAGGTGAGGCTAACCTAAAGGGCATGAATGCTTCCGCTCCCCGGACCCGGCGCCCCCGCCGTACCCCCCTCCTCGCGGTCGGCGCTGTCGCCGCCCTGCTCGTCGGTCTCTCGGCCTGTGGCTCGTCGGACGGTTCCGACGGCTCCGCCTCCTCCGCATCCGAAGGGGCCTCCGCGGGCGCCTTCCCCGCCAAGGTGGCGACGAAGTTCGGCGAGGTCACCGTCGACAAGCAGCCCAAGCGCATCGTCGCGCTCGGCTGGGGCGACGCGGAGACCGTGCTCGCGCTCGGCGGCCAGCCGGTCGGAGCCAGCGACTGGCTGCCGTTCGGCGGCGAGGGCGTCGGCCCGTGGGCCAAGGGCATGTACGACGAGAAGCCCGAGCTGATCGGCACGATGGAGCCGGAGTTCGAGAAGATCGCCTCGCTCCAGCCGGACCTGATCCTGGACACCAAGTCCAGCGGCGACCAGACGCGTTACGACACCCTGAAGAAGATCGCCCCGACCGTCGGCGTGCCGAAGGGCGGCGACCAGTACAAGATCTCGTGGGAGCGGCAGACCACGATGATCGCCGCCGCCATGGGCGTGCCGGAGAAGGGCGAGAAGCTGATCGCGGAGACCGAGAGGAAGTTCGAGGCCGCCGCGGAGGCCCACCCCGAGTTCAAGGGCAAGACCATCACGGTCGGCTCGCGTACCTCCGAGGGCTTCGGTGTCTACGTGGGTGGCACCGGGCGCGTCGACTTCGTCGAGCGGCTCGGCTTCGAGAACAACCCGAAGGCGGAGGCCCAGGCCGGCGAGGGCTTCTCCGTGTCCGTCTCCAAGGAGAACCTGGATCTGCTCGACGCCGACCTCACGGTCATGGCGCCGATCGGCATTCCGGCCACCGACATCAGCGGCGACCCGCTGTACAAGGCGGTCCCGTCGGTCAAGGCGGGCAACGACATCGTCTTCGACGACCAGGACATCTCGCAGGCGTTCGCCACGGACTCGGTCCTGTCCGTCTCGTACGCGCTGGAGAAGGTCGTCCCGCTCTTCGCGGAGAAGGTCGCGGAGTAGGTCGCGGAGCAGTACAGAACGCCCCGCGCGCCCCGTCCCCGGGAGAACCGGGTGCGGGGCGCTGCTGTGTACCGGGCGGACGCGCTCGGCGGCCGGTCGTGTCGGGCCGCCGGGCGTCAGGCCGCGGGAGCCGCGGCCTTGATCGCGGAGATGTCGAAGGTCAGCTTCACCTTGTCGCTCACCATCACGCCGCCGGTCTCCAGCGCCGCGTTCCAGGTCAGGCCCCAGTCGGAGCGCAGGATGTCCGCGCTGCCCTCGAAGCCGACGCGCTCGTTGCCGTAGACGTCGGTGGCGGAGCCGTTGAACTCCAGGTCGATGGAGAGGGGGCGCGTGACGTCCTTGATGGTCAGGTCGCCGGTGATCCGGTACGCCTCGCCGCCCAGCTGCTCGGCCTTCGTCGAGCGGAACGTCATCAGGGGGAACTTCTCGGCGTCGAAGAAGTCGCCGCTGACCAGGTGACCATCGCGGTCGGCGATGCCGGTGTCGATGCTGGCGATCTTCACGTCGATGGAAGCGGCGGAGTTCGCCGGGTCCGTGCCGTCCACCACCAGGGTGCCCTCGTGCTCGCCGAAGGAGCCGCGCACGTTCGTGACCATCGCGTGGCGCACGGTGAAGCCGATGCTGCTGTGCGAGGGGTCGATGGTGTACGTGCCGGTCAGGGCGGCCAGCGCCGGGTCCACCGCGGGAGCCTCGGTGACGGTGGGGGCGGCGGTCGACTTGCGGGTGAACAGAGCCATGGCTCCTCCTCGGGGATGCGCTACGGGGGACGGATCGAGCGGTGCCGAAGGTGTTGTTCAACCTTCAACGAGTTCGACTGTAACCCCACCTAGTTCAAAATTCAACATCTGAGGTCCGGGCGTCCGCGGGCCCGGCCCGGCCGGTGGCTCGTCCCCGACCAGTGGCTCGTCCCCGGCCAGCTGTCCCGCCCGGCGGGCGCGGCCCGCTGTCACGACCTGCGTCGACCGCGTGCTCGGCTGAGCGCCGCACCGGCCGGACAGGTCGCCTGCGGCGCTCAGCTGCCTTCAGGCACGCGGAGCCGTTCGCGCTGCCGCGCACGGCTCTGCAGCTGTTCAGTCCCGGTGACCGGTCCGGAGGATCCGGTCGACGATCTGCGCGGCGCGCTGCGGCTGCTCGTCGAACCAACGGCCGAGGTGTTCGCGGACAGCCTCCCCGACACAGCCGCGCACCTCGGTGTTGCCCAGCAACTCGCGTGTGGCGCCGAGGTATTCGGGGTGGTCGAGTTTCACCGACACGACTGCCGTGAGGCCGTCGCCGATCCGGTCGGCCCGGGGAGCGCCGTCCCCTGCCGGCAGCCCTCGTCCACGCGCGTACGCGGTGACCGCCGCCGCCACTCCGTCCCGGAAGCCGTCCACGTGCGTGCCGCCCTGGCGAGTGGCCCGGCTGTTGGTGAAGCCGCGTACGTCCTCCGGGCGGGAGCCGCTCCACAGCAGGGCCACCTCCATCGTCCCCGCCATCCGCGGATCCTCGTGTTCGAAGCCGATGACGTCCGGAGGGAGGAAGGTCCCGGCCTCCGCGTCGAGGGCGGCCACGAAGTCCCGCACGCCGTCCGGAAACCGGAAGCTGACCGCCCGGGCCCCGCCCGCCGGGCGCTCGTCGGTCAACGAGATCCCCAGACCCCGGTTGAGGAAGGACACCTGCCGGAAACGCTCCGCCAACACGGCGAACGAGCACCGCGTCGTCTCGAAGAGCTCCGCGTCGGGCCAGAAGGCGATGACCGTCCCGCTTCCGGCCGTCAACCCCGTGGCGACGGGTCGGGCGCCCGCGACACCGCGCGCGTACTCCTGGACCCGACGCGTCCCCCCGTGCCGCACCTCGGCCGTCAGCCTGCTCGACAGAACGTTGGGCACGAAGAGCCCCGCACGGTCGACGGGGCTCACGTGCGCGATGCGCCGACCACCGCGTTCGGCGGCGGGCATACGGGTCAGCAGCGCTTCGAGACCGCCGCCGCTGTCCCCGCCGGCCCCGAAGGGAACCTCGGGTCCGTCGTCGGCGACCCGCACCCCGCCGTCGTACGTCAGCGTGACATCGACGGAGCCGCCTTCGCGGCCGGCCAGGACACGGTTCACGGACCAGCCCACGACCTGGAACACCAACTCGTGCAGCCCGCGTTCGCCCGTCGAGCCAACCCACATACCGGGCCGCTTCCGAACGGCTTCCCGCCCCTCCAGCGCCTCGATCCCGACACCGCCGTACCCCATCCTCTTCCTGCTCACGAAGACCCCTCCCCTGGTGCTCGGTAGATGTCCGCAGCCTATGCGGGATCCATGAAAGCGCCAGGTCAGAGATGTTTTGGCGAAGCTGTGAGCGGGTGGGTGGGAGCATGCCGGGAAGCAGTCGGCCAGGCGGGCCGCGGACCGCGCCCGGAACGCGGCCGCGGCCCGCCGAAGCCGCGTACGCCCTCACCCCGGGCGCCCCTGAGGCCTCTCGTTCCATCTTTCGGCGGACGGACGGGCGGGCGGGCGGGCGGGCGGGCGGACGGGCGGACGGGCGGACGGGCGGGCATCGAAGCTCGACCCGGCGGGCCACCGGGCGCGCATCAACCGCCGTCAGAGGCACCCTGCCGTACGAACCGCCGCCAGAGGCACCGTGCTGTACGCGACGAGGCACGGCAAGCTCATGGTTGGCTGTGAGGCGACGGCTCTGGTCCCCTCCGTCAACGAGTGGCTGCATGCAGTCCGCATACGTCTGCCGTTCGCGAAACAGCTGGGCTCGGGCGGCGCGCAACTATCTGCCGATGGAACCGTCGGCCTGCTCGCGGAGGATGTCGGCGTGACCCGCGTGGCGAGCCGTCTCTTCGATCATGTGTATCAGGACCCATCGCATCGATCGCACGACGGCCGCCTTGCCAGCCGATCGAGCGCACGGCTGACTCAAGTCGTCACAGTGCTCGATGATCTCGTTGGACCGCTCGATGGCGCGGTGATAGGCGGCGAGGAGACCGGCCGCGCTGTCCGTCTCGGCGAGATCCATGCCGAAGTCCGGATGCTCCATATCGGCACCCTCGAAGGCCCAGGCGAACCAGTAGGACTCCACCGCGGTCAGGTGCTTGACCAGGCCGAGAACGCTGGTCCCCGAAGACACGCCGGGTGTACGTGCCTGCCTGTCGTCAAGGCCCTGCGCCTTCGAGGTCACCGCGTCGCGGACGTAGTCCAAGAAGGCGAGCAGCGTCGCCTTCTCGTCGGAGCCACTGTCGGGCGGGCCCACGTCGCGGCGTTGTCGCATCTCTGTCATCGGGGGACATTAACGTGATCCACCGGCTCGTCGCCCGAGTATCCGGTCGGCCGGAGCGGGCGGCTGTGACACTCGGTCGCGGCGACGCGGGGCTCGCCATCCCCAGAAGCCCACCAGAGGCTGCGGCGCCGCGCCCTCTGGCGGACGCGCGTAGAACTCGGGCACTATCTCCCTGCCCGGCGTGCGCGGTCCCGTGCCCGCAAGCCCACTGATTTGTCATGAGCAGGAGGAATATCTCCATGGTGACCCGTCCGCGACTCCGCTCCGCCCTCACCGCCCTGGCCCTCGTCCTCGGCGCCCTCTTCGCGCCCGGCATCGGCGCTCTCGGCAGTGGCGCCACCGAGGCGCACGCCGTGACCAAACTGACCCACGCGCAGGCGGCCTCCCGGTTCAGCTCGTCCGGGATCACCTGGTCGTCCTCCGGCGGCTGCTCCAACCGGAACGTCCCCACGTGCACGTCCTTCGACCAGCTGAACCTGGCGAGCGCCCAGGGCGCGCAGACCCTCAAGAGCGCCACCGGCTGCGCGCTCAGGATCACCGGCGGCACGGAGACCGGGCATGCCGGCGGAACGTACTCCCACTGGAACGGCTACAAGCTCGACTTCGCCAAGAGCACCTGTCTGAACAACTACGTCACCGGCACCTTCACCTACATCGGCACGCGGGGCGACGGCGCGCGCCAGTACCGGTCCGGCTCCGGCAACATCTACGCGGACGAGGGCCACCACTGGGACGTGACGTACTACAACTGCGGCGGCTGCTGACGGCGGACGCCCAGGGGCCGCCCCGCACCGGGGCGGCCCCCACCGCCTCTCGGGGCCGGGTCTTCCCGCCTTCCGGGCCTACGGGATCGGGTCCGCGTCCGGGCCCTCCTGCTCCAGCAGGCCCCGGGCGAAGTCCTCCCACTGCGCGTACCGGTCCGGGTGCGCGGACCGCTGGACCGCCTGGCACACGTCACCGGGCTCCATCGACTCCCAGCCGTCGATCTGGAGCAGCCCCGGATTGGCGCTGGGCGAGGGCAGCCCGTAGAAGGACTTCGACGCGGTCGGCACATGGGTGATCTGCGCCGGCGTGCCCCAGCCCATGCTGGGACGCTGCTGGAAGACGCCGAGCGAGTCATGGTCGACCGGGGACGTGTAGTTGACGAACTTGGACTCCTGCATGGCCGTCATCAGTGCGATGACCTGGGCCTCCTCGGAAAGCTCCGCCCCCTTCCCGACGCCGATGACCGTCCGGGCGTGGGCGAGCTGCTCCGGGCCGAGGTCGGCCGCGGCGGCGAAGAACACCCGCAGCTCGCTGTCCGGGGCCGACCTGAGCAGCTGCGCGGTGGCGGTGTCCACCCGGCCGGACGCGGGCAGGCCGTAGCTCTGCTGGAAGGCGCGCAGGCCGTGCGCGCCGGGAGCCTGCGGGGCGGGGGACGGCGGTGGAGCTGGGTCGGCGTGCGCCGGAGCCGCTGCGGTGAGCAGGAATCCGGCGGCGACCGCCGCGAGCACGCGGCGGGGGAGTCGGTTCGTTCGCATACGGAACCGTCCCGGGACGGTGGGGCGAAGTCAAGAACGCCACACACCGTGTCAATTGATGGTGTATCGGATGGCCCGCACGTGCCGGTCGGGCATGCGTGCGCCCCCGCCCGAAGCGACAAGGGGCGGGGGCGCACGCGCCTACCGGGCGGGCGTCAGGAGCCCACGCTCACCGTGAAGCGGCGCGGGTTCCCGTCGTGCGCCGCGCCCGAGACGTCCGGCTCGCCGTCCGGGCGGACGTCGTCGTAGGGGAACGCGTAACCGATCGGGCTGTTCGCGTGGACCACCCGGGACCAGTGGTTGGTGACCGTTCCCTTGTAGTAGTCCGCCGTCGATGTGCCGTTCGGCTGGCTCGGGTGGCTCAGCATGATCGAGCGGTTGAAGCCCGCCGCCAGCCGGGCCAGGATCGCCTTCTTGTCGTCGGAGTCGCCCGGGTTGTTGGTGAACGGGCCGTGGTTGCAGGTGAAGATGTCCCTCGTCTGCGGCTTGACGAAGGTGTGACCGCCCTCGAAGGTCAACGTGTCGCCGCTGACCCGCCCGGCCAGTGTGCCCCGGCCGCCCTGGAGGTCGATGCGCAGGTCCTCGGAGCGGTACTTCTCCCAGACCTCGTCGATCTGCGCGGTGAACAGGTCCCGGAACGGCATCTCGGCGGGCCGGTCGAAGTACGGGGCCATGATGTTCTGTGGCGAGACGACCCGCAGGACGCCGCCGTCGTCGCTCCGGGTGATCAGCTTGTCCCACGGCTGCCCGTCGGCGGCGGCCTGGGCGGTGAGGTCGTCCGCGATCCGCTGCACCGCGCCCTCCGGGTGCGGCGCGACGACGTGGGTCCCGTCGCCCTCCAGCGTGATCCCGATCGGAAGGGCGGTGATCAGGTCCACGTAGCTGATGTTGGAGTACAGCTGCTCCGTGTTGAACGTGAACTCGCAGAACGACCAGGTGCGCCCGTAGTTGGGGTCCGTGGGCGTCGCGAAGGCGGGCTCCACCAGCGAGGGGCCGGGGTTGAGGTAGAAGTCCAGCTTGTCGTCGCGGACGAAGTAGACCCGCGCCCCGTACATCTGCGGCAGGGTCAGCACGACCGGGCCCGCGCCCGCGCCCTTGAGCGGGATCGCGCAGTCGACGGGCAGCGGCGTCTGCGGGGCGCCGGGCGAATCGGGGCGGTAGACGCCGCCGTCCGGCTTGAGCAGCACCCAGCGGTCGGTGCCCAGCTCGTGGCCGGTCACGTACGCGTGCACCGTGCCCGGCAACGACTTGTTCTCCAGCGCCAGTTCGCAGGTCGCGGGGGCCGCCGAGGCGCGGGGGCTCAGCGCGGTGCCCCAGGCGGGGTACGTGAGCGCCGCGGCCGAGGCGGCGGCGCCGGTCAGGAACATTCGGCGTGAAATCACGAAGGTACTCCCGAGGTGGTGGGGGGCCGCAGGCGGGCGGTGGGGGGGGACGCGGGGAGGGACAGGACCGTGGGGGTGCCTGCGGTGCGCACCACTCTCGCGAGGCCCGGAACGAGCGTCAAGACTTGCGACTGAGAGCGCTCTCAAAAATGCCGAGTCTTCACAACTCGACGCCCGGAAGCGGTACTTGCCGGAACCGAGCGGGTGCGAACCGTGACCGTCCGGGGCGTCGACGGCCAAGAGGTGAACGAGTTGCCGACCTGCCCCGCACCGTCCTGACTTGGACTAACGCACCGGGGTTGTTGGACGGAGTCGGCCCCCGGGGCCGCAGTTCGTTGACGGTGTCCGGACACGGCGACTACTCAGGGGCCATGTCGCCAAGATTCCCTCGCCCCGGCCTGGTCGCCGCGGCCTCAGCAGCCGTCCTGGCGCTCGTGGGGACCGCCCTCCCCGCCGCAGCCGCCGATCCGTCCCCCGCCCCGGCCGGGACGGGGGAGTCCGCCGGCTCCTCCGTCATCGGATCCGACCGGCTCGCCGTCGCCGTCGCCGACGACTTCCCGCGCGTCCTGTCGTACACCGACCGGGCGAGCGGCGAGCAGCTGCTCGGCAGCGTCCGGCCGGTCACCGCCGTCACCCTCAACGGGACCGCCCGTCCGGTGAAGCTCCAGGGCAAGCCGAAGATCACCCGCTCCGCCGCCCGCTACACGCTCGCCTTCGACTCCCTGCCGGGCGTCGAGATCGACGCCTCGCTCACCGTCTCCGGGCGGGCCACCACGTTCAGGGTGACCGCCGTCCGCGACACCGCGGCGTTCCGGGTCGGGACCATCGACATCCCCGGGCACGACCTGATCTCGGTCGGCTCCGCCGAGGCCGGGGCCGCCACCGCGTTCACGAAGCTCGACCCGGACTCCACCCGCACCGCCGACGTCTTCGCGAGGATCACCGGGGAGACCAAGCCCGACTCCGCGCCCGTCGGGGCCAGTTACGCGATCCTCAACAACGGCTCGCTCGCCGCGGCGATCGAGTCCAACTCCTCGTACGACAAGCCCGCAGGGGCCACCGGGGGCGACGACGCCCGCTTCTGGCACCAGGCGCGCACCGAGGAGGGCGGCGGCGTCCGGGTCGGCGTCTGGTCCGGCCAGTGGACCTACCGGGGCGAGGGCGCGCCGAAGCCCGAGAGCGGCGAGAACCTGCCGTGGGCCAAGGTCGTCGTCACCCCCGACGCCAACGGGGACAAGGCCGTCGACTGGCAGGACGGCGCCGTCGCCTTCCGCTCCATCGGCGTCACCGCGCCCGGCAGCGAGGACACCGCGAAGCGGGTCGTCACCCACATCCCGTTCAACTTCGCCAGCCAGGCCACCCACCCGTTCCTGCGCA
Source organism: Streptomyces sp. NPDC021019 (assembly GCF_044333295.1). Taxonomy (NCBI): domain Bacteria; kingdom Bacillati; phylum Actinomycetota; class Actinomycetes; order Kitasatosporales; family Streptomycetaceae; genus Streptomyces; species Streptomyces sp. NPDC021019. Next base: position 2,182,838 of record NZ_JBIRQR010000001.1, read on the forward strand.
CCCTGGACGACGTCAAGCGGATCTCGAAGACCACCGACGGCCTCGGCCAGCTCGCCGTCCTCAAGGGGTACGGCTCCGAGGGCCACGACTCCGCCCACCCGGACTACGGCGGCAACTACAACAAGCGGGCCGGCGGGCTGAAGGACCTCAACACCCTGCTGAAGCAGGGGAAGAAGTGGGGCGCCGACTTCGGCGTCCACGTGAACGCCACCGAGTCCTACCCGGAGGCCAACGCCTTCTCCGAGCAGCTCGTCGACAGGACGAAGCCCGGTTGGAACTGGCTCAACCAGAGCTACTACATCGACCAGCGCCGCGACATCAACAGCGGAGACCTGGAAAAGCGCTTCCAGCAACTGCGCGACGAGACCGACGAGAACCTCGACTTCCTCTACATCGACGTCTACTACAGCCACGGCTGGATCGCCGACAAGACGATCCAGGCCGTACAGAAGCAGGGCTGGACCGTCGGCACCGAGTGGGCCGACAAGTTCGAGCGCGCCTCGCTCTGGTCCCACTGGGCCAACGACCTCAACTACGGCGGGGCCACCAACAAGGGCCTGAACTCGCAGATCATCCGGTTCATCCGTAACGGCGAGAAGGACGTCTGGAACAACCACCCGGTCCTCGGCCAGACCGCCCTGGAGGACTTCGAGGGCTGGACCGGTGAGACCGACTGGAACGCCTTCACCGCCAACATCTGGCAGAAGAACCTGCCCGCGAAGTACCTCCAGCAGCAGCGGATCACCCGCTGGGACGGCAACGACATCACCTTCACCGGCGGGGTGCGCGGCACGGTCGAGGACGGGAAGCGGACCTTCTACGACCAGGGCCGCAAGGTGCTCAGCGGCACCGACTACCTGCTGCCGTGGGACGGCGGCAAGAAGCTCTACCACTACAGCGAGACCGGTGCCACCAGCAGCTGGGAGGTTCCCGGCAAGGGCCCGTACACCGTGTACGGGCTGTCCGACAACGGCCGGAAGAAGGTCGCCACCGTCCGCCCGGCGAACGGGAGGATCACCCTCACCGCCACCGCCGGACAGGCCTACGTCCTCTACCCCGACCGGGCGCCGAAGGAGGCGTCGGCCGACTGGGGGAAGGGGACCGGGCTGAAGGACCCCGGCTTCAACAGCCGTGAGCTGAAGGGCTGGACGAAGACCGGCACCGTCGTCCGCGACACCGATGAGCAGGGCCGCAACAGCGCCGAGCTCTCCGGCTCGGGCCCGGCCGCGCTCTCCCAGACCGTCACCGGACTCAAGCCCGGCAGGCGCTACACCGCCTCGGCCCTGATCGAGGTCGAGCCCGGCGCGAGCCGGCGCACGGTGTTGAGCGCGGGGGGGAAGGCGGTGACCGTCGAACGCTCCACGGCCGAGGACTTCGTCGCCGCCTCCGACTGGCACGGCACCTACTTCCAGCGCGCCAAGGTCAACTTCACCGCCCCCGCGAACGGTCGCACCACCCTGCGCATCGAGGCGGCGGCCGGATCCACGGCGCGGGTCCGCGCCGATGACGTGCGGATCGTCGGGAACGCCCCCGCGACCCGCACCGGCACGGTGGCGTACGAGGACTTCGAGGCCGTCGACCAGGGCTGGGGCCCCTTCCTCAAGGGCGACGCGGGCGGTTCCACCGACCCCCGCACCAGCATCTCGCAGCTCCACGCCCCGTACACCCAGTCCGGCTGGAACGGGAAGCTCATCGACGACGTACTCGGCGGGAAGGAGTCCCTCAAGGCCCACGAGGAGAACACCGGGCTCGTCTACCGCACCGCCCCCTGGACCGTCCCGATGAAGGACGGACACCGGTACGAGGTCGCGTTCGACTACCAGTCCAGCCACGCCGGGGCCTACAGCTGGGTGGAGGGCTACGACCGGGCCGCCGACGGCGAGGCCTCCTCGACCGAGACCCGCGCCACGCCGATCGGCCGACAGCACACCACCGGGAAGTTCAGCCGGACGCTCACCGCGGGCTGCGGCGACACCTGGACCGGGCTGCGCAAGCTGCCCGGAGCACCCGAGGGCGCGGACTTCGTGCTCGACGGCTTCACCGTGACCGACCTCGGACCGGCCCCCGCCGGACAGGAGGCCGTCTGCGGCACGCTCGACGTGGCGGCCGCCGCCGAGACCCTGGAGCCGGGAGCCCCGAACACGGTGAAGGCGACCTTCGGCAACGACGAGGCCGGCGCCGCCACCGGCGTGAAGCTCGCACTGACCGTGCCCGAGGGCTGGACGGCCGAACCCGTGGGCACGGTCGCCTTCGACTCGGTCGCCCCGGGCGCGAAGGCCACCGGCAGCTGGCGGGTCACCCCGCCGGTCGACGCCCCCTACGACACGTACGCGCTGGACGCGAAGGCCACGTACACCGTCGGGGGAGCGGCCAGGGCGCTCGGCGCGGGAACCTCCGTCCGTACGCTTCCGCCGCCGCCCATCGCGGACAGCTGGGCCGGCGACCTCGACTGGACGGCCGCGCAGAACGGCTGGGGTCCGGTCGAACGCGACCGCTCCAACGGGGAGTCCGGGGCTGGTGACGGTGGCCCCCTGAAGATCGGCGGCGTCGCCTACGCCAAGGGTCTGGGCACCCACGCCCCGTCGAGGATCCGCTACTACCTGGGCGGGAAGTGCACCTCCTTCACCGCCGAGGTGGGCGTGGACGACGTCCAGACCACCCGGGGCAGTGTGCGGTTCTCGGTCACCGCCGACTCCACGGAGAAGGTGGCGTCACCGGTACTGGGGGCGGCTGATCCCGCTTGGAAGCTCACCGCCGACGTCACCGGCGCGAAGTACGTCGAGCTGGTCGTCCAGGACGGCGGCGACGGCAACGGCAACGACCACGCGGATTGGGGCGATGCCCGCTTCCACTGCGGAGGCTGACCGCCGCTCGCCCGGCACCCGGGCACCGTGGACGGCAGAGGACATGTGCCGCGTCATACTGAGGGGGCCTTCGCGGGCCCCCTCAGAACATGTAACCCACGGCACACCCTCCGTTTGTGGAGTCTTCACAACCGAAAGTGGCGTTTCGCTGGGGGATCGCGTGCACGGTGAGGCGGTTCTGTTCACTCCCACCACGAAACCGGGCAGGAGACTGTACGGAGTCGACGGCATGTTTTCTGGGTCGGTGTTCGTAGGGTCAGTACATGACCGTTGTGGACGAAACCCAGGGCGAGCCGAACGACGCCCGAGGCCGGGTGGCCGAACTGCTGGCCCTGCGCGAGCAGGCGCGGCGCGGACCGAGCGAGCGGGCGACCGAGGCGCAGCACGCCAAGGGGAAGCTGACCGCTCGGGAGCGGATCGAGCTGCTGGTCGACCCGGGTTCGTTCAAGGAGGTCGAGCAGCTGCGCCGGCACCGGGCGACCGGTTTCGGCCTGGAGGCGAAGAAGCCGTACACCGACGGTGTCATCACCGGCTGGGGCACGGTCGAGGGTCGCACGGTCTTCGTCTACGCGCACGACTTCCGGATCTTCGGCGGGGCGCTGGGCGAGGCGCACGCCACGAAGATCCACAAGATCATGGACATGGCCATCTCGGCCGGTGCTCCGCTGGTGTCGCTGAACGACGGCGCCGGAGCCCGTATCCAGGAGGGCGTCTCGGCGCTCGCGGGCTACGGCGGCATCTTCCAGCGCAACACCCGGGCGTCCGGGGTGATCCCGCAGATCAGCGTGATGCTCGGCCCGTGTGCCGGCGGCGCGGCCTACAGTCCGGCGCTGACCGACTTCGTGTTCATGGTCCGTGAGACCTCACAGATGTTCATCACCGGACCGGACGTCGTGAAGGCGGTGACCGGCGAGGAGATCACCCAGAACGGACTCGGCGGCGCGGACGTGCACGCCGAGACCTCGGGCGTCGCGCACTTCGCGTACGACGACGAGGAGACCTGCATCGCCGAGGTCCGCTACCTCATCGGGATGCTGCCCTCCAACAACCGCGAGAACCCGCCGACCGTCGAGAGCGACGACCCCGCCGACCGGCGCGGCGACGTCCTGCTGGACCTCGTCCCGGCCGACGGCAACCGCCCGTACGACATGCACAAGGTGATCGAGGAGCTCGTCGACGACGGCGACTACCTGGAGATCCACGAGCGCTGGGCCCGCAACATCATCTGCGCGATGGCCCGCCTGGACGGCCAGGTCGTCGGCATCGTCGCCAACCAGCCGCAGGCGCTGGCCGGTGTGCTGGACATCGAGGCCTCCGAGAAGGCGGCACGGTTCGTCCAGATGTGCGATGCCTTCAACATTCCGATCATCACTCTTCTGGACGTCCCCGGCTTCCTGCCGGGCGTGGACCAGGAGCACGGTGGGATCATCCGCCACGGAGCGAAGCTGCTCTACGCCTACTGCAACGCCACCGTGCCGCGGATCTCGCTGATCCTGCGGAAGGCCTACGGAGGCGCGTACATCGTCATGGACTCCCAGTCCATCGGGGCCGACCTCACCTACGCCTGGCCCACGAACGAGATCGCGGTGATGGGCGCCGAGGGCGCGGCCAACGTCATCTTCCGCCGGCAGATCGCCGAAGCCGAGGACCCCGAAGCCATGCGCACCCGCATGGTCAAGGAGTACAAGGCCGAGCTGATGCACCCCTACTACGCGGCCGAGCGCGGTCTCGTCGACGACGTCATCGATCCCGCCGAGACCCGCGAGGTGCTCGTCGCCTCGCTCGCCATGCTCCGCAACAAGCACGCCGACCTGCCGTCCCGCAAGCACGGCAACCCCCCGCAGTAGTCCTCCTCCGCAGCGGCGCGGTCCGCCGCACGGTCCACGACATCCTGCCGAGAAGACGGAGACACCCCACCATGAGCCTGACGTCCGCCGAGTCCGTCCTGCGCGTCGAGAAGGGGCACGCCGACCCCGAGGAGCTGGCGGCCATCACCGCCGTCCTGATGGCCCGCGCCGCCGCCCAGCCCGCCGCCCCCGCCCACCGCGGCCGTGACACCGCCGGCTGGCGGCGTCTGGAGCGCACGCCCGGCTTCCGCGCCCCGCACAGCTGGCAGGGCTGACCCCTCGAGGACCGTACGAAGAAGGGCCCCGCACTCCTCGGAGTGCGGGGCCCTTCCACGTACGGCAGACCTAGCGCAGCCGCGCCATCAGGGCGTGCTCGACCAGCGTGATGAGCGCGCTCTTGGCGTCCGCGCGGTGGCGGGCGTCCGTCGTCAGGATCGGGGTGTCCGGCCCGATCTGGAGTGCTTCGCGTACTTCGTCGGGGGTGTAGGGCTGGTGTCCGTCGAAGCCGTTGAGGGCGATGACGAAGGGGAGGCCGCTGTTCTCGAAGTAGTCGACGGCGGGGAAGCAGTCGGCGAGGCGGCGGGTGTCGACGAGGACGACGGCGCCGATCGCTCCGCGGACCAGGTCGTCCCACATGAACCAGAAGCGGTCCTGGCCGGGTGTGCCGAAGAGGTACAGGATCAGGTCCTGGTCCAGGGTGATGCGGCCGAAGTCCATGGCCACCGTCGTGGTGGTCTTGTCCCCGGTGTGGGTCAGATCGTCGATGCCCGCCGAGGCGGACGTCATCACGGCTTCGGTGCGCAGCGGGTTGATCTCCGAAACGGCACCGACAAACGTGGTCTTACCCACGCCGAAGCCCCCTGCCACCACGATCTTCGCCGAGGTAGTGGAGCGGGCCGCTCCGCCGCTAGAGCTTGCGAAGTCCACTGAGCACCCTTTCGAGCAGTGTCACATCTGGCTGGCCGCCGGCGGCCTCGTCGCCGCCGGGCTGATGGATAGCGACGAGTCCGGCCTCGGCCAGGTCGGCGACGAGGATCCGGGCAACGCCGAGGGGGATCGAGCACAGGGCCGAGATCTCGGCCACCGACTTGATCTCGATGCAGAGCCGACAGATCCGCTGGTGCTCGGGCAACTGCCCTTGCAGCCGGGACAGATCGGCCGTGGTGCTGACCAGCGCCTCGATGGCGAGCTGGTAACGCGGTCGGGTCCGGCCGCCGGTCATGGCGTACGGACGGACCAGCGGGTTGTGCGCGGCGGGCTGGGCGGGCTCGGGAGCCCGCCGCTGCTGCACCGGCTGACTGCGCGGCTGCTGGGGTGCGCCGTACCGCTGGGGCTGCTGCGGTTGCTGCGGCCACCCCGCCCCCGGCTGCTGCGGGGGCCACTCGGACCCCTGCGCGCCGTGAGCGTCCTGCTGCTGGTGGTGCGGCTCCTGGTATGGCTGGTACTGGCCTGGGCCCTGTGCACCAGGTGCGGCAGGGAAGCCGAAACGGTTGTCACCGTGCTCACCCGGAACCCTCTGGTCACCGTTGTAGGGGTGCCCGCCTGTGGGTGCTGCCACGTTTCCTCCTCCGACTGCCGGTCACCGATCCCAGTGGGCTGCGCCACCGCACTTTAAGGCGCGGTGGCGAGAAACGCACTGTCTGTCTGCTAGTTAAGAAGACTTCCCTGGAGTTCGGCGCGGAGGTCCGGAGTCAGGACACTGCCCGCGCGGTCCACGAGAAGGGCCATTTCGTACCCAACCAGGCCGATATCGGCGTCCGGGTGGGCCAGAACGGCGAGTGAGGATCCGTCGGAAATGGACATGATGAAGAGGAATCCACGCTCCATCTCCACAACGGTCTGATTCACGGCGCCGCCCTCGAAGATCCGCGAGGCGCCCGCGGTCAGCGACGTCAGACCGGAGGCGACGGCCGCCAGCTGGTCGGCGCGGTCGCGCGGGAAACCCTCGGACATCGCCAGCAGGAGTCCGTCGGCGGAGACCACCACCGTGTGCGACACCCCGGGGGTGTTGTCCACGAAATTGGTGATCAACCAGTTGAGATTCTGCGCCGCCTGGCTCATCGGGCTCACACTAACGCTCCTGGTTGTAGGTGGTACTGGTGTCCGAACCCTCGCTGCGTCCCCGCTGGATCCCCCGCCGCAGGTTGCTCAACCTGCCGCGGACGTCCTCGGGCGCGCGGGAGACCTGTGGGCCGCCCTGCTGGGTCTGCTCCGCCGTGCCCTCGACCAAGTTGGCCTTGGGCACGCGCCGGGGGAGGCCGGAGGGGGTGATTCCGCCGGCCTTCGGCTCACGGAGCTTCTCGGCCCGCTCCCAGCGCTCGTCGTTCGTCGAGCGCCAGTCGTCGGTGCCGTCCTCGTCCGTCTGCGGGTCCTGCCGCCGTTCCTGCTGCGGCGGGGGCCCCGGAGTCGGATCGGGCTGGTCGTTGGCGCGGCCGCCGGGGCCGGGCTGCCAGTGCTGCTGAGCGCCGCGGCGCGGCAGACCGGCTTCGGTCAGCTCGTGGCCGACGTTCGGGGTGGGCCCCGGACGGTCGAAGCCTACGCGCTCCGACGGCTCCGCGGGGGTGCTCGGAACAGATTCCGATTCGGCGGGAGCGATCGGCTCATAAGTGTTCTGGAAACCACTCTGAACAGGCCAATCATCCTGGTGGGACTGGTCCGGCGAAGCCGCGTACGGGTCGGCGTACTGACCCTGCTGACCCGGCTGATCGGCATATGCCGATTCCGGATAACCGTCTCCGGGGTGCTGCTGCGCCTGCTGATCCCGCTGGTGCGCGTAACCGTCCCCGGCACCGTACTGCTGCTGGTACATCTCCTGGTACGGCTGCTGCGCCTGCTGCTGCCCGAACTGGTCCTGGCCGTAGCGATCGTCGGCGTAACCCTGTGGCTGCTGACCGCCGTGCGGGTCGCCCGCGTACGGCTCCCGCGCGTAGCCCTGCTGTTCCAGGGAGTTGTCACCGAACGGGCCGCCCGGGACCGCCTGGGCCTCCAGGGCCGCCCTGCGCTCCTCGCGCATCAGCGAGCGGTTGACCGGGTCCAGCTGACCCGGGTCCGCCGGGGCCTCGTAGCGCGAGTCGTCGAAGCCGAGCTCCGCCGCCGTGCGCATCGGGGCCTGCTGCGGTGCCGGCTCGAAGGCCTGCTGCTGCTCGGGGATGATCGAGGAGACGGTGAAGTCGTCCTGGCCGGAGCCGGGTTCGCCACCGCCACCGTGGGTGATGGCGTCCGGCAGCATGACCAGCGAGGTGGTCCCGGCCTGCTCGCCCGAGGGGCGCAGCTGGACCCGGATCCCGTGCCGGTCGGCCAGCCGGCCGACCACGAACAGGCCCATGCGCTGCGACACGGCGGCGTCCACGGTCGGCGGGTTGGCCAGCTTGTGGTTGATGTCGGCGAAGTCCTCGGCGGTGAGGCCGATGCCCTTGTCGTGGATCTCGACCATGACGCGGCCGTCGGGCAGCCGGGTCGCGGTGACCTTGACCTTCGTCTGCGGCGAGGAGAACGTGGTGGCGTTCTCCAGCAGCTCGGCCAGGAGGTGCACCAGGTCGGTGACGGCCTGGCCGTGGATCTCGCTCTCCGGTACGCCCGTGAGCTGGATGCGCTCGTAGGACTCCACCTCGGAGGAGGCGGCCCGCAGGACGTCCACCAGCGGAACCGGCTGGTTCCAGCGGCGGCCGGGCTCCTCGCCCGCGAGGACGAGGAGGTTCTCGCCGTTTCGGCGCATACGGGTGGCCAGGTGGTCCAGCTTGAAGAGGCTCTCCAGCTGGTCCGGATCGGCCTCGTTGTTCTCCAGGTCGGTGATGAGGGTCAGCTGGCCCTCGATGAGCGACTGGTTGCGGCGCGAGAGGTTCGTGAAGATCGCGTTGACGTTGCCCCGCAGCATGGCCTGCTCGGCGGCGAGCCGGACGGCCTCGCGGTGCACCTGGTCGAAGGCGCGGGCGACCTCGCCGATCTCGTCCTGCGTGGTGATCGGGATCGGCTGCACCCGGGTGTCGACCCGGCCCGGGTCGGTGCGGGAGAGCTGGTCGACGAGGGAGGGCAGCCGCTGCTCGGCGATGGAGAAGGCGGCGGTACGCAGCTGACGCATGGAGCGGCTCATCTGGCGGGCCATGAGCCCGGCCAGGATGAAGGCGGTCAGCAGCGCGATGACGACGATGAGGCCGTTGACGATGGCGTCGGTCTTGGCGTCGGAGGAGATGCTCGCGGCCTCGTCCACCGCCTTGGTGACCAGCTCGTCCTCGACGGTGGCGTACCCCTCGAACTTCGCGGTCGCCGCGGCCATCCAGGTCGCGGGCGTGATGCCCTTGGCCGCCAGCTCCTCGGGGTCCTGCCCCCGGCCGATCTCCCGGGCCATGCCGTCGAAGACCGAGCCGTCGATGCTCGGCGGGGCCACGAACGGCTCGCCCGCGGCCTCGGCCTGCTCCTTGGCCGCCTTGAGCTGCTTGGCGCCGTCGGCGGCCTTGCCGGCCATGACCTGCTTGAGCCGGTCGACGTCCGCCTGGGTGCCCCCGGAATTGAACTCGCCCAGCGCGATCTGTTCCAGGTAGTTGTACGAGCCGAACGCCTTGACCTGTTCGTCGTACGTGCTCGGCTTCTTGCTCGGGCGCACCAGAAGGTGCGTGCCGATCGAGCGCTGAAGCGATTCTGCAGCCTTGGACAGCTCGATCGCGTAGACCGTACGGCCGTAGCTGGTGATGTTGCCGGTGCCGAGGCCCAGCTCGTTGGCGAACTGCATGAGCGAGTGCTGGACCTCGGTGTAACCCTCTTCGGTCTTCACCGGGTCGAGGGCACCCGCGTAGGCGGCCTTGCGAAGCTCGGGGAGTTTGGGCTCCTCGGCCTTGAAGAGCTTCAGACGGCGCTCCAGGCCCGGCTTCGCGGGCATCCCCTGCACCGCGGCGTCGAACTTCCGCGCGGCCTCGTCCGTGGTGGCCCGGGTCTGCTCGACCACATCGGCGTCGCGGTCGCCCGAGAGCAGCGGCTCGGCGGTGAGGTCCCGCTCGTTGAGGAGCGCCTGTCCGTAGTCGGACGCGGCGCGCACGACGACCGCGATCTTCTCGGCGTCCTGCGCCTCGCTCCAGGTGTCGATGGAGCCCTTCACCTGAAAGCCGCCCATGACGAGGCCGACCAGCACCGGGATCAGGAGGATCGCGTTCAGCCGGGTGGCCACCCGCCAGTTGCGGGGGGACATCCGGCTGGTGCTGCCATCACCGGTGGGCTCCGTGCCGGGCCCGTCCGCAGGGGAGGACACAGCGCGCGACGGCGGGGTGAAGTTGCCCCGCTCGGGCTGCGCCGCGGAGCCCTCGTTGCTTCGCCTCACTCGACCAACAACCTCTCGGCGTCGGCACCTACGCTGTGCCGGATTATTCGTTCAGGGCGGTCCTACTGGGGAGTTCGTCGAATTGCAGCACGGGGACCGGTCCCGTTCCAAACAGTCGGAATCAGCGATTCCGAGTGGCCCAGACCTCAGATAAAACGGGCATAAAGAACGAGCCCCGCCAAAAGACGGGGCTCATGTGAGCGCAGTGGCACCGAATGGATGCGTCGGGTGGCGGCGTGGAGTCAATTCTCTCTCGAAACGTTATGAACACGGGGGCGGATCGTGTCAAACGACACAGGCCGCCCCCGCGTGACTACTGCAACTTCCGTATGCCGATATCGACTTGCGCCTGGTGGGAGAACTACTTCAGGCGTGCCATCAGCGCGTGCTCGACCAGGGTGATCAGGCCGCTCTTGGCGTCGGCCCGGTGCCGGGCGTCCGTCGTGATGATGGGTGCGTCCGGCCCGATCTGGAGTGCTTCGCGTACTTCGTCGGGGGTGTAGGGCTGGTGTCCGTCGAAGCCGTTGAGGGCGATGACGAAGGGGAGGCCGCTGTTCTCGAAGTAGTCGACGGCGGGGAAGCAGTCGGCGAGGCGGCGGGTGTCGACGAGGACGACGGCGCCGATGGCTCCGCGGACCAGGTCGTCCCACATGAACCAGAAGCGGTCCTGGCCGGGTGTGCCGAAGAGGTACAGGATCAGGTCCTGGTCCAGGGTGATGCGGCCGAAGTCCATGGCCACCGTCGTGGTGGTCTTGTCCCCGGTGTGGGTCAGATCGTCGATGCCCGCCGAGGCGGACGTCATCACGGCTTCGGTGCGCAGCGGGTTGATCTCCGAAACGGCACCGACAAACGTGGTCTTACCCACGCCGAAGCCCCCTGCCACCACGATCTTCGCCGAGGTAGTGGAGCGGCCCGTACCGCCGCTAGAGCTTGCGAAGTCCACTGAGCACCCTTTCGAGCAGTGTCACATCCGGCGCGCCGCCGGCCTCTCCGTTGCCCGGCTGGTGGATGGCCACCATGCCGGCTTCCGCCAGGTCCGCCACCAGGATCCGGGCGACGCCGAGCGGCATCGACAGCAGTGCCGACACCTCCGCCACCGACTTGACCTCACGGCAGAGGTGGCAGATCCGCTGGTGCTCGGGGAGCAGCGTCCCCAGATGCGCGGGGTCTGCCGTCGTGCTGACCAGTGCCTCTATCGCGAGCTGGTAGCGCGGCCGGGTCCGGCCGCCGGTCATGGCATAAGGACGAACCAGCGGCTGGTCGCCTTCCCCGTCGTACGACGCGTGGTGCAGTGCGCCGTACGGATCGGGTGAGGCGGGTGGCGGGGTCATGAATCCTCCGGGCGTGACAGCAGGTTCTCGGCTTGCCGTCTGCAAGGGGCCGGTGAGGGGACTAAAGCGGCCTGACGGGTGAGGGTTATGGGCATTACCTGGGGGGATCGTGTCGTGAATCCGCTGGAGGGCCGCCTAGTGGAGCAGACTTCCTTGGAGTTCGGCGCGGAGGTCGGGCGTGAGGACGGTGCCCGCACGGTCGACCAGGAGGGCCATTTCGTACCCGACCAGACCGATGTCGGCGTCCGGGTGGGCCAGAACGGCCAGTGACGAACCGTCGGAGATGGACATGAGGAAGAGGAATCCCCTCTCCATCTCCACAACCGTCTGACTGACGGCGCCGCCCTCGAAGATCCGGGACGCCCCCGCGGTCAGCGAGGTGAGACCGGACGCGACCGCCGCGAGCTGGTCGGCGCGGTCGCGCGGGAAACCTTCGGACATCGCCAGCAGCAGGCCATCCGCGGAGACCACCACCGTGTGGGAGACACCTGGGGTGTTGTCCACGAAGTTGGTGATCAGCCAGTTCAGATTCTGCGCGGCCTGACTCATGGGGCTCAACTAACGCTCCTGCTGGTGAGTGGGGCCGAGATGGATACTGCCGGTCTGCGGGCCGTTGTTGGCCTGCCGACCCTGCTGGATGCCCCGGCGGAGATTGGTCAGACGACCGCGCACGTCATCGGGCGCGCGCGAAACCTGTGGTCCGGACTGGTGATTCTGCTGCTGTGCGGTCCCCGGAACCAAATTGGCGCGGGGAACACGGCGGGGCAGCCCGGAAGTGGTGACCCCGCCGGCGGCGGGCTTCTTGACCCGTTCGGCCTGGCGTACGAGCTCGTCGTTGGGCGAGGCCCGCCACGAGCTGGTGACCGCGGGGTCGGCCGCACCACGCCGAGGCATGGGCGGGACCGGCACATCGGAGGAGTCCGGAGCGGTCGGCGCCTGCGGTTCGGCGGACGGCTGCTGGCCGCCCTGGCCGGGACCGTGGAACCAGTTCGTCTCCAGGGTGTCGTACAGCGGCGTACGGCCGTCCCCGGGACCGGCCGGCGGCAGGGCCTCCGGCTGCTGGGGCTGGAGCGGCAGCGCCGGACGGTACGGCGGAGCCTCGCCCGCCGGGGAGGCGGACGGCAGCGGCGCGCCGAAGTCATTGCCCTCCGAACCGCGCTGACGCGGCGCGGGCAGCTGCTGACCCCGGTCGTACTGCCCCTGGCCGAGCTGGTTCTGGTCCGGCTGCTGCGGGACACCGAAATCGGGCCGCGCGAACTGCGCGGTGCTCGCCGGGTCCTGGCCCTGCGGAGCGCCCTGCGGGTACGACCGGTCCTGGGGAGCACCTGGCGACGAGAAGTCGGGCCGGGCGAACTCGGAGGTGACCCCGGGGCCTTGGCGGTCGTCCGACGGCCGCTGGTCCAGCGGGGCGTCGAACGACCGGTCCTGGCCGAGGTCCGCCGGACGGGCGAACTGCCCGGTCGCGTCGTGCTCCTCGTGTCCGCGCGGCGTGTCCGCGCCCCAGCTGGTGGTCGCCGGACGCTGCGGCTGCGGGTTGCCCCCGGGCAGCTCGGCACGCGGTCCACCGGGCGGAGGCAGTTGACGGCCGGGGCCGCCGGGCTGCTGGAAGCCGCCCTGGGCGGAGCCGCTCTGCTCCTGACGGCCCTGGGGCTGCTGTGCTCCGGGGCCCTGCTGGTTCTGCTGGTTCGACTGGCTCTGCCAGCCCGACGGGTTCTGCTGGTTCGGCGGTGCGAACTGACCCGGGCGCCCGTTCTGCCCGGGGGAGGGCGGAGCGCCGTGCCCGAACAGGTTGGTCGCGTCACCCCGGCCCGGGGCCTCGCCCTGCGGGCCGCCCTGGCCGCCGCGGGCGCCGAGCCGGGCGCTGTTGCCGAAGGCGCCGGAGAGGCCGCCGCCCTGGCGCTGGGGCGCCGGACCCTGACCGGGGAAGTCCTGGCCCGGTCCGCCGTTGTTCGGCTGGCCGCCGCCCTGGGGGCCCTGCGGACGGCCGGCACCGGTGTCCCGGGCCGGCAGTGCCGCCCGGGGACCCGCGCCCGCGCCGACCTGGCCGCGCTGCGCGCCCGGTCCGCCGCCGAGGCTCTTGGCGCCCGGACCGGCCGGTCCGCCGCCCAGGCCCGCGCGCTGACCGCTGCCGGCGCCGTTCCCGTTGCCCGCGAGCAGACCGCCCGGAGCGCCGGGCTGCTGTCCGGGGCCCTGCTTGGACGGGGGCTGCTTGCCGCCGTGCGCGACGTCGACGGGCAGCATGACCAGTGCGGTCGTACCGCCGGAGTCGGAGGGACGCAGCTGGATCCGGATGCCGTGACGCAGCGACAGCCGGCCGACCACGAACAGACCCATGCGGCGGGAGACGGAGACGTCCACGGTGGGCGGCTGCGCGAGCCGCTCGTTGATCGCGGCGAGGTCCTCGGGGGAGAGGCCGATGCCGGTGTCGTGGATCTCGACGAGGACCCGCCCGTCGGGCAGCGCGTGACCGGTGACCTTGACCTTCGTCTGCGGCGAGGAGAACGACGTCGCGTTCTCCAGCAGCTCGGCGAGCAGGTGCACGAGGTCGTTGACGACCCGACCCGCGACCTCGGTGGCGGGCACCGCGGACAGCTCGATGCGCTCGTACTGCTCCACCTCGGAGGCGGCGGCGCGGAGCACGTCGACCAGCGGGACGGGCCGGGTCCACCGGCGTCCCGGCTCCTCGCCGGCGAGGACGAGGAGGTTCTCGCCGTTGCGGCGCATACGGGTCGCGAGGTGGTCGAGCTTGAAGAGCGAGGACAGCTGGTCCGGGTCGGCCTCGCGGGACTCCAGCTCGGAGATGAGCGAGAGCTGGCGCTGGATGAGGCCCTGCGAGCGGCGCGAGAGGTTGGTGAACATCGCGTTGACGTTGCCCCGGAGGAGGGCCTGCTCGGCGGCGAGGCGGACGGCCTCGCGGTGCACGTCGTCGAAGGCCGCGGCCACCTGGCCGATCTCGTCCCGGGAGTGCACGCCGACCGACTCGACGGAGGTGTCGACGTCCTGCGGGTCGGTCTCGGAGAGCTGCTTGACGAGCTCGGGCAGCCGGTCCTGGGCGACCCGGGTGGCGGTGTCCTGCAGACGCCGCAGCGAACGGATCATGGAGCGGGCGACCACGAAGGCGCCGACGAGTGAGACGCCGAGCACGATGAGGATGACCGCACCGTTGATGATCGCCTCGCGCTGGGAGGCCTGGCGCAGCTCGCGGGCCTTGGCCTCCATGTCGCTGAGGAGGGTGGCCTCGATCGTCTCCATGGCCTTGATCTTGATGGTGCTCTGGTCGTACCAGTCCAGGTACGACCGGACCTGCTTGCCCTCGATCCCGTTCGTGGTGTCCAGGATCCGCTTGGCGTACATGTTCCCGGCGTTGATCTCCGGGTTGCCGTTGTCCAGGGGCGCCATGAGCTCCTCGGCGCTCTCCCCGGTCGTCCCGTAGATCGTCTTGAACGAGGTGAGGGCCCGGGACTCCTTGGCGAGGGCGTTGGAGCCGAACTGCCGGTCGTTCGGGTTGAGGTGCGGCTCCTTGACCGAACCGCCCGGCAGGGCCGCGGCGATGACCGCGCGCTGGACCGAGGCGTACTCCTTGGCGGAGGAGAACGCCGCCAGGGCCCGGGTCCGCTTGATCATGTCCGGGTTGCTGGTCGCCTGCGCCATGTCCTGCGAGAGGCTCAGCAGCGAGGTGATCAGCTGGTTGTACTGGTCGATGGTGTTGAGGCTCGGCGCGCCCTCTTCGTACGCCGTCTTGCGGATCGTACGGATGGTGCCGAGCTGGGAGGCGATCTGCGAGATGCTCGCGTGGATGCTGTCGAGCGCCTCGTCGCCCTCGGAGTCACCGATCGAGTCGGTCTCGTCGAGGAAGGCGTCCTTGGCCCGGTCGGTCTTGTCCCGGGGCCCGGTGACCTTGTAGTCGGTGGGCTTGGACTTGTTGGACAGCGGACCGGCCGACTGGTCGCGCTCCACCTGCAGCGCCTGGGCGAGCGAGGTCGCCTGCTTGGTCATCTTGGTCAGCAGCTGCATGTGCTGCAGCTGCTGGCTGTCGTTCATGGACTCGTTGATCCTCAGACCGCCCAGGCTGGTCGCGGCGACCACGGGGAGGGCGAGGAGCGAGACCAGTCGCGTGCTGATGCGCCAGTTACGGAGCGCTATGCGCGAACCCGTGTCGACCGGGCCGCGCGGTTGTGCGGGCGTGTTCGGCTCCGCGCCGCCGCTCGTCGTGGAGCCCGAGCGCTGTGCGCGGTCGCTGTTGTCGCCGGCAGCGGCCGGCCCGGGGTTCTGGGCGTGCTGGGGCGAGGAACCGCGGTCGGTCCCGCCGCGCGGCTCCTGTTCCGCCGGAGCGCTGCCATCCCTCTTGAAACGTCCCTGCACTAGCGTCGCAACCTCTGGACCAGGCGTCCCGCCCGCGTGTGCGGACAAGAACGGTGTCGGCGTCGTGGGGCGCTGGACGCGCCCCATGGGTGGTCGTATGAGTGACCGGCGTACTTCCCCCTCCCGCCGCCACTCGGCGCTGCGTTGCGCCCCTGCGCGCCGGCCTGAAACCCGCGGCGGTGCGTGGAATTCCAACACAGTGCAGGATCTCCAACAAGGGCCATGTACCGGGCTGTGACCTGCGTGACACCTTGTGATGGGGAGGTGACAAGCAGTGGAGAGTGATCGTGGGTAAAGCGGACTATTGCGGAGAACTCGCCTGAGGGAGGGGGGTGTCCCAGACGCGATGATCAGGAGCGGAATGGTGGATTCAGTGGTGCATTGTCCGTTTTGTGGATCCAGGTCAACTGTCCGCAATGGGTCAATTGTCGATTAGTTCGTGAGCAAACTCACATGATGATCGCCGCCTCATCCCGGCTCCGGCGGGGAATCGGATGTTTAGCCTGACGCTTTACAGGGATGGCGAATCCGACAAGCCGGCGCCGCGACGAGCGACGCCCTCACCGACAGGGTCCTGACGGCAGATGAAGACGACGACGATGTTCCGCAACATTGCCAACCCCCGGCGCACCACGCTGGCGCACCTCAAGGACGCCGAAGCGCTGCGGACGCCCCCTCAGCCGGAGCACGCCGCCGACCTGCCGACCGTGACGGCCAACCCGCGCCGCACCATCCTGATGGAAGCCCCGGTCACGGCCGCCCAGTAGCGGCCCCGCAATGCGCGCGGCTGTCCCCTCTCATCGGCGTTAGCCTGGAGCGTCAGTCTTCAGTCAGCCAGCAAGTGAGGGGCGACAGCATCCCGTGCGCATCGCCAGGTTCTCCATCGACGGCAATGTCGCCTTCGGCGCCGTCGAGGGGCAGGGCACCGTGGAATCCGGTGACCTCGTCCTCGACATCATCAAGGGCATTCCGTACGCCGACTTCGAGCTCTCGGGCACCAAGGTCCCGCTGAACAAGGTCCGGCTGCTGCCGCCCGTGCTCCCCAACAAGGTCGTGGCCATCGGCCGCAACTACGCGGAGCACGCCGCCGAACTCGGCCACGAGGTCCCCGACGCGCCGATCACCTTCTTCAAGCCCACCACCTCGGTGATCGGCTCCGGCGACGCGATCGAGTACCCCTCCTTCTCCAACGAGCTGCACCACGAGGCCGAGCTGGCCGTGGTCATCGGCCGCATGTGCCGCGAGGTCCCCCGCGAGCGCGTCAAGGACGTCATCCTCGGCTACACCTGCGCCAACGACGTCACCGCCCGCGATGTGCAGCAGCGCGAGAAGCAGTGGGCCCGCGCCAAGGGCTTCGACACCTCCTGCCCGCTGGGCCCCTGGGTGGAGACCGAGGTGGACCCCCACGACCTCACCATCCAGGCGACGGTCAACGGCGAGCAGCGACAGCTCGGCCGCACCAGCGACATGGTCCGCTCCATCGAGGACCTGATCGTCCACATCACGGAGGCCATGACGTTGCTCCCGGGCGACGTGATCCTCACGGGCACCCCCGCAGGGGTCGGCCCCCTGCACGTCGGCGACGAGGTCGCCGTCACCATCGAAGGCATCGGCACTCTCACCAACAAGGTGATCAAGCGTGGCTAACGCACCAGCGGCACCCGTCCGCGTACGTTTCTGTCCCTCCCCGACCGGCAACCCGCACGTGGGCCTGGTCCGGACGGCGCTCTTCAACTGGGCCTTCGCCCGGCACCACCGGGGCACCCTGGTCTTCCGGATCGAGGACACCGACGCGGCGCGCGACTCCGAGGAGTCCTACCAGCAGCTGCTCGACTCGATGCGCTGGCTGGGCCTGGACTGGGACGAGGGCCCCGAGATCGGCGGCCCGCACGCCCCCTACCGCCAGTCGCAGCGGATGGACCTGTACAAGGACGTCGCCGAGAAGCTGCTCGCCGCCGGGTACGCCTACCCCTGCTACTGCACCACCGAGGAGCTGGACACCCGCCGCGACGCCGCCCGCGCGGCAGGCAAGCCGTCGGGCTACGACGGCCACTGCCGCGACCTCACCACCGAGCAGAAGACCGCGTACGAGGCCGAGGGCCGTTCCTCGATCGTCCGCTTCCGGATGCCCGACGAGGCCATCACCTTCACCGACCTGGTCCGCGGTGACATCACCGTCCAGCCGGAGAACGTCCCGGACTACGGCATCGTCCGCGCCAACGGGGCCCCGCTCTACACGCTGGTCAACCCGGTCGACGACGCGCTGATGGAGATCACCCACGTCCTGCGCGGCGAGGACCTGCTCTCCTCCACCCCGCGCCAGATCGCCCTGTACCGGGCGCTCAACGAGCTGGGCATCGCCAAGGACACCCCCGCCTTCGGCCACCTGCCGTACGTCATGGGCGAGGGCAACAAGAAGCTCTCCAAGCGCGACCCGCAGGCTTCGCTCAACCTCTACCGGGAGCGCGGCTTCCTCCCCGAGGGCCTGCTGAACTACCTCTCGCTGCTGGGCTGGTCGATCGCCGAGGACCGCGACATCTTCTCGGTGGACGAGCTGATCGCGGCGTTCGACATCAAGGACGTCAACGCCAACCCGGCCCGCTTCGACCTCAAGAAGTGCGAGCACGTCAACGCCGAGCACATCCGCATGCTGGACGTGAAGGCCTTCACCGAGGCCTGCGGCCCCTGGCTCCGGGCGCCCTTCGCCCCCTGGGCCCCGGAGGCGTTCGACGCGGAGAAGTGGACGCGGATCGCCCCGTACGCCCAGACCCGGGTCACGGTGCTCTCCGACATCACGGACAACGTCGACTTCCTCTTCCTCGACGAGCCGGTGGAGGACGAGGCGTCCTGGACCAAGGCGATGAAGGGCGACCCGGTGGCCCTGCTCACCACGGCCCGCGCCAACCTGGAAGCGGCCGACTGGAGCGACCCGGAGTCCCTGAAGAACGCCGTCCTCACCGCCGGCGAGGCCCACGGCCTCAAGCTCGGCAAGGCTCAGGCCCCGGTCCGCGTCGCCGTCACCGGCCGCACCGTCGGCCTGCCGCTCTTCGAGTCCCTGGAGATCCTGGGTCGCGACAAGAGCCTGGCACGTGTGGACGCCGCGCTGGCGAAGCTGACCGCGTAGGCGACAGGACATCCCGAGGAGGGCCGCGGCCGACCGCTGCGGCCCTCCTCGGCTTTTCCGCCTCCACAGCCCCTGGGGTGCGGCTACCGTGAGATCCATGCCGATCCGCGCCGTGCTCTGGGACATCGACGACACGATCTTCGACTACGCGGGCGCCGACCACACCGGGATGCGGCGGCACCTGGGGAGCGTGGGGCTGCCCGAGGCCTACGCGTCGGTCGACGAGGCCCTCGTCGCCTGGAAGGCGATCACCGCCGTGCACTGGGCGCGCGTCGCCGCGGGGGAGACGGACTTCCTCGGGCAGCGGCGGGACCGGGTTCGCGAGTTCCTCTCGCGGGCCATGGAGGACGCCGAGGCCGACGACTGGTTCGCCGGCCACCTGACGCACTACGAGGCCGCCTGGCGGCTCTTCCCGGACGTGCTGCCGGTTCTCGACCGGCTGGCCCCCGGCTACCGGCACGCGATCCTCTCCAACTCCAGCACCCGCAACCAGCACCACAAGCTCACCACGCTCGGCGTCCGCGACCGGTTCGAGTCGATGGTCTGCGCCGTGGAGCTGGGGATCTCCAAGCCGGAGGCCGGCGCCTTCCACGCGGCCTGCGAGGCGCTCGCGCTGGAACCGCACGAGGTGGCGTACGTGGGCGACGAGCCCGACATCGACGCCGCCGGGGCCGTGGCCGCCGGGCTGACGGGCATCTGGCTCGACCGGCGGGGGAGGGGCGGGAGACCGGATCTCGTGACGATCACCGGGCTCGACCAGCTGCCCGGTCTGCTGGCGGGCAATACCCGTTTTGGAGCGCCGGACACCTTCGGGTAATGTTCTTTCTGCGCCGCCCGAGCGGGCCGAAAAGTCCGGCCGGGAAGCGCAGACAGAGATGAAGCCCCCACCAGGGGTTGCGTTTCAGTGGGCTATGGTGTAATTGGCAACACTACGGTTTCTGGTACCGTCATTCTAGGTTCGAGTCCTGGTAGCCCAGCGCAAGACCAAGCAGTACGAGCACGATCAGCAGGACACGCCCCCGTTGTGTAGCGGCCTAGCACGCTGCCCTCTCACGGCAGTAGCGCCGGTTCGAATCCGGTCGGGGGTACAGATCCTTCCCGCGAGAACACCTGGGTCGCACCCACGTTTTCGATGCAGGATCGCTAGGGCCCCCGTTGTGTAGCGGCCTAGCACGCTGCCCTCTCACGGCAGTAGCGCCGGTTCGAATCCGGTCGGGGGTACTTGTCACACCATGGGCTATGGTGTAATTGGCAACACTACGGTTTCTGGTACCGTCATTCTAGGTTCGAGTCCTGGTAGCCCAGCGCAAGTCAGCAGTAAACGCGCCCCCGTTGTGTAGCGGCCTAGCACGCTGCCCTCTCACGGCAGTAGCGCCGGTTCGAATCCGGTCGGGGGTACAACAGAGCAGTACGAGAAGGCCCTTCATTTCGGTGGAGGGCCTTCTCGCTTGTTCGGAGTGGGATGCTCCGTGCCAAGTCGCCCGCCCGGCGCTGTAGTTGCGCCTGCGGGGCTCCCCGGGGGGTGTCCCCGGAAAAGGAAAAGGGCCGCCACGACGCTGGGGCGGCCTTCGGGAGATTCGGTCGGGAGGAAGCGGTGTGCGGCGTCAGCCCGTGCGGCGCAGGGCCTCGCTCAGCCGTGCCGCCGAGTCGATGACCGCCTGGGCGTGCATCCGGCCGGGGTGGCGGGTCAGCCGCTCGATCGGCCCGGAGACCGAGACCGCGGCGACCACCCGGTTCGACGGGCCGCGTACCGGCGCCGAGACCGAGGCGACGCCCGGCTCCCGCTCGCCGATCGACTGGGCCCAGCCCCGCCGCCGTACGCCGGAGAGCGCCGTCGCCGTGAACCGGGCGCCCTGGAGGCCCCGGTGCAGGCGCTCCGGCTCCTCCCAGGCCATCAGGATCTGGGCGGAGGAACCCGCCTTCATCGTGAGGGTCGAGCCGACCGGCACCGTGTCCCGGAGTCCGGACAGCCGTTCCGCCGCCGCCACGCAGATGCGCATGTCGCCCTGCCGGCGGTAGAGCTGCGCGCTCTCGCCGGTGATGTCGCGCAGATGGGTGAGCACCGGTCCGGCCGTGGCCAGCAGGCGGTCCTCGCCCGCCGCGGCTGCCAGTTCCGACAGCCGGGGGCCGAGAATGAACCGGCCCTGCATGTCCCTCGCCACCATCCGGTGGTGTTCCAGTGCCACGGCCAGTCGATGGGCCGTGGGCCGTGCGAGCCCGGTCGCCGCGACCAGCCCGGCGAGGGTGGCCGGACCGGACTCCAGGGCGCTCAATACCAGAGCTGCCTTGTCGAGAACGCCGACGCCGCTAGAGTTGTCCATACGACGATACTCCCGTCTCACTCTGTGAAACGCAAGTTCAATTTCCGGCGGAAGTTGCGAACCTGTGGGGGCGGCCGCACAACGGCTCGTAGCCACCGCCCCGCACGGGGGTCCGGACGGAGGCGCACCGAATCTCTAGTTGGGCCGGCGAAGACGCCGGCCGGAGGGAAAGCGATGGGTAGGACACTCGCGGAGAAGGTCTGGGACGACCATGTTGTCCGGCGCGCGGAGGGCGAGCCCGACCTTCTCTTCATCGATCTGCACCTGCTGCACGAGGTGACCAGCCCGCAGGCCTTCGACGGGCTGCGCCAGGCCGGACGTCCGGTGCGGCGCCTCGACCTCACCATCGCCACGGAGGACCACAACACTCCGACCCTCGACATCGACAAGCCGATCGCGGACCCCGTCTCCCGCGCCCAGTTGGAGACCCTGCGCAAGAACTGCGCGGACTTCGGCGTACGGCTGCACCCGCTGGGCGACGTCGAGCAGGGCGTCGTGCACGTGGTGGGCCCGCAGCTGGGTCTGACCCAGCCCGGCACCACCGTGGTCTGCGGTGACTCCCACACCTCCACGCACGGCGCGTTCGGCGCGCTGGCGTTCGGCATCGGCACCAGCCAGGTGGAGCACGTCCTCGCCACCCAGACGCTGCCGCTGGCCCGTCCGAAGACCATGGCCATCACGGTCGAGGGCGAACTGCCCGACGAGGTCACCGCGAAGGACCTGATCCTGGCGATCATCGCCCGGATCGGCACCGGCGGCGGCCAGGGTTACATCCTCGAATACCGCGGCTCCGCCATCGAGAAGCTCTCGATGGAGGCCCGGATGACGATCTGCAACATGTCGATCGAGGCCGGCGCCCGTGCGGGCATGATCGCCCCGGACGCCACCACCTTCGACTACCTCGAGGGCCGCGACCACGCCCCCGTGGGCGAGGACTGGGACGCCGCCGTCGCGTACTGGAAGACCCTGCGCTCCGACGACGACGCGGTGTTCGACGCCGAGGTCGTCATCGACGCCACCGAGCTGGCCCCGTTCGTCACCTGGGGCACCAACCCCGGCCAGGGCGCGCCCCTGTCGGCCAACGTCCCCGACCCGGCTTCGTACGAGGACGCCTCGGAGCGCTTCGCCGCCGAAAAGGCCCTGGAGTACATGGGGTTGACCGCCGGGCAGCCGCTGCGCGACATCAACGTCGACACCGTCTTCGTAGGTTCGTGCACCAATGGCCGCATCGAGGACCTGCGTAACGCTGCCTCGATCCTGGACGGCCGCAAAGTCGCGAACGGCGTACGGATGCTGGTCGTCCCCGGCTCGGTCCGGGTCGCGCTCCAGGCCGTCTCCGAGGGTCTGGACAAGGTGTTCACCGAGGCCGGCGCCGAATGGCGGCACGCGGGTTGTTCGATGTGCCTCGGCATGAACCCCGACCAGCTGGCCCCCGGCGAGCGCTCCGCCTCCACCTCGAACCGCAACTTCGAGGGACGGCAGGGCAAGGGCGGCCGCACCCACCTGGTCTCGCCCCAGGTCGCCGCCGCCACCGCGGTGCTGGGCCATCTGGCCTCGCCCGCCGACCTGTCCGACGCCCGTACCCCCGCCGGAGTCCGATAGCCATGGAAGCATTCACCACGCACACCGGCCGGGCCGTTCCGCTGCGCCGCAGCAACGTCGACACCGACCAGATCATCCCCGCGCACTGGTTGAAGAAGGTCACCCGCGACGGGTTCGAGGACGGGCTCTTCGAAGCCTGGCGCAAGGACGAGGACTTCGTCCTCAACCGCCCCGAGCGCGAGGGCGCCTCGGTCCTGGTCGCCGGTCCCGACTTCGGTACGGGCTCCTCCCGCGAGCACGCGGTCTGGGCCCTGCAGAACTACGGCTTCAAGGCCGTCGTCTCCTCCCGCTTCGCCGACATCTTCCGGGGCAACTCGCTGAAGAACGGGCTGCTCACCGTGGTCCTGGAGCAGGACGTCGTCGACGCGCTCTGGGAGCTGACGGAGGCCGACCCGACCGTCGAGGTGACCGTCGACCTGGAGGCGCGCCAGGTCCGCGCCGAGGGCGTCACCGCCGACTTCGAGCTCGACGAGAACGCCCGCTGGCGACTGCTCAACGGTCTCGACGACATCAGCCTCACCCTTCAGAACGAAGCGGACATCGCCGCGTACGAGGCGGCCAGGCCCGCCTTCAAGCCGCGTACCATTGCCGTCTGAGCAGCGCTTTTCCAGGACTGCGCCCCCTGCCTCCCGGCAGGGGGCGCAGTCGCTTGTTGAGACCCCGTCGGGCGACAACTCGCCCCAGATGGCACAATCGGTGCATGGAACGCGACAGCCAACTCAAGCTCTATGGCCAAGTCGCCGACCGATTGAAGGAAGCGCACGCGAAGGTGCGTGCACTGCAAGTCCCGGAGAGCGTACGGATGGCGCTGACCCGGAAGCTGCTGGTCGTCACGGCCGCGGCGAAGCACGATCTCCCGGACGCGGCAAGGCGTCTGGACCGGATGATGAAGGACCTCGATGAGGGCCGATTCCCCGAAGGTGACTGACACGTGGAACTGCGCATCGGTCGACTTCGTTGCGGCACTAGGGTGATTAGCCCGTTTCGTGTTTGATTTGCGGTATATATCTGCCTAACGTGCGAAAAAGCTTGAACACTTTCGTTCTGGCAATGTCTCCGAAGGGGAAGACGTGAACAAGGCGCAGCTCGTAGAAGCGATTGCCGACAAGGTCGGCGGCCGTCAGCAGGCCGCAGACGCTGTCGACGCGGTACTCGACGCGATCGTCCGTGCCGTTGTCGCCGGGGACCGTGTCTCGGTCACCGGCTTCGGCTCGTTCGAGAAGGTCGACCGCCCCGCCCGGTACGCCCGCAACCCGCAGACGGGTGAGCGCGTCCGGGTCAAGAAGACCTCGGTGCCCCGCTTCCGCGCGGGCCAGGGTTTCAAGGACCTGGTGAGCGGCTCGAAGAAGCTCCCCAAGAACGACGTGGCCGTCAAGAAGGCCCCCAAGGGCAGCCTCTCGGGCGGCTCCTCCGCCGCCCGTACGACGGTGAAGGCCGCCGCCGCCAAGAAGTCGGCCGCCAAGAAGGCCACCGCGAAGAAGACCACCGCCAAGAAGGCGACTCCGGCGAAGAAGACCACCGCCGCAGCCAAGAAGGTCACCGCGAAGAAGACCACCCCGACGGCCAAGAAGGCCTCCGCGGCCGCGAAGAAGGCGACTCCGGCGAAGAAGGCCGCGACGACCGCCAAGAAGGCCTCGCCCAGCAAGACCGCGCCCGCCAAGAAGACCACGGCGAAGAAGGCGCCCGCGAAGAAGACCACGGCGCGCACGACCACGGCCAAGAAGGCCACCGCACGCAAGAAGTGAGACCGGGCACCCGCTCGCTCGTCACAACGCGCCGGGCCGGGCTCCCCTCCGGGGGAGCCCGGCCCGCGGGCTTTGCGGGGCCCCGTTCGGCCCAGGACCCGGCGAACCGCTTCTAGAACGTCTGCAGCGTCACCAGGGTGATCCGCAGGTCCGCTCCCTCACCCTCGCCCTCGATCCGCACCCGCTGCCCCGCACGCAGCAGCAGCAGACCGCCCGCGTCGAAGGCCGGGGCGTCGAAGTCCACCGGGGTGCCGTCGTCCAGCAACACGCTGCCGCTGCGGGTCTCGGGGTCGTACGTGTACGAGGTCGCCTGCATGGGCGGCAGCCTATCGGTCAAGGGGCTGGGCGGCCGCGTCCGTGATCCGCGCCGTGTGCGGCCCCACCCCCAGGGCCAGGGCGACCCGCAGATCCTCGCCCGTATCCACGTCCCGGCGCACCGATTCGACGCCGGACAGCGCTATTTCGGCCGCCCCCGACGCCAGGTGCCGGGCCCCGGACGGACCGCCGAAAGCCGGTAGGAATTCCGTGCCGCCCGCGGCGGCCAGAAATGTCGTTCCGATTCCCGCCGCGTCCCGGAGAAAAGCACGAGGAAAAGCGGAAGCAAAATCGAGCACCCGCGCCAATTCTCCGGTGCGCAGGGCCGGCAGATCCGCGTTGAGCGCGGCCACCGCGGCAGCGGGCCGCAGGGCCCGCACGGAGCGTGCGCCGTGCGCGAGCGCGGCGTTGAGCCCGGCCCCCGGAGCGTCCGGAACGATCCGTGCCCCGAGCGCGGAAAGAGCCGCCGCGGCCACGGCGTCGTCCGTGACGACCACCACATCCCGTACCAGGGAGCAGGCCAGCGCCGCGGCCACCGTGTCCTGGGCGAACGCCAGGGCCAGCCGGGGCCGCGCATCATCGCCCGCCGCTTGCCCCAGGCGGCTCTTGGCCCGGGCGAGCGGCTTCAGCGGAACGACCAGGGACCAGGGCCCGGCCGGATCGGTGTTCGTGGCGATCTCCCCCTCCGTACGCGTCAGCACTTATTCTCGCCTGCCAGTACGACAACCTGGAGGTCCGCTACCGAACGTGAGGCGTACGGTGTTCTCGACAGAGCAGGGGCCTGGGGCGAGACTTGACCGTCGGTAGCCAGGCTTCAGGTCGAAATCCCTAAGGAAGGTGTCCGAGTGTCCCGCCGCAGAATCGGCTTCTGGTACCGCCTGGCGGCGGTCATCGCCAAGCCGCCATTGGTGGTTCTGTTCAAGCGCGACTGGCGGGGGATGGAACACATTCCGGCCGAGGGCGGATTCATCACCGCCGTCAACCACAACTCCTATCTGGACCCTCTCTCCTACGGCCACTTCCAGTACAACACCGGGCGGGTGCCCCGGCTCCTGGCGAAGGCCGGTCTCTTCCGCACCCCGTTCGTCGGGATGATGCTGCGCGGCACCGGCCAGATCCCCGTCTACCGCGAGACCACCAACGCCCTGGACGCCTTCCGGGCCGCCGTCGACGCCATCGAGCGCGGCGAGTGCGTCGCCTTCTACCCCGAGGGCACCCTCACCCGCGACCCCGACATGTGGCCGATGGCCGGCAAGACCGGCGCCGCCCGGGTCGCCCTGATGACCAAGGCGCCCGTCATCCCCGTCGCCCAGTGGGGCGCCAACCTCGCGATGCCCCCCTACGCCAGGGAGAACAAGTTCCGGCTGTTCCCCCGCAAGACGCTCCAGGTGCAGGCCGGGCCGCCCGTCGACCTCAGCCGCTTCTACGGCTCGGAGCCGACCCCCGAGGTGCTCCGCGAGGTGACCGAGGTCATCATGGCGGCGGTCACCCGCGAGCTGGAGGACCTGCGCGGCGAGAAAGCGCCCGCCGAGCTCTACGATCACCGCAAAGCCCGTGCTGAACAACGGCGCAGGGCGCAGGGAAAGGGACCCACGTGACGCACCCCGTAAAAGCAGCCGTCTTCGGAACCGGCTCATGGGGTACGGCCTTCGCCGTGATCCTCGCCGACGCGGGCTGCGAGGTCACCCTCTGGGGCCGCCGCGCCGAGGTCGCCGAGACCATCAACACCACCCGCACCAACCCGGACTACCTCCCGGGCATCGCGCTCCCCGACTCCATCCACGCCACCACCGACGCCGCCGAGGCCCTGCGCGGCGCGGAGTTCGCGTTCCTCGTCGTGCCCTCCCAGACGCTGCGGGCCAACCTCGCCGACTGGGCCCCGCACCTGGAGCCCGACACCGTCCTGGTCTCCCTGATGAAGGGCGTCGAGCTGGGCACCGCCGAGCTGATGAGCGAGGTGATCGCGGACGTCACCAAGGTCTCCGCCGACCGCATCGCGGTCGTGTCGGGACCCAACCTGGCCAAGGAGATCGCCGAGCGACGCCCCGCCGCGGCCGTCGTCGCGTGCGCCGACGAGTCCGTCGCCCAGCGCCTCCAGGCCGCCTGCCACACCTCGTACTTCCGGCCTTACACCAACACCGACGTGGTCGGCTGCGAGCTCGGCGGCGCCGTGAAGAACGTCATCGGCCTCGCCGTCGGCATCGCGGACGGCATGGGCCTCGGCGACAACACGAAGGGCTCCCTCATCACCCGGGGCCTCGCCGAGACCACCCGACTGGGTCTGGCCATGGGCGCCGACCCGTTGACGTTCTCCGGACTCGCGGGCCTGGGCGACCTGGTGGCCACCTGCTCCTCGCCGCTCTCGCGCAACCACACCTTCGGCACCAACCTCGGCCGCGGCATGACGCTCCAGGAGACGATCGCCGTCACCAAGCAGACCGCCGAAGGCGTCAAGTCCTGCGAATCGGTCCTCGACCTGGCCCGTAGGCACGGGGTCGACATGCCCATCACCGAGACCGTCGTCTCGATCGTCCACGAGGGCAAGTCCCCGGTCGTCGCCGTCAAGGAGCTGATGTCGCGGAGCGCCAAGGCCGAGCGACGCTGACGTCTCCCTTACCAGCAGGTACGCTCGTCGCGATATGAGCAGCGAGAACCTCCCCCAGAGCCCTGAGCGCGCCGAGAGCCCTGTGCCGCAGCGCCGCAAGCCCCGTGTGGCTGTCGTGTTCGGCGGCCGCAGCTCCGAACACGGCATCTCGGTCGTCACGGCCGGCGCCGTCATGAAGGCCATCGACCGGGCCAAGTACGACGTCCTGCCGATCGGCATCACGACGGACGGCCGCTGGGCGCTCACCGCCGACGAGCCCGAACGCATGGCCATCACCGACCGCAAGGTCCCCGACGTGGACCGGCTCACCGAGTCCGCCGAGGGCAGCGTCGTGCTCTCCGTGGACCCCGGCAGCCGTGAGGTCCTCTACAGCGAACCCGGCTCCGTGCCCAAGGCGCTGGGCGAGGTCGACGTCGTCTTCCCCGTGCTGCACGGCCCGTACGGGGAGGACGGCACCCTCCAGGGGCTTCTCGAACTCTCCGGTGTGCCCTACGTCGGCGCGGGTGTTCTCGCCTCCGCCGTCGGCCAGGACAAGGAGTACATGAAGCGCGTCTTCCTCTCCTTCGGGCTGCCGGTCGGACCGTACGAGGTCGTCCGCCCCCGCGAGTGGGACAACGACCCCGCGGCCGCCCGCAGGCGCATCGTGGACTTCGCCGGCGAGCACGGCTGGCCGCTGTTCGTCAAGCCCGCCCGCGGCGGCTCCTCGATGGGCATCACCAAGGTCGACTCCGTCGAAGGACTCGACGAGGCGATCGAGGAGGCCCGCCGCCACGACCCGAAGTTCCTCGTCGAGTCGCTGCTGCGCGGCCGTGAGATCGAGTGCGGCGTGCTGGAGTTCGAGGACGGCCCGCGCGCCAGCGTGCCCGCCGAGATCCCGCCGGTCACCTCGCACGACTTCTACGACTTCGAGGCCAAGTACATCGACTCGGCCGCCGGACTCGTGCCCGCACCGCTCACCGAGGAGCAGACCGCCGAGGTCCAGCGGCTCGCCGTCGCCGCCTTCGACGCTGTCTCCTGCGAGGGCCTGGTGCGCGCCGACTTCTTCCTCACCGAGGACGGCACCTTCGTCATCAACGAGATCAACACCCTGCCGGGCTTCACCCCGATCTCCATGTACCCGCGCATGTGGCAGGAGAGCGGCGTCAGCTACCCGGAGCTGGTCGACCGGCTGATCCAGGCAGCGTTGAGCCGCTCCACCGGACTGCGCTGAGGAAGCCGGCGGCCGGCCCTCAGAACTTGCTCGGTACCGTCTTCGAGACGGGGCCGGCGAACGAGGCCAGCGGCGTGATGTCGTGGGCGTACGTCGAGTCCAGCGTGACCTCGACGTACGCCTTGCGGTACGTGGTGGTGAACCGCGGACCGGAGTCCTCGGGCTCCTCCAGCATCCACCGCACACCGTCCGCCTCGACGCCCTCTGACTGGGGGTCGTCCATCGTGGCGGGCCGGGGGACCCCGCAGCGCAGTACGATCGCCCCGTCCCCCCAGCCGGCGGTCAGCTCCGAATCCGGGGAGGGGTCGCTGCGTTCCAGTTCGAGGATGGTCTTCGGCAGTTCCTCGTGCAGGGCCTCGCAGTACGCTGCGGCCTCCGAGGACGGCGTGGGAACCGTGATCGAGGGCCCCGCGTCGCTGAGAGAACAGCCCGCCGCGGCCAGCACGAGCACGGCAGCGGACGGACCGAGGAATATCGAGCGGCGGGAACGGCGGGCGGATGACGTCACCGGCCCAGCCTAGACGGGGGTCAGAGGTGGACGACCGGGCAGGTCAGGGTTCGCGTGATGCCGTCCACCTGCTGCACCTTGGCGACCACCATGCGGCCGAGTTCATCGACCGTGTCGGCTCGGGCCCGCACGATCACGTCGTACGGACCGGTGACGTCCTCTGCCTGGATGACTCCCGGGATCTGGGAAATGGTCTCGGCGACGATCGACGCCTTGCCCACTTCGGTCTGGATGAGGATGTACGCCTGTACCACGGAACCTCCAGGGCGGCCACGAGGATCATGTGGGGGAAAGGGACGCCACGTTATCGCGTCGGCGCGGGCCACGGGGAGACCTACGGGACGGATGACGTCCACAGCGTGGCGTACAGAGCGCAGAAGTTGACGTATCTCTTGACGGTACCGACAGCACAGACGGCTCGCGACCGGGGGCCCGGACGGGTGTCCGGGGCGATAAAGGAGAGGTGAGACTCGGTGAAGGGAACCGTGGGCGAGTTGGGGGAGTTCGGGCTCATCAGAGAGCTCACGTCCCGGCTCACCACCACTCCGGCGGTACGGCTGGGGCCCGGCGACGACGCCGCGGTCGTGGCCGCCCCCGACCGCAGGGTCGTGGCCAGTACGGACATCCTGCTGGAGGGCCGGCACTTCCGGCGTGACTGGTCGACGGCGTACGACGTCGGCCGCAAGGCCGCCGCCCAGAACCTCGCCGACATCGCGGCCATGGGCGCCGTGCCCACCGCGCTGCTCCTCGGCCTCGTCGTCCCCGCCGACCTCCCCGTCACCTGGGCCGCCGAGCTGATGGACGGGCTGCGCGACGAGTGCCAGGTGGCGGGCGCCGCCGTGGTCGGCGGCGATGTGGTCGGCGGCGACACGATCACCGTCGCGATCACCGCCCTCGGCGACCTTCGCAACCACGAGCCGGTCACCCGGGGCGGCGCCCGCCCCGGCGACGTCGTCGCGGTCACCGGCTGGCTCGGCTGGTCCGCCGCCGGGTACGCCGTGCTCTCCCGCGGCTTCCGCTCGCCCCGCGCCTTCGTCGAGGCCCACCGCCGCCCCGAACCGCCCTACCACGCCGGCCCCGCGGCCGCCGGGCTCGGCGCCACCGCGATGACCGACGTCAGCGACGGCCTCGTCGCGGACCTCGGGCACATCGCGGAGTCCAGCAAGGTCCGCATCGACCTGCGCTCGGGCCTCATCGACATCCCCTCGCAGATGTCCGACATCGGCCAGGCCGTCGGCGTCGACCCGCTCCAGTGGGTGCTGACCGGGGGAGAGGACCACGCGATCGTGGCGACCTTCCCGCCGGACGTGAAGCTGCCCGCCCGCTGGAAGGTGATCGGCGAGGTCCTCAACCCCTCCGCTTTGCCCCAGGTCACCGTCGACGGCGCGCCCTGGACCAGCAAGGGCGGCTGGGACCACTTCGGCTCCATCGAGGACACCCCGCCCCGCCCGTGAGCCGGGGGCCCGCACGCGGGTATTAGATTGCTGCGTATGCCCATACGTACCGCTGTACCGCCCTGTGTGCTCACCGTCGCCGGATCGGACTCCGGCGGCGGTGCGGGGATCCAGGCCGATCTGAAGACGATGCTCGCGCTCGGCGTGCACGGCATGAGCGTGCTCACCGCGGTCACCGCACAGAACTCCCTCGGCGTCCAGGGCGCGTGGGAGCTACCGGTGGACGCCGTACGCGCCCAGTACCGCAGCGTCGTCGACGACATCGGCGTCCGGGCCGTGAAGACCGGAATGCTTTCCTCCGCCGCCCTCGTGGAGACCGTCGCCGAACTCCTCGCCACCACCGACGCCCCCGTCGTCGTCGACCCGGTCGGCGTCTCCAAGCACGGCGACGCGCTGCTCGCCGCCGAAGCCCTCGATTCCGTACGGACGAAGCTGCTGCCCGTCGCCACCGTCGCCACCCCGAACCTCGACGAAGTGGCCCAGCTCACCGGGGTCACGGTCACCGACGAGAGCGGGATGCGCCGGGCCGCCGGGGAGATCCTCGCCTTCGGGCCGCGCTGGGTCGTGATCAAGGGCGGCCACCTGCCCGGTGAGGCGGTGGACCTGCTCACCGACGGGAGCGCGGAACACTGGCTGCGCGCCCCCCGGCACGACAACCGCCACACCCACGGCACCGGCTGCACCCTGGCCTCGGCCATCGCCTCCGGGCTCGCGCTCGGGAAGGACGTGCCGACGGCGGTACGGGAGGCGAAGACGTACGTCACCGGCGCGATCGAGGCCGGCTTCCCGCTCGGCGGCGGCATCGGCCCCGTCGACCACGGCTGGCGGACCCGCCCGGCTGCCGATCCGGCTTCCTGATCAGCCCCTGAGCACAGCAAAAAGCCGGTCCACCGAGGTGGACCGGCTTTTTGGGCAACCGGCAGGCTGCGCTACGACGGGGACGTCAGCGCGCGACCTTGCCGGCCTTGATGCACGAGGTGCAGACGTTGAGCCGCTTCGGCGTCCGACCGACCACGGCACGCACGCGCTGGATGTTGGGATTCCAGCGACGGGACGTACGGCGGTGCGAGTGCGAAATGCTGTTGCCGAAGCTCGGCCCCTTGCCGCAAACGTCGCAGTTGGCAGCCACGGGTCACTCCAAAGACTTCAGATGCACTTACAGTGAAATCCGGCGCGCCGGAATCATTTGACTGAAGTGGCGGTACCGGAGGAATGGCCCGACTCTCATCGGGCAACCGGAGCAGCATACAACGCCTGCTTCGGAGATACGAAACTACCACGGGTCGGCCCCCCGCCCCGCCCCTGTCCGGGCCGGAACCCCGACAGGCGGGCTAACCTGCGGTGCAGTCCGCCGCCACGGCCGATCGAGGAGGACCATCGGTGCCGCAGCCCCCCGACGACCTGAACGCCGTCGCGGTGCGCACGTGGTGCTCACTGGCCCTGGAGGCCCTGGGCCGGGAGCGCGCGGAGATCGACGCGATCAACGTCTATCCCATCGCCGACGGGGACACCGGCACCAACCTCTATCTGACCGTCGAGTCCGCCCACGCGGCCGTCGAAGCGGTGTTCGCCGCGCACGAGACCGGAGCCACCGCGCCCGCCACCGCCGACGCCGTACGCGCCATGGCGCACGGAGCCCTGATCGGCGCCCGCGGGAACTCCGGCACCATCCTGGCCCAGCTGCTGCGCGGCATGGCCGGGGTGCTGGCCGACGGCGGCGACGCGGCTCACCTGCGCCTCGCCCTCACCCGGGCCGCCGACGCCGCCCGCCGGGCCGTCGCCCACCCCGTCGAGGGCACCGTGCTCACCGTCGCCGCCGCTGCCGCCGAGGCGGCTGCGGGGGGCGAGTCCGCCATGGGCGCTGCCGCCGAGGGCGAGGAACGGGACCTGCGCACCGTCGTGCGGGCCGCGTACGACGGCGCACGCGCGGCTCTCGCGAGGACGCCCGAGCAGCTCGCCGTCCTCGGTCGGGCGGGCGTGGTCGACGCCGGGGGCCGGGGGCTGGTCGCGGTTCTGGGCGCGCTGGTGGAGACCGTGACCGGGCAGGCTCCGGCACGGGGGCCCCGCACCGGGCCCGGGAGGACGCCCGCGCCCGTGGACGGCGGCTCCGTGGTGGGCCTGCCGGTGGGGGGCACCCCGGTGGAGGGAGGCGCTCCGTCGGGGGAGGGGCCGCTGGACTGCCCCGAGGACGGGGGCGCCGGGCCCGCGTTCGAGGTGATCTACCTCCTGGAGGCCCGTGACGAGCGGGTGGCCCGGCTGCGCACCCGGCTCGACGCGCTGGGCGACTCCCTGGTCGTGGTGGGCGGCGACGGGCTCTGGCACGTCCACGTCCACGTCGACGACGCCGGGGCGGCCGTGGAGGCGGGCGTCGAGGCGGGGCGGCCGTACCGCATCCGGATCACCCACTTCGCGACCGAGAGCGGCCACGACCTCCGCGTCCAGGCCGAACCCACCCAGCGCGCCGTCGTCGTCGTGGTCCCCGGCGACGGTCTGGCCGGGCTCTGCACCGAGGCCGGTGCCACCACCGTGATCGCCCGCCCCGGCGAACCGCCCGCCAGCGGCGAACTGGTCGACGCCATCCGCCGCGCCCACGCCCGCGAGGTGGTGCTGCTGCCCAACGACGCGACCCTGCGCCACACGGCCGCCGCGGCCGCCGAACAGGCCAGGACCGAGGGGGTCCGGGTCGCGCTCGTCCCCACCCGCGCCGCGGTCCAGGGCATCGCCGCCCTCGCCGTCCACGAGCCCGACCGGGGCTTCGACGAGGACGTCGTCGCCATGACCGCCGCCGCCGGCGCCACCCGCTACGCCGAACTGGCCGTCGCGGAGCGCCAGTCGTGGACCATGGCCGGGATCTGCCAGGCCGGGGACGTCCTCGGCCTGATCGACGGCGACGTGGCCGTGATCGGCGCCGACGTCCCGGCCACGGCCCGCACCGTCCTCGACCGGATGCTGGCGGCGGGCGGCGAGCTGGTCACCCTCGTCCTCGGCGAGGACGTCCCCGACTCGCTGGCCGAAGCGCTGGAGGAGCACGTGCGCGACGGCTACCTCGCCGTGGACACCGTGGTCTACCGCGGCGGGCACCAGCGCGCCCCCCTGCTGATCGGCGTCGAGTAGCCGGGAATCCGCGGCACGGTCGCGCCCGGCGGACAGCTGTCAGTGCCGTGGTGTGCAATGGATCGCGTGCCCTCGTTCGATGAACCTCTCAAGAAGCTGCTCGGCGGAGCCACCGCGAAGGTGATGGCCGAACACCTCGACCTGCACACGGTCGGTGATCTGCTGCACCACTACCCGCGGCGGTACGAGGAGCGCGGCAAGCTGACCGCGCTGGCCGACCTCCCGCTGGACGAGCACGTCACGGTGGTCGCCCAGGTCGCCGACGCCAGGATCCTGACGTTCAACAACGGCCGGGGCAAACGCCTGGAGGTCACCCTGACCGACGGCAGCGGCCGCCTCCAGCTGGTCTTCTTCGGCCACGGAGTCCACAAGCCGCACAAGGAGCTGCTCCCGGGCCGCCAGGCGATGTTCGCGGGCAAGGTCTCCGTCTTCAACCGCAAGATGCAGCTCGCCCACCCCACGTACCAACTGCTCGACGCCTCGGACGCCGACGAGGCGACCGAGGCCGTGGACGCCTTCGCCGGGCGGCTGCTGCCGATCTACCCCGCCTGCAAGCAGCTCGACTCCTGGCGGATCGCCAAGGCCGTCGACGCCGTACTGCCCAGCGCGCGGGACGCGGTGGACCCGCTGCCCGCCTCCCTGCGCGAGGGCCGGGGCTTCACCTCCCTGCCCGAGGCGCTGCTGAAGGCGCACCGCCCGCAGACGAAGGCGGACGTCGAGGACGCCAGGGCCCGGCTCAAGTGGGACGAGGCGTTCGTCCTCCAGGTCGCCCTGGCCCGCCGCCGCTACGCCGACACCCAACTGCCCGCCGTCGCCCGCCGCCCCGTCGCGGACGGCCTGCTGGACGCCTTCGACGCCAAGCTGCCCTTCACGCTCACCGAGGGCCAGGAGAAGGTCAGCAAGGAGATCTTCGACGACCTGGCCACCGAGCACCCGATGCACCGCCTCCTCCAGGGCGAGGTCGGTTCGGGGAAGACGATGGTGGCGCTGCGCGCCATGCTCACCGTGGTCGACGCCGGCGGCCAGGCCGCGATGCTCGCCCCCACAGAAGTTCTCGCCCAGCAGCACCACCGCTCGATCACCGAGATGATGGGCGAGCTGGCCGAGGGCGGCATGCTGGGCGGCTCCGACCGCGGGACGAAAGTCGTCCTGCTCACCGGGTCCATGGGCATGGCGGCCCGCCGTCAGGCCCTGCTCGACCTGGTCACCGGCGAGGCGGGCGTCGTCATCGGCACCCACGCCCTCATCGAGGACAAGGTCCAGTTCCACGACCTCGGCCTGGTCGTGGTCGACGAGCAGCACCGCTTCGGCGTGGAACAGCGCGACGCCCTCCGCTCGAAGGGCAAGCAGCCGCCCCACCTCCTCGTCATGACCGCCACCCCCATCCCCCGTACGGTCGCGATGACCGTCTTCGGCGACCTGGAGACCTCCGTCCTGGACCAGCTCCCGGCCGGCCGCTCCCCGATCGCCAGCCATGTCGTCCCCGCCAAGGACAAGCCGCACTTCCTCAGCCGCGCTTGGGAACGCGTCCGCGAGGAGGTCGAGAACGGCCACCAGGCGTACGTGGTCTGCCCTCGCATCGGGGACGACGCGGAAGAGGCGGAGGGCAAGGGCGGGAAGAAGGCGAAGGCCAGGAAGCAGGCCGCCGACGAGGACCCCGAGAAGCGGCCGCCGCTCGCCGTGCTGGAGATCGCCGACGAGCTGCGCACGGGCGCGCTGGCCGGATTGGGCGTCGAGGTGCTGCACGGGAGGATGCACCCCGACGAGAAGGACGACGTCATGCGCCGCTTCGCCGCCGGGGACGTCGATGTCCTGGTCGCCACCACCGTCATCGAGGTCGGGGTCAACGTCCCCAACGCCACCGCCATGGTGATCATGGACGCCGACCGCTTCGGCGTCTCCCAGCTCCACCAGCTCCGCGGCCGCGTCGGCCGTGGCTCCGCCCCCGGGCTCTGCCTGCTGGTCAGCGAGGCCCACGAGGCGAGCCCCGCCCGGGCCCGGCTCTCCGCCGTCGCCGCCACCCTCGACGGCTTCGAGCTCTCCCGCATCGACCTGGAGCAGCGCCGCGAGGGCGACGTGCTGGGCCAGGCCCAGTCCGGAGTGCGCTCATCGCTGCGGATGCTCACCGTCATCGACGACGAGGAGGTGATCGTCGCCGCCCGCGAGGAGGCCGTCGCGATCGTCGCCGCCGACCCCGAGCTGGAACGCCTGCCGGAGCTGCGCACGGTGCTGGCCGCCCTCCTGGACAAGGACCGTGAGGAGTATCTCGACAAGGGGTGAGGGCCTGGGGACCTGCCGGTCGGGCCGGTGCGGGCCGCACGCCATATCGTGGACGCACGGCCCGCGCACAGCGCGCGATGCCGACCGCCGACGGCCCGTGCGCCGTACGCCCCGACCCCGAGGACCCGACTCCCATGACCCGCGTGATCGCCGGCTCGGCCGGCGGACGCCGCCTGGCCGTCCCGCCCGGCACCGGCACCCGCCCCACCTCCGACCGTGCGCGCGAGGGCCTCTTCTCCACCTGGGGAGCGCTGCTCGGCACCCTGGAGGGGGCCAGGGTCGCCGATCTGTACGCCGGATCCGGCGCCGTCGGCCTCGAAGCCCTCTCCCGCGGCGCGGTCCACGCCCTGCTCGTCGAGGCCGACCCGAAGGCCGTCCGCACCGTCCGCGACAACGTCCGCACCCTCGGTCTCCCCGGCGCCGAAGTCCGCGCCGGCAAAGCCGAGCAGATCGTGACAGGACCGGCGCCCGCCGACCCGTACGACATCGTCTTCCTGGACCCGCCGTACGGCGTCACCGACGACGATCTTCGCGAGATCCTGCTCACACTCCGTGCTCAGGGGTGGCTCAGCGACGATGTGCTCGTCACCGTGGAACGCAGCACCCGGGGCGGAGAATTCGGCTGGCCCGCCGGATTCGAGCCACTGCGGTCCCGTCGCTACGGCGAGGGAACGCTTTGGTACGGTCGCGCCGCCGCTACGTGCGAAGACGCACGATGACCGGACCGGAGAGCGAGGGAATCACAGTGCGCCGCGCCGTCTGCCCGGGGTCGTTCGACCCCATCACCAACGGACATCTCGACATCATCGGCCGAGCCTCGAAGCTGTACGACGTGGTGCACGTGGCGGTGATGATCAACCAGTCCAAGAAGGGGCTGTTCACCGTGGACGAGCGGATCGAGCTGATCCGCGAGGTCACCGCCGACTTCGGGAACGTCGAGGTCGAGTCCTTCCACGGCCTGCTGGTCGACTTCTGCAAGCAGCGGGAGATCCCGGCGATCGTGAAGGGCCTGCGGGCCGTCAGCGACTTCGACTACGAGCTGCAGATGGCCCAGATGAACAACGGCCTCTCCGGCGTCGAGACGCTCTTCGTGCCCACCAATCCGACGTACAGCTTCCTGTCGTCCTCGCTGGTCAAGGAGGTGGCGACCTGGGGCGGCGATGTCTCCCACCTGCTGCCGCCGACCGTGCACGAGGCGCTCGTGAAACGGCTGGGCGAGCGCTGAGCCGCTGACGGCCCGTCACCAGGTGTCGGGCTCCGGCCGACTGGCCTTACAGTCGTCCCGTCCGTCTCCAACGGAGCAGCAGCTTCAACAGAGCAGCAGAGAGTGGCGAGCACACGGTGGACGTGCAGAAGAAGCTCGACGAGATCGTCGAAGCGGTCGGGAGCGCCCGATCCATGCCCATGTCGGCCTCGTGCGTGGTCAACCGCGCCGAGCTGCTCGCCATGCTCGAAGAGGTGCGCCAGGCCCTGCCCGGCTCCCTCGCCCAGGCACAGGAGCTGATCGGCGGCCAGGAGCAGCTCGCCGTGCAGGCCCGGCAGGAGGCCGAGCGGATCATCGAGTCCGCCCACGCCCAGCGCGCCTCGCTCATCTCCGAGACCGAGATCGCCCGCCAGTCGCAGAGCGAGGCCGACCGGATCCTGTCCGAGGCCCGCCGCGAGGCCGAGGAGGTCCGGGCCGAGGCCGACGACTACGTCGACAGCAAACTCGCCAACTTCGAGGTCGTGCTCACCAAGACCATCGGTTCCGTGGACCGGGGCCGCGAGAAGCTCCTCGGTCGCGGCCAGGGCCTGGACGAGCAGGGCTACCAGGACCCCGACTTCGCCGAGGCACCCGAGCGCAGCGCCGACCCGGAGACCCTGCGGCAGCGGGCCGACGCCTATGTCGACGCCAAGTTCGGCGCGTTCGAGGCCGTTCTCGCGAAGACTTTGGAGGCGGTAGGCCGGGGCCGCCAGAAGCTGCACGGCCGGGTCGCCAGCGACGACCTCGGCGCGCACATGGCCGCCCAGGACGCCGCCGGCGGCCAGGGGCACACCAGTGACGCCGACTACCTGGCCGGCCTCGCCGAGCTCGCCCCGGAACCGCGGCAGGCGCCCCAGCCGCCCCACCAGCCCCAGTACCCCGCGCCGCCGCAGAGTGAGCCGAGCTACGCGCAGGCGGCGTACGGCTATCAGGAGCAGCCGCGGCAGCCGCACCAGCAGGGCGTCCAGGACGCGTACGGCTACCAGCAGCCCGATCCGTACGCGGCGTACCAGCAGCAGGGAGGCTACGACCCGAACGGGTACCCGCCCCCGCCGGCGACCCAGCCGGACTACGGCTGGCAGCAGGCCCAGCCGCAGCCCCAGCAGTCCCAGCCCCAGGCGGCCGACCAGCAGGCCGGCGGCGCGTTGGACGAGACCAGCCTCTTCGACACCAGCATGATCGACCTGGAACAGCTGCGCCGGTACGAGCAGGGCCGCTGATCCCGGGCGGGCCGACCCGATTGGGTGCTGAGCGGTCCGTCCAGTATCCTGAATCCTCGGTCGCACATAGGTCCGCGATCTCGGCTGCCCGTTTCGTCCACGGAACGGAGACGGTTCGTCCCCGGACCGTAGACGGCCCTCCCTTCGCAGGACGACACCCATGATTTCGAAAGCAGGAAAAGCCCTGAACGGCCACCTCGACCACCGCAATCCTCTCGTGTTCGATACGCACGAGCTGGGTCGGCGTCCCGGTGCCCTGAAGCGGCTGACCCGCACGGTGGACGCACCCGGTTCACCGGTCCTGGGCATCGACGGCGTCATCGGCGTGCCGGAAGGCGCACCCGTGGAGCTGGACCTCCGCCTCGAATCGGTCATGGAAGGGGTGCTTGTCACAGGCACCGCCCGTGCAACCGCCGAGGGGGAGTGCGTAAGGTGTCTGGAGCCGCTGACCGTAGAGGTCGACGCGGATTTCCAGGAGATGTTCTCGTACCCTGACGCCGATGACCGGGGCCGCAGCAGTGCGGCGGAACCGGCCGACGACGCCGAGGACGACGAGGACAGGTTCTTCCTCGAGGACGGCTTGTTCGACCTCGAGTCAATGCTGCGTGACGCGGTAGTGCTCGCACTGCCCATGCAGCCGGTGTGCAAGGAGACCTGCGCCGGTCTGTGTTCCGAATGCGGAATCAGGCTGGACGAGAATCCGGACCACCACCACGACGCCCTCGACATTCGTTGGGCGGCACTGCAAGGACTCGCCGAGACCGTTCAGGACGGCGAGAAGGACAACATGGGCGGCGCCGAACCGGGCGTCGACGAGAAGCAGGAGAAGTAGCCGTGGCTGTTCCGAAGCGGAAGATGTCGCGCAGCAACACGCGCCACCGCCGGTCGCAGTGGAAGGCTGCGGTCCCCACCCTGGTTTCGTGCGAGCGTTGCCAGGAGCCCAAGCTCCAGCACATTGCGTGCCCGAGCTGCGGCACTTACAACAAGCGCCAGGTCCTCGAGGTCTGAGCGGCTGGTGAGAGGCCCGATGTCTGAGTTGTCCAGCGCCAAGAAGCAGGCAGACAACGTCAACACAGCCTCGTCCCACACGCTTCTGGAAGGGCGGCTCGGGTATCACCTCGAGTCCGCCCTTCTGGTGCGTGCGCTCACCCACCGTTCGTACGCATACGAGAACGGCGGTCTGCCCACCAACGAGCGGCTCGAATTCCTCGGGGATTCGGTGCTCGGCCTGGTGGTCACGGACACGCTGTACCGCACCCACCCCGACCTGCCCGAAGGCCAGCTGGCCAAGTTGCGGGCCGCGGTGGTCAACTCGCGTGCACTTGCGGAAGTGGGCCGCGGCCTCGAACTCGGCTCCTTCATCCGGCTCGGCCGCGGTGAAGAGGGCACGGGGGGCCGGGACAAGGCGTCCATCCTCGCCGACACACTGGAAGCAGTGATCGGCGCGGTCTATCTCGACCAGGGCCTCAGCGCGGCCTCGGAGCTGGTCCACCGGCTCTTCGACCCGCTGATCGACAGGTCCTCGAACCTCGGTGCCGGCCTGGACTGGAAGACCAGCCTCCAGGAGCTCACCGCGAGCGAGAGCCTCGGAGTCCCCGAGTACCTCGTCACGGAGACCGGTCCGGATCACGAGAAGACCTTCACTGCTGCCGCTCGCGTCGGTGGTGTCTCGTACGGCACCGGCACCGGCCGTAGCAAGAAGGAAGCGGAGCAGCAGGCGGCCGAGTCCGCCTGGCGTGAGATCAGCGCCGCCGCAGAGGCACGGCTGGCCGCGGAGAAGTCCGCGGCCGACGGAGGGGTCGCCGACACCCCTGCCGATCCGTTGCCGAACACGGACGCCGCTCCGGCCTGAAGCGAAAAGGGAACCCCTCGGTGCCATGCGCACCGGGGGGTTCTCGCTGTCCCGGGGAGCGGGTTCTCCGGAAGAACCGCTCCCGTACCACCGTCGTCGTGTCTGGAGTACTGCATCGTGCCTGAGCTGCCCGAGGTCGAAGTCGTCCGCCGGGGCCTGGAACGCTGGGTCAGCGGCCGCACCGTCAGCGAGGTCGAGGTCCTGCACCCGCGCGCGGTCCGCCGGCACCTCGCGGGCGGCGTCGATTTCGCCGCCCGGCTGCGCGGCGTCCGCTTCGGGGCGGCGATGCGCCGCGGCAAGTACCTCTGGGTGCCGATCGACGAGGCCTCCGCCTCGCTGCTGGGGCACCTCGGCATGAGCGGACAATTGCTGGTGCGGCCGGCGGACGCGCCCGACGAGAAGCACCTGCGGATCCGGATGCGGTTCGACGACGCGCTCGGCACCGAGCTGCGCTTCGTCGACCAGCGCACCTTCGGCGGGCTCTCGCTGCACGACAACACCCCCGACGGCCTGCCGGACACCATCGCGCACATCGCCCGGGACCCCCTCGACCCGCTCTTCGACGACGCCGCGTTCCACGCCGCGCTGCGGCTGCGCCGTACGACGGTCAAGCGCGCCCTGCTCGACCAGTCGCTGATCAGCGGGGTCGGCAACATCTACGCGGACGAGGCGCTCTGGCGCGCCAGGCTGCACTACGACCGGCCGACCGCCACCCTGACCCGCCCCAGGTCCGCCGAACTGCTCGGTCACGCCCGCGACGTCATGAACGCGGCACTCGCCCAGGGCGGCACCAGCTTCGACAGCCTGTACGTCAACGTGAACGGCGAGTCCGGCTACTTCGACCGGTCGCTCGACGCGTACGGCCGGGAGGGAGAGCCCTGCCACCGGTGCTCCACTCCGATGCGCCGCCGCGCCTGGATGAACCGCTCCAGCTACTACTGCCCGCGCTGTCAGCGTCCGCCGCGCGCCTCGTCGTAACGCGTACGGGAGGCCAGCACGTCGTCCATCCGCCCCTCGACGAACCGGATCAGCCCGAGGAGCTTCTCCGTGACCTCGCGGCCGAACGGGGTGAGCTCGTAGTCCACCCGGGGCGGGTTGACCGGCTGGGCCTCCCGGCGGACGAGCCCGTCCCGCTCCAGCGCGTGGAGGGTCTGGGCGAGCATCTTCTCGCTGACCCCGTCGAC
This sequence comes from Streptomyces sp. NPDC021019, assembly GCF_044333295.1. Lineage (NCBI taxonomy): Bacteria > Bacillati > Actinomycetota > Actinomycetes > Kitasatosporales > Streptomycetaceae > Streptomyces > Streptomyces sp. NPDC021019. The sequence goes on from NZ_JBIRQR010000001.1 coordinate 2,224,327, forward strand.
CCGGCGGCGCAGCTCGTTGAACCGGAGGCTCCCCTCGTACAGGGCGCCGAGTGTCAGGCTGCCCCAGCGCCCGGTGGCGTGCTCCAGCGTGGAGCGCGAGGGGCACGCCCGGGAGAAGACGTCGAACGCGAGGCGGTCCTTATCGCTGGCCATGACAGCAGCTTACTCCCGCGCAGTGCTCACCCCGAGGGAGCGCTGCGCGGGAGCCAGTGCACCGGAAGTGGGGTCAGAAGCCGAAGTTCTGGACCCACCAGGGGCCGCCGGAGCCCTCGTGGACGCCGATGCCGATGGTCTTGTAGTCGCAGTTGAGCATGTTCGCCCGGTGGCCTTCGCTGTTCATCCAGCCCTCCATCACGGCCTGGGCGTCGGCCTGGCCGCGGGCGATGTTCTCCGCGCCGAGCCCCTGCACGCCGGCCTGGGCGGCCCGGTCCCAGGGAGTGTCGCCGTCCGGGTCCGTGTGGTCGAAGAAGCCGCGGGCGGCCATGTCCTCGCTGAAGCTCTGGGCGAGCGAGGTCAGCGGGGCGCTGGTGGACAGCGGGGAGCAGCCGACCCTGGCGCGCTCCTCGTTCACCAGCGCCAGCACCTCGCTGCGTGCGGAGGCGTCGGTGGGGGAGGAGCTCGGCTTCTTGCTGGGCGGCGGGGCGGAGGAGGTCTTCGGCGGGGCCGGGGCCTTGCTCGCCGGAGCGTGGCTCTTCTCCGGGGCCTTCGGGGCGGCGGGCGCCTCCGCCTTCTCGGACGGGGTGGCCGCAGGCTCCTTCGACGTGGCGGGGGCGGCCGACTTCGACGGCGTCTTCGGGGGCGAGGCCGAGGGCGTCCCGGACGGTGTCTTCGACGGAGCCTTGCCCGGCGCCTCCGGGCGCTCGGAGCCCCGGCTGGTCGGGGAGGCGGACCGGTCGGTCGGCGCGGTGGAGCTGCCGCCCTGTGTCAGCAGGTCCGGAGCGCCGCCGGTGCGCACCTGGTCGGCGGCGGTGGTGTCGCCGGAGGTGTAGGTGTCGCCGCCGGGAATCAGCCCCGAGGCGACGGCGACCGCGCCGACGGCCACGGCCGCCGAGACGCCGAGGAGCCCGGTGCGGATCGGCACGGCGGACTTCTTGCGGCGCGTGCCCCGGCGTCGCGAAGCGCCCCCGGCCGCGGGTTCTTCAGCGGCGGGGCCCGCGGCGGATCGTCGATGGCGTCCCATGCGCTGTGCCCTTCTGGTGCTCCGGACGCCCTGGCGACGTCGCTCGACTCCCCTGTTGATCGAATTCGATGGCACCCGGGGTGAATGTCGCCGCTTGATCGACTTTTCGGTCGACGACCGACACCCATCCGATGCTCACCCGATCGAGTGAGGCTGTTCCGACGGGACTGTAGCCCATGACGGAAAGGGGGCGACGTGCTTCACGATCAATGGGCCGGTTAGCGTTCGGACATGAACGAAGAAGCGCGCCTCGTCGTCTGGGTACGCGGCCGAGTACAGCAAGTAGGCTTCCGCTGGTTCACCAGGGCAAATGCTTTGGAGATCGGCGGTCTCGTCGGGTTCGCCCTCAATCTCGACGATGGCCGGGTGCAGATCGTGGCCGAAGGGCCGCGTGAGAATTGCCACCGCCTGCTGGACTGGCTGCGGTCCGACGACACACCCGGGCGCGTGGACGGAGTCACTGAGATCTGGGACACCCCGCGCGGTGGATACGGCGGATTCGCCATCCGCTGATCCCGTCCCGCGAGGACCGGTCGGACCCGCTCGGTGAATGCCCCGCGCCGAACGGTCCCCGGAACGCCCGCTCGGGCCCCGCACCTGAAATGACCTGCGGCGGGACGGGTGGCGGCCGATGGTTGCCAGATGCGCGATGTCGTGCGAGGCTGCGGAATCGACGAAGATCCGCGCACCCCTCGGGGTCCCGCGGGAGAGCCGCGCCGGATGATCGTCCGGCAGCGCGCCCCCGGGACGCCCGCGTACACAGGGTGTGATCGTGTTGACCGTCAAACTTTTTGGTGAGACGCTGAAAACCCCGCGCACCTTAGCTGTTCGGTAGAGCTGATTAGCAGCAGAACCGCAGTGGTGACAGAGCCCTGCCGAGCACCGCGGGTGCGATCCCCTGACGACCCACACCGCATCGGTCGGTCACTCATTGTGGAGGACCATCCATCATGGCAAAGGCGCTTCTCGGTTACGTCGGCGGTTCCGACCCGCGACTTCTCGCCGAGATGCGACGGCTCCAGCAGCGCGTCCAGGACCTGGAATCCGAGCTCAACCGGATCCAGGACGAGAACGACGCGCTCAACGCCGCCGCCCAGCACCAGGAGTCGCTGCTCGACAGCATCGACATCGACGTACCCCAGGGCGAGCCTGCGCTGACCTGACCACCCTGGCCCCCTCGGGCCGGTCGGGCCGGGCACGCTCAGTAGCCTCGGAACATCTCTGATTCGTTCTGCGTCACGGATCGCCGTCCCCGAACACCGGGGTCCCCGTAGCACCGGGGACGTCGTTGTCCGGTCGTTCTGCGATGCACCGCGTAGGACCGCCAGCTGGTTCGACGCAGACACCAGCAAGATTCACAGGGACGCCTCGGCGTCCCTTTTTCTTTGCTCGACCCCCACCCACGGACGCACCCGCCTTCGCTTACCGTCTGATGTGCCCTGCACCTTCATCAGCGAAACCGAGAGCGAAAGGTAGAGTCCGGCGGCGTGCACCTCAAGGCCCTGACCCTGCGTGGTTTCAAATCGTTCGCGTCCGCCACCACCCTGCGGTTCGAACCGGGGATCACCTGCGTCGTCGGCCCCAATGGATCAGGTAAATCCAATGTGGTGGACGCGCTCTCCTGGGTCATGGGGGAACAGGGCGCCAAATCCCTGCGCGGCGGCAAGATGGAAGACGTGATCTTCGCCGGGACGACCGGGCGGCCCCCGCTCGGCCGCGCCGAAGTGTCGCTGACCATCGACAATTCCGACGGGGCATTGCCCATCGAGTACGCCGAAGTGACGATCACTCGGATCATGTTCCGCAATGGCGGCAGCGAATACCAGATCAATGGCGACACCTGCCGACTGCTCGACATCCAGGAACTCCTCTCGGACTCCGGCATCGGCCGCGAGATGCACGTCATCGTCGGGCAGGGCCAGTTGGACTCCGTGCTGCACGCCGACCCAATGGGCCGCCGGGCCTTCATCGAGGAGGCCGCGGGCGTCCTCAAGCACCGCAAGCGGAAAGAGAAGGCCCTGCGGAAGCTGGACGCGATGGGCGCCAACCTGGCCCGGGTCCAGGACCTCACCGACGAACTGCGCCGCCAGCTCAAGCCGCTCGGCAGGCAGGCCGCCGTCGCCCGTCGGGCCGCCGTCATCCAGGCCGACCTGCGCGACGCCAGGCTCAGGCTCCTCGCGGACGACCTGGTGACCCTTCGGGACGCGCTGCGCGACGAGATCGCCGACGAGGCGGAGCTGAAGAAGCGCAAGGACGCGGCCGAGGCGGAGCTGTCGGCGGCGCTCGCCCGCGAGGCCGAGCTGGAGGGCGAGGTGCGCCGGCTCGCGCCCCGGCTCCAGCGCGCCCAGCAGACCTGGTACGAGCTGTCACAGCTGGCCGAGCGGGTCCGCGGCACGATCTCGCTGGCCGACGCCCGGGTCCGCAGCGCCTCCGAGGCGCCCGCCGAGGAGCGCCGGGGCCGCGACCCCGAGGACCTGGAGCGCGAGGCCGCCCGGATCCGTGAGCAGGAGGCGGAGCTGACGGCGGCCCTGGAGGCGGCCGAACACGCGCTGGAGGACACCGTCGCCCACCGCGCCGACCTGGAACGCGAACTGGCCGCCGAGGAGCGTCGGCTCAAGGACGCGGCCCGTGCCATCGCGGACCGGCGCGAAGGGCTCGCCCGGCTCAACGGCCAGGTCAACGCGGCCCGCGGCCGAGCCGGTTCGGCACAGGCCGAGATCGACAGGCTGGCCGCCTCGCGCGACGAGGCGCGGGACCGCGCGGCGCGTGCCCAGGAGGAGTACGAGCAGCTCAAGGCCGAGGTCGAGGGGCTGGACGGTGCCGACGAGGAGCTGGCCGCCCGCCACGAGGAGGCCCAGCAGGCCCTCGCCGAGGCCAGGGCCGCCCACAGCACGGCGCGCGACGAGGCGACCGCCGCCGAGCGCAGGCGAGCGGCGGTCGCCGCCCGGCACGAGGCGCTGGCCCTGGGGCTGCGCCGCAAGGACGGTACGGGCGCGCTGCTCGGGGCCCGGGACCAGCTGGCCGGACTTCTCGGCCCGGCCGCCGAACTGCTGACCGTCGAGCCCGGTCACGAGATCGCGGTGGCCGCCGCCCTCGGCACGGCGGCGGACGCCGTGGCCGTCTCGGACCCGGCCACGGCCGCCGACGCGATCCGGCTGTTGCGCGAACGGGACGCGGGGCGTGCGGCGATGCTGGTGGGCGCGGACAGCCCGGCGGCCGCGGACAGTGCGGGCCCTGCGGACCGCGTTGCCGCCGCGCCCCGTCCCGTACCGGAGCAGGCACCCGTACGGCAGGCGGTGGAGGAGCCCGCACCCGCCGTGCTGCCCGCGCGGGGGGGCACGGAATCCGGGGCGGCGGCGCGCGGCGGCACGGACGCCGCTGCGCACCCGGCGGGCCGTGCCGGGACGGCCACCGTCCTCGCCGCGCCCGCCGTCGCCGACCTGGTGCGCGGGCCCGCCGCGCTGCTCGGGGCCGTACGCGGCCTCGTACGGGACATGGTGGTCGTCGGGACGCTGGAGGAGGCCGAGGAGCTGGTGGCCGCCCACCCCGGGATCACGGCGGTGACCGCCGAGGGCGACGTGCTCTCCGCCCACTTCGCCCACGGCGGGTCGGCCGGGGCGCCCAGCCTCCTGGAGGTGCGGGCCTCCGTCGACGATGCCGCCGCCGAGCTGGCCGACCTCGCCGTGCGGTGCGAGGAGCTCGCCGAGGCCCAGCGCCTGGCGGGGGAGCGGCGCACGGAGCGGACCGCGCTCGTCGAGGAGCTGGCGGAGCGCCGCCGGGCGGCCGAGCGGGAGAAGTCCGGCTTCGCCCAGCAGCTCGGGCGGCTCGCGGGGCAGGCCCGGGGCGCGGCCGGCGAGGCGGAGCGCATGACCGCGTCCGCCGCCCGCGCCCAGGAGGCCCTGGAGCGGGCGACGGAGGAGGCCGAGGAGCTGGCCGAACGGCTGCTGGTCGCCGAGGAGGCCCCGGCGGATGAGGAGCCCGACACGTCGCGGCGGGACCGGCTCGCCGCCGACGGGGCCAATGCCCGTCAGACCGAGATGGAGGCCCGGCTCCAGGCCCGTACCCACGAGGAGCGGGTCAGGGCGCTGGCCGGCCGCGCCGATTCGTTGGACCGGGCCGCCCGCGTCGAACGGGAGGCGCGCACCCGTGCCGAACAGCGCCGGGCCCGGCTGCGGTACGAGGCCGAGGTCGCCTCCGCCGTGGCCTCGGGCGCCCGGCAGCTGCTGGCGCATGTCGAGGTGTCCCTCGTACGCGCCGACCAGGAGCGGACGGCGGCCGAGGCGGCGAAGGGCGAGCGGGAGCGTGAGCTGGCCGGCGAGCGCGACCGGGGCCGGGGGCTGAAGGGCGAGCTGGACAAGCTCACCGACTCGGTCCACCGGGGCGAGGTGCTGGGCGCGGAGAAGCGGCTGCGGATCGAACAGCTGGAGTCGAAGGCGCTGGAGGAGCTGGGCGTGGAGCCCGCCGGGCTGGTCTCCGAGTACGGGCCGGACCAGCTCGTGCCCCCGTCGCCCGCCGCCGAGGGCGAGGAGCTGCCGGAGGACCCGGAGCATCCCCGTAACCGGCCGAAGGCGTATCTGCGGGCCGAGCAGGAGAAGCGGCTGCGGTCGGCCGAACGGGCGTACCAGCAACTCGGGAAGGTGAATCCGCTTGCTCTTGAGGAGTTCTCGGCGCTGGAGGAACGGCACAAGTTCCTGTCCGAGCAGCTTGAAGACCTGAAGAAGACCCGGGCCGATCTGCTCCAGGTGATCAAGGAGGTCGACGAGCGGGTCGAGCAGGTCTTCACGGAGGCCTACCGGGACACCGCCCGTGAGTTCGAGGGGGTCTTCTCGCGGCTCTTCCCCGGCGGCGAGGGGCGGCTCGTCCTGACCGACCCGGACAACATGCTCGCCACCGGGGTGGACGTGGAGGCGCGTCCGCCCGGCAAGAAGGTGAAGCGGCTCTCGCTGCTGTCGGGCGGCGAGCGGTCGCTGACGGCGGTGGCGCTGCTGGTCGCGATCTTCAAGGCCCGGCCCAGCCCGTTCTATGTGATGGACGAGGTCGAGGCCGCGCTCGACGACACCAACCTGCAACGGCTGATCCGGATCATGGCGGAGCTCCAGGAGAGCTCCCAGCTGATCGTGATCACCCACCAGAAGCGGACGATGGAGGTCGCCGACGCACTGTACGGCGTGTCCATGCAGGGCGACGGGGTCTCGAAGGTCATCAGCCAGCGGCTGCGCTGACTTTTTACCGAATCATCAGAAGTTCAACGCACGTTCTGCGCCCTCCTGGGTACACGCGGATCGAGATCGGATCGACCCATTGTTTGACTTCGCTTCTTGAACACATAACCTCTCCCAAGTTGATTTCCCCTTCAAGTGGTGGTGGACCGGATGTTGTGCCCCACTGGGAAGGCTCACCCCCCACGTCTGACTTGCGGCCAGGCATCAGGAGTTCACGTGACCAGCACTGCGAACGGACCCGCGTCCGGGGCCCGGGCGGCCCATCCGGACCACCTCGGCCATGTCATCTTCATCACCGCGGCCGCGGCGATGGGCGGCTTCCTCTTCGGCTACGACAGTTCCGTCATCAACGGGGCCGTCGAGGCGATCCGCGACCGGTACGACATCGGCTCCGGCACACTCGCCCAGGTCATCGCCATCGCGCTGATCGGCTGTGCGATCGGCGCCGCCACCGCCGGCCGGATCGCGGACCGGATCGGCCGCATCCGCTGCATGCAGATCGCCTCGGTGCTCTTCACGGCCAGCGCGATCGGCTCCGCCCTGCCGTTCGCCCTCTGGGACCTGGCGATGTGGCGCATCATCGGCGGCTTCGCCATCGGCATGGCCTCGGTGATCGGCCCGGCCTACATCGCCGAGGTCTCCCCGCCCGCCTACCGCGGCCGGCTCGGCGCCTTCCAGCAGGCCGCGATCGTCATCGGCATCGCCATCTCCCAGCTGGTGAACTACGCCGTCCTCCAGATCGCCGACGGGGACCAGCGCGGCGAGATCCTCGGCCTGGAGGCCTGGCAGTGGATGCTCGGCGTGATGGTCGTCCCGGCCATCCTGTACGGGCTGCTCTCCTTCGCCATCCCCGAGTCCCCGCGCTTCCTCATCTCGGTCGGCAAGAAGGCCGAAGCCCGCAGGATCCTCGAAGAGGTCGAGGGGAAGAACATCGACCTCGACGCCCGGGTGGCCGAGATCGAGACCGCCATGCACCGCGAGCACAAGTCCTCCTTCAAGGACCTGCTGGGCAACCGCTTCTTCTTCCTGCCCATCGTCTGGGTCGGCATCGGGCTGTCGATGTTCCAGCAGCTCGTCGGCATCAACGTCGCGTTCTACTACTCGGCGACGCTGTGGCAGTCCGTCGGCATCGATCCGACCGACTCGTTCTTCTACTCGTTCACCACGTCGATCATCAACATCATCGGCACGGTGATCGCGATGGTGCTGGTGGACCGGGTGGGCCGCAGGCCGCTCGCCCTCGTCGGCTCGGTCGGCATGGCCCTCGCGCTCGCGGTCGAGGCGTGGGCGTTCTCCGCGGACCTGGTCGACGGCAAACTCCCCGAGACGCAGGGCGTCGTGGCCCTGATCGCCGCCCACGTCTTCGTGCTCTTCTTCGCCCTGTCGTGGGGTGTCGTCGTCTGGGTCTTCCTGGGCGAGATGTTCCCGAACCGTCTGCGCGCGGCCGCCCTCGGTGTCGCCGTCTTCGCGCAGTGGATCGCCAACTGGGCGATCACCGCCAGCTTCCCGAGCCTCTCGGACTGGAACCTCTCGGGGACGTACATCATCTACGCCTGCTTCGCCGTGCTCTCGATCCCCTTCGTGCTGAAATTCGTGAAGGAGACCAAGGGCAAGGCGTTGGAGGAGATGGGCTGAATCCCCCGCTGCCCCTCTCCTCGAACCGCGCGGCCCCGGCTCACCGAGCCGGGGCCGTCGGCTCTCCCGCCGTCCCGCCCGGTGCTGTATCAGGCACTCGCCGCGCAGAACAGCCGCAGGCTGCGCCAGCCCTCCTCCACCGGCATCCCGCCGCACAGCGGGTGCAGCACCAGGCTCTCCGCCTCCAGGGCCCTCAGGCCGTCCGGCGTGATGATCCGGTACACCCCCTCCGCACGCAGCTCCGCCACCGTCGTCGCCGCCGAGCGGACGGCCGAGCGGATGTCCTGGGACTGCCAGGAGGCGTACGTCCGCGCCTCGTGCAGCAGGTGCTCGCCGTACTCCGCCCACGTACGGTCCGGGTCCTCGGACACATGCAGCAGCGGTGTGCGCTTCGCGGGCATCATGCAGAAGCCCTCCGTGCCGTGCTCCGCGCGCCGCTCGTGGTAGTACGCCTCCAGCTCCGGCAGATGCGCGCTCGGGAACAGCGGCAGCCCCAGCCGGGCGGCCCGCCGCGCCGCCGCCCGTGAGCTGCCGCCGACCAGCAGCATCGGGTGCGGGCGGGTGTACGGGCGTGGGGTGACGCGTACCGTACGGCCCCGGTACGCGAACGGCTCTCCGGTCCACGCCGCCAGCAGCGTCTCCAGCAGCTCGTCCTGGAGCCTGCCGCGCCGCCCCCACTCGACCCCGGCCCGCTCGTACTCCTCGGGGCGGTAGCCGATCCCCGCGACCGTCACCAGCCGGCCCGCGCTCAGCAGGTCCAGCACCGCGATGTCCTCCGCGAGACGCAGCGGGTCGTGCAGCGGGCCGATGATCGCCGAGACCGTCACCGCGATCCGGCGGGTGGCGCCGAAGACCGCCCCCGCGAAGGTGAACGGAGAGGGCAGCCAGGAGTTCGCCACCCCGTGGTGCTCCTCGGTCTGCACCGTGTCGACGCCGTGCTCGTCCGCGTACGCCGCCATCTCCAGGGCGGCGCGATAGCGGGCCGAGAGCGATACGGATGCGGCTCCCGGATCGACGAGATTGAACCGGACCACTGTGAAGGCCATCGGAGGCGTCCCTTCGCCGAGGCGGGCGGGCGGTCAGACAGGCATGGGGCGGGCGGCGGCACCGTAGCTGACGTGGCGTCAGAAGTGTAGAGGTCGGTGTTGGCGTTGCCGCCAAAAGGTGCATATGGCCCTGATTGGCCGCCGAGGGGCAGCAGGGGCCGCGCCCGCGCCGCGGTCGTGGCCGATACTGGACGGGTTATGGAACTCGTCGAAATCGTCATCCTCGCTGTAGTCATCGCCCTGGTCGCTGTCGGCCTGGTCGGCGGGCTCGTGGTCGGCAGCCGCAAGAAGAAGCTGCCGCCCCCGCCGCCGAGCGCGCCGACCATCACTCCTCCCGCCGAACCGCAGGTCGGCGAGGAGGCCGAGACGCCGCGCGACGAAGCGCGGCGCACCATCGACGAAGTCGGCCTCCCGGACGCCACCGCGCCCGCGGAGGAGGCCCCGGTCGCCGAGGCCCCCGCGCCGCCCGCGCTGGAGGTCCCCGAGCCCACGGCCGGCCGGCTCGTCCGCCTGCGGGCCCGCCTCGCCCGCTCGCAGAACTCGCTGGGCAAGGGGCTCCTCACCCTGCTCTCCCGCGACAACCTCGACGAGGACACCTGGGAGGAGATCGAGGACACCCTCCTTACCGCCGACGTCGGCGTCGCCCCCACCCAGGAACTGGTCGAGCGGCTCCGCGAGCGCGTGAGGGTGCTCGGCACCCGCACCCCCGAGGACCTGCGCACCCTGCTCCGCGAAGAGCTGATCACGCTGCTCGGCCCGGACTTCGACCGCGAGGTCAGGACCGAGGGCGGTGCCGAGACCCCCGGCGTCGTCATGGTCGTCGGCGTCAACGGCACCGGCAAGACCACCACCACCGGCAAACTGGCCCGGGTGCTCGTCGCCGACGGCCGCAGCGTGGTGCTCGGCGCGGCCGACACCTTCCGCGCCGCCGCCGCCGACCAGCTCCAGACCTGGGGCGAGCGGGTCGGCGCGCGCACGGTCCGCGGGCCCGAGGGCGGCGACCCGGCGTCGATCGCCTACGACGCGGTCAAGGAAGGCATCGCCGAGGGCGCGGACGTCGTCCTCATCGACACCGCGGGCCGCCTGCACACCAAGACCGGCCTCATGGACGAGCTGGGCAAGGTCAAGCGCGTCGTGGAGAAGCACGGTCCGCTGGACGAGATCCTGCTCGTCCTGGACGCCACCACCGGACAGAACGGCCTCGTCCAGGCCCGGGTGTTCGCGGAAGTCGTGGACATCACCGGCATCGTCCTCACCAAGCTCGACGGCACCGCCAAGGGCGGCATCGTCATCGCGGTCCAGCGCGAGCTGGGCGTACCGGTGAAGCTGATCGGCCTCGGTGAAGGGGCGGACGACCTCGCCCCGTTCGAGCCGGGCGCCTTCGTCGACGCCCTGATCGGCGACTGACCCACCTCGCGTCCGGTACGGCGGACGGGCGGCGGCTCCTGTGAGGAGCCTGCCGCCCGTCCGCCGCTCGTAGTGCCCGCCGAGAGCGCTACGAGCGGTGACAGACGTACGCCAGTGTCCCCAGCAGCAGCCGCGCCTGCGGGGGAGCGGCCGCCGTGTCCAGCAGCGGGGGTCGCAGCCAGCGGACCGGGCCGAGGCCGCCGAGGTCGGAGGGCGGGGCGGTGATGTGGGCCCCGGGGCCGAGGGCGCGCAGATCGAGGCCGGCGTCGTCCCAGCCCATCCGGTAGAGCAGCTCGGGCAGCTCGGCGGCGGCTCCGGGGGCGACGAGGAACTGCGCCCGCCCGGTCGGCGTCACCGTGACCGGTCCCGACGGCAGCCCCATCCGCTCCATCCGCACCAGGGCGCGCCGCCCGGCCCCCTCCGCGACCTCCAGGACGTCGAAGGCGCGGCCCACCGGGAGCAGCATCGCCGCTCCCGGCGTCTCGGCCCAGGCGTCCGACGCGCGGTCCAGGCCCGTGCCCGCGGGGACCTCCCGGGCGAAGCCCAGCGGGTGGGCTCCGGGGGCCGGGCAGGCCGGCTCGCCGCATGAGCAGGCGCCGGCCTCGGCCCGTGCTCCGGGCGTCACCGCCCAGCCCCAGAGCCCCGTGTACTCGGCCACCGCCGTGCCCGCGGCGCCGCGGTGGCGTCGCCGCGCACCGGAACGCATCTCCCGGATGCCGCCGATCGTGAAGCCCATGCCCCCTCCAACGGGTCCGGCTCGCCGGTGGTTACGACCCGCGTTGCCCGGGTAACCCTCCGTCGCTGAAACTCGATCGAGTGGCGTGCGCGGTAGTGCGCAAGGGAGTGCGTCACGGAGTGCGCGCCCCCGAGTGTGTCCGTCCGTCCGCCCTCGGTCCTGGTTGCTCAAGTCAAGCGCGCCCAGCGGCAGTCGGGTTCATTCGAAGGGGTGGCGAATGGTGGCGTTTCCTCAATCCCCCTCGCGGGAGGGGTGATCGTAGGATTACCGTCGGTACGCGAACCCTGGGAGTATGTGCGCTCACGGGTATGCCGCGGGCAACCCGATTTCCTGTTCGATGACGTCGGTGATATCGATGGGGCTGCAACTCCCGTACGGACAGCGCCGATGCACGGCATTCTGATAATGGTTCGCGCGATGAGGTTTCGGCGGGATGGGGGCGTTCCAGTGAGTGGCAGCGGCGCAGGCGACACGGATACCGGGAAGCGCCCCAACGGGCAGTTGGGGTCGTGGTTCGTGCGCAGTGGCTGGTCCAAGGGCGAGCTGGCACGCCAGGTGAACCGGCGGGCGCGGCAGATGGGCGCTCTCCACATCAGCACCGACACCTCGCGCGTGCGGCGCTGGCTCGACGGGGAACAGCCGCGCGAGCCGATCCCGCGCATCCTCTCCGAGCTGTTCTCGGAGCGTTTCGGCACCGTGGTCGCCATCGAACAGCTCGGGCTGCGCACCGCCCACCAGTCACCCTCGGTGGCCGGAGTCGACCTGCCCTGGGCCGGCCCCCAGACCGTCGCCCTGCTCAGCGAGTTCTCCCGCAGCGACCTGATGCTGGCCCGGCGCGGCTTCCTCGGCAGCTCGCTGGCGCTGGCCGCGGGGCCCGCCCTCATCGAGCCGATGCAGCGCTGGCTGGTGCCCGTCCCCGCCCGGAGCCCCGGCGAACCGGAGACCCCCGCCGCCGCCCACCGCCCCTCCCGGCTCTCCCGGCCCGAGCTGGACCTGCTGGAGTCGACCACCGCGATGTTCCGGCAGTGGGACGCCCAGTGCGGCGGCGGACTGCGCCGCAAGGCCGTCGTCGGACAGCTGCACGAGGTCACCGACCTGCTCCAGGAGCCCCAGCCGGGCCCCACCGCCCAGCGCCTCTTCCGCTGCGCCGCCGAACTGGCCGAGCTGGCGGGCTGGATGAGCTACGACGTCGGCCTCCAGCCCACCGCCCAGAAGTACTTCGTGCTCGCCCTGCACGCCGCCAAGGAAGCCGGGGACAAGCCGCTCGGCAGCTACATCCTGTCCAGCATGAGCCGCCAGATGATCCACCTGGGCCGCCCCGACGACGCCCTGGAACTGATCCACCTCGCGCAGTACGGCAGCCGCGACTGCGCCACCTCCCGCACGCAGGCGATGCTGTACGCGATGGAGGCCCGCGCCTACGCCAACATGGGCCAGCCCAGCAAGTGCAAGCGCGCCGTCCGGATGGCCGAGGACACCTTCCTGGACGCGGGTCTCGACGGCGAGCCGGAGCCCGACTGGATCCGCTTCTTCTCCGAGGCGGAGCTGAACGGGGAGAACGCCCACTCCTACCGGGACCTGGCCTACGTCGCCGGCCGCAGCCCCACGTACGCCTCGCTCGCCCAGCCCGTCATGGACAAGGCCGTCGAGCTGTTCGGCGAGGACGACGAGCACCAGCGCTCCTACGCGCTCAACCTCATCGGCATGGCCACCGTCCATCTCCTCCAGCGGGAGCCCGAGCAGTCCACCGTGCTCGCCGCCCGAGCCCTGAAGATCGCCAAGAAGGTCCGCTCCGAGCGGGTGAACACCCGCCTGCGCAAGACCGTCGACACCGCTGCCAGGGACTTCGGCGACGTCGCCGAAGTCGCCCGGCTCACCGAGCTGCTCCACGAACAGCTGCCGGAGACCGTCGAAGCGGTCTGACCGGCGCTCCTCGGCCCCGGCCGCGGCGCCCCTTCCGTACAGCCCGACCCGGCTCCCCCGCTGCCTGGTCACCCGGAGGGCCGCCGTGGCCGGTTTCGTGTTTTCCACCCCTTGGGCGTTTCAACCGCTCCGTATGCGGCGTGCGCGGCAGGGTAGGCAGCGCACCGGACGCGCCACCCCGGATTCATGGGGCCGTAACACGCGATCCCTCTTCGTCACGCTCGCGAAACATCGTGCGGCATCCCCGGAAACGGCCCTCCGTCAACCTCGTGGCTCATAACCGGCCCGCACCCGACCCATCAGCCGGCCCGCACCTTCCCAGTGGTCCCGCAGCATTCCCCCGCACGCCGCGGCCGCACCGACGACGAGGAGACGCCGATGCCCCCAGGCATCACGACGCTTGCCGCAGACGCCCCCGAGCTGTCTGCCGCCAACACCGGGTTCATGCTCATCTGCTCGGCCCTGGTGATGCTCATGACCCCCGGCCTCGCCTTCTTCTACGGAGGCATGGTCCGCGTCAAGAGCACCCTCAACATGCTGATGATGAGCTTCATCAGCCTCGGGATCGTCACGATCCTGTGGGTGCTCTACGGATTCAGCCTCGCCTTCGGCACCGACGTCGGCTCGGTCATCGGCTGGAGCTCCGACTACGTCGGCCTCAGCGACATCGGCGTCACCGAACTCTGGGACGGCTACACCATCCCGGTCTACGTCTTCGCCGTCTTCCAGCTGATGTTCGCCGTCCTCACCCCCGCCCTGATCAGCGGCGCCCTCGCCGACCGGGTGAAGTTCACGGCCTGGGCGGTGTTCATCGTCCTGTGGGTCACCGTCGTCTACTTCCCCGTCGCCCACTGGGTCTGGGGCGCCGGCGGCTGGCTCTTCGAGATGGGCGTCATCGACTTCGCCGGCGGGACGGCCGTCCACATCAACGCCGGCGCCGCCGCCCTCGGCGTCATCCTCGTCATCGGCAAGCGCGTCGGCTTCAAGAAGGACCCGATGCGGCCGCACAGCCTGCCGCTCGTCATGCTCGGCGCGGCTCTCCTGTGGTTCGGCTGGTTCGGCTTCAACGCCGGATCCTGGCTCGGCAACGACGACGGCGTCGGCGCGGTCATGTTCCTGAACACCCAGGTCGCCACCGCCGCGGCCGTCCTCGGCTGGCTCGTCTACGAGAAACTGCGCCACGGTTCCTTCACCACCCTGGGCGCCGCCTCCGGCGCGGTCGCCGGACTGGTCGCCATCACCCCGGCGGGCGGCTCCGTCAGCCCGCTCGGCGCCATCGCCATCGGCGTCATCGCCGGTGTCCTGTGCGCCATGGCGGTCGGCCTGAAGTACCGGTTCGGCTACGACGACTCCCTCGACGTCATCGGTGTCCACCTCGTCGGCGGCATCATCGGCTCCCTCCTGGTCGGCTTCTTCGCCACCGGCGGCGTCCAGTCCGACGCCAAGGGCCTCTTCTACGGCGGCGGCCTCGAACAGCTCGGCAAGCAGGCCATCGGCGTCGTCGCCGTCCTCGCGTACTCTCTGGTCGTCTCCGCCCTCATCGCCCTCCTGCTCGACAGGACGATCGGGATGCGGATCTCCGAGGACGACGAGATCTCCGGCATCGACCAGGTCGAGCACGCCGAGACGGCGTACGACTTCAGCGGCGCCGGCGGCGGCACAATCTCCCGCACCACCGCCCCCGCGACCGACCCGACGGCAGCACCGAAGGCACAGAAGGTGGACGTATGAAGCTCATCACCGCGGTCGTGAAGCCCCACCGGCTGGACGAGATCAAGGAGGCCCTCCAGGCCTTCGGCGTCCACGGGCTCACCGTCACCGAAGCGAGCGGCTACGGGCGGCAGCGCGGCCACACCGAGGTCTACCGGGGCGCCGAGTACACCGTCGACCTGGTCCCCAAGGTCCGCATCGAGGTCCTCGTCGAGGACGAGGACTCCGAACAGCTCATCGAGGTCGTCGTCAAGGCCGCCCGTACCGGCAAGATCGGTGACGGGAAGGTCTGGAGCGTCCCGGTCGAGACCGCCGTCCGCGTACGGACCGGCGAGCGCGGCCC
Source organism: Streptomyces sp. NPDC021019 (assembly GCF_044333295.1). Classification (NCBI taxonomy): domain Bacteria; kingdom Bacillati; phylum Actinomycetota; class Actinomycetes; order Kitasatosporales; family Streptomycetaceae; genus Streptomyces; species Streptomyces sp. NPDC021019. The sequence continues at coordinate 2,239,529 of NZ_JBIRQR010000001.1, forward strand.
GGACGCCCTCTGACCACGGCCCGCACACGAAAGGCAGCTGGGTGACGCGCACCGAAGTGACCACCGCGACCGAAGGCCCGGGACCCAGCGGCTACGCGGCGGCCCGGCTGCGCCTCCTCCAGCAGGAGGCGCGGTCCGGGCCGCCGCGCCGTGCGGCCCTCGCCCGCCTCACCGACGACTGGCTCACCGCCCTCTTCACCACCGCCGCTCCACGCGCCGGGGTACGGGGCGTCGCCCTCGTCGCCGTCGGCGGCTACGGCCGCGGCGAGCTCTCCCCGCGCAGCGACCTCGACCTGCTCCTCCTGCACGACGGCAGCGCCGACGCGGCGGCCCTCGCCGCCCTCGCCGACTCCGTCTGGTACCCGGTCTGGGACCTGGGCCTGGCCCTCGACCACTCCGTACGCACCCCCGGCGAGGCCAGGAGGACCGCGGGCGAGGACCTCAAGGTCCAGCTCGGCCTGCTGGACGCCCGCCCCGTCGCCGGCGACCTCGGCCTCGTCGCCTCCCTGCGCACCGCGATCCTCGCCGACTGGCGCAACCAGGCCCCCAAGCGCCTCCCCGCCCTCCACGAGCTCTGCCAGGAGCGCGCCGAGCGGATGGGCGAGCTCCAGTTCCTCCTGGAACCCGACCTCAAGGAGGCCCGCGGCGGCCTCCGCGACGCCACCGCCCTGCGCGCCGTGGCCGCCTCCTGGGTCGCCGACGCCCCCCGCGAAGGCCTCACCGAGGCCCGCCGCACCCTTCTGGACGCCCGCGACGCCCTCCACCTCACCACCGGGCGCGCCACCGACCGCCTCGCCCTCCAGGAACAGGACCAGGTCGCCCAGGCACTCGGCCTCCTCGACGCCGACGCCCTGCTCCGCAAGGTCTACGAGGCCGCCCGCACCGTCTCGTACGCCACCGACGTCACCTGGCGCGAGGTCAACCGGGTCCTGCGCGCCCGCTCCGCCCGCCCGAGGCTCCGCGCCCTCCTCAGCGGCGGGCTCGGCTCCAAGGCCGCCCCCGAGCGCACCCCGCTCGCCGACGGCGTGGTGGACGCGGACGGCGAAGTGGTCCTCGCCCGCGCCGCCCGCCCCGAACGCGACCCGGTCCTGACCCTGCGCGCCGCCGCGGCCGCCGCCGAGGCCGGGCTCCCGCTCTCCCGGCACCTCGTACGCCACCTGGCGGCCACCGCCCAGCCGCTGCCGGTCCCCTGGCCCTCCGAGGCCCGCGAGGAACTCGTCACCCTGCTCGGCGCGGGGGAGGCCACCGTCGGCGTCTGGGAGGCGCTCGAAGCGGAAGGGATCATCACCCGGCTGCTGCCCGACTGGGAACGCGTCCACTGCCGCCCCCAGCGCAACGCCGTCCACACCTGGACCGTCGACCGGCACCTCGTGGAGACCGCCGTCCGCGCCTCCTTCCTCACCCGCCGCGTCCACCGCCCCGACCTCCTCCTGGTCGCGGCCCTCCTGCACGACATCGGCAAGGGCCGGCCCGGCGACCACTCCGTGGCCGGCGAGGTCATCGCCCGGGACATGGCCACCCGCGTCGGCTTCGACCCCCACGACGTGGGCGTCATCGCCACCCTCGTACGCCACCATCTGCTGCTCGTCGAGACCGCCACCCGGCGCGACCTCGACGACCCCGCCACCGTGCGGTCGGTCGCCGAAGCCGTCTCCAGCGCCTCCACGCTGGAACTGCTGCACGCCCTCACCGAGGCCGACGCGCTCGCCACCGGGCCCGCCGCCTGGAGCTCCTGGCGCGCCTCCCTCGTCACCGACCTCGTCACACGCGTCGCCGCCGTCCTCGCCGGGGAGTCCCCCGACGAGTCGCCGGAGGCCGCGCCCGGCGCCGAGCACGAACGCCTCGCCATCGAGGCCCTGCGCACCGGCGAACCCGTCCTCACCCTGCACACCCGGCCCGAGGAGCCGGCCGGGGACGGCGAAGTGGAACCCGTCGGCGTCGAGCTCCTCATCGCCCTGCCCGACCGCCCCGGCGTGCTGCCCGCCGCCGCCGGAGTCCTCGCCCTGAACCGCCTCACCGTGCGCGCCGCCGACCTGCGTGCGGTGGAGCTCCCCGACGAGCTGGGGAAACGGGCGGACCTGCTCCTGCTCAGCTGGCGGGTCGCCGCCGAGTACGGGGCCCTCCCGCAGGCCGCCCGCCTCCGCGCCGACCTCGTACGCGCCCTCGACGGCTCCCTGGACATCCGCGCCCGCCTCGCCGAGCGCGAGGCCGCCTACCCGCGCCGGCGCGGCGTGAAGGCCCCGCCGCCCCGGGTGACCGTGGCCGCCGCAGGCTCCCGGCGCGCCACCGTCATCGAGGTCCGCGCCCAGGACGCCCCGGGTCTGCTCCACCGGATCGGCACCGCCCTGGAAGGCAGCGCGGTACGCGTGCGCAGCGCCCATGTCTCCACCCTCGGCGCCAACGCCGTGGACGCCTTCTACGTCACCGGGACCGACGACGAACCCCTGCCCCCGGCCCGGGCCGCCGAGGTCGCCAGGGAGGTCGAGAAGGCCCTCGGCCGACCGGCGCGACCCTGACATCGAACCCTCGCCGGGCCTCCGATCCGGCCGAGGGCTTGGCGTTCCCCGGGGGACGGATACCCTGGAGGGCGACTGACCTGCCCCGCCCCCGACCCTGAGGACCGACGAGCGCCGTGTTCGATACTCTCTCCGACCGCCTTAGCGCGACTTTCAAGAACCTCAGGGGCAAGGGCCGCTTGTCCGAGGCGGACATCGACGCCACGGCACGCGAGATCCGTATCGCCCTGCTGGAAGCCGACGTCGCCCTGCCCGTGGTCCGGGCCTTCATCGCCAACGTGAAGGAGCGGGCGCGCGGCGTCGAGGTCTCCCAGGCGCTGAACCCCGCCCAGCAGGTCGTCAAGATCGTCAACGAGGAGCTCGTCTCCATCCTCGGCGGCGAGACCCGGCGGCTGCGGTTCGCCAAGACCGCGCCCACCGTGATCATGCTCGCCGGTCTCCAGGGCGCCGGTAAGACGACGCTGGCCGGAAAGCTCGGCCTCTGGCTCAAGGGCCAGGGCCACTCCCCGCTGCTCGTCGCCTGCGACCTCCAGCGCCCCAACGCCGTCAACCAGCTGAGCGTCGTCGCCGAGCGCGCCGGCGTCGCGGTGTACGCCCCCGAGCCGGGCAACGGCGTCGGCGACCCGGTCCAGGTCGCCAAGGACTCCATCGAGTTCGCCAAGGCCAAGGTCCACGACATCGTCATCGTCGACACCGCCGGCCGCCTCGGCATCGACCAGGAGCTGATGCGGCAGGCCGCGGACATCCGCGACGCCGTCAGCCCCGACGAGATCCTCTTCGTCGTCGACGCGATGATCGGTCAGGACGCGGTCAACACCGCCGAGGCCTTCCGCGACGGCGTCGGCTTCGACGGCGTGGTGCTCTCCAAGCTCGACGGCGACGCCCGCGGTGGCGCGGCCCTGTCGATCGCCCACGTCACGGGCAAGCAGGTCATGTTCGCGTCGAACGGCGAGAAGCTGGAGGACTTCGACGCGTTCCACCCGGACCGGATGGCCTCCCGCATCCTCGACATGGGCGACCTGCTCACCCTGATCGAGCAGGCGGAGAAGACGTTCAGCCAGGAAGAGGCCGCCAAAATGGCCTCGAAGCTCCAGTCGAGCAAGGGTGGCAAGGACTTCACCCTCGACGACTTCCTGGCCCAGATGGAGCAGGTCCGCAAGATGGGCTCCATCTCCAAGCTGCTCGGGATGCTGCCCGGCATGGGGCAGATCAAGGACCAGATCAACAACATCGACGAGCGCGACATCGACCGCACCGCCGCGATCATCAAGTCGATGACCCCGAAGGAGCGCGCCGAGCCGACGCTCATCAACGGTTCGCGCCGTGCCCGTATCGCCAAGGGTTCGGGCGTCGAGGTCTCCGCGGTCAAGAGCCTGGTGGAGCGCTTCTTCGAGGCCCGCAAGATGATGTCGAAGATGGCCCAGGGCGGCGGCATGCCCGGGATGCCGGGCATGCCCGGCATGGGCGGCGGCCCCGGCCGTCAGAAGAAGCAGGTCAAGCAGGCCAAGGGCAAGCGCAAGAGCGGCAACCCCATGAAGCGCAAGGCCGAGGAGGCCGCCGCCGCCGAGCGCCGCGAGCAGGCGGCCCAGGGCGGCGCGTTCGGTCTGCCCGCCCAGGAGGACAAGAACTTCGAGCTGCCGGACGAGTTCAAGAAGTTCATGTAACGCGAACAGAGCACCACGCGTAAGGGGCGCCCTTTCTCAAGGGCGCCCCTTACGCGTGTCGTGCTCCCGTTGGCTCAGGTCGCGCAGACCAGATAGCGGAAGACGTTCGGCATCCACACCGTGCCGTCCTGCCGCCGGTGCGGATGGAGGGCCTCCGCGACCTCCTTCTCCACCTGGGAGCGGTCCGTGGCCCGTACGGCGGCGTCGAAGAGCCCGGTGGACAGCAGCCCGCGCACCGCGCTGTTCACGTCCGCGTAGCCGAACGGGCAGGACACCCGCCCCGAACCGTCCGGCTTCAGCCCGGCCCGCGCCGCCACGTCCTCCAGATCGTCCCGGAGTGTGGGCCGCCACCTGCCGGGGTCGGTACGCGGCGTACGCGCGGACTCCGCCAGCCGTGCGGCCACCCGCAGCACCGCGGCCGTCGCGCAGCGCTCCGGCGGCCCCCACCCGGTCAGCACCACCGAGGCGCCCCGGACCGCCAGCGGCACGGCCGACCGCAGCGCCGGCACCAGCCCCTCGGAGTCCCCGGCCGCACAGCCGATCGGCTCGAAGACCGTGATCAGGTTGTACGGAGCGCCGTCCGCGCCGACGGGCGCGGGCTGCCCGTCCTCCAGCAGCCGGGCCCGACGGCGGGCCGGATGCGGGGAGTGCGCGGGCGCGGCGTCCCAGTCGGCGTCGGGCAGCAGCCTGGCCCGGGCCAGCGCCAGGCGCTCCCGGTCGGAGTCCACACCCGTGACGTGCGCCCCCCGGGTCGCCGCGACGAGCATCGCCAGGCCCGAGCCGCAGCCGAGAGACAGCATCCGGGTGGCGGCCCCGACCTCCATCCGGTCGTACACCGCCTCGTACAGCGGCGCGAGCATGCGTTCCTGGATCTCGGCCCAGTCGCGTGCGCGGGTACCGGCGTCCGCCGGCGCGGAGGCGTCCGCGGCCGGCTGGTTCCGGACGAGCGTTGGTGTCATGGAAAGTGCCCCAATCCGCCAAGAGGTCGGTCGTGCCCGAGTGGACGTCCCCCGTGTGCGTGTGTTCCGCACCCCGTAGCCAGAGAACTGCGCATCCGCCGTTCCGTCCAGGGGTGTGGAGCAGTGCTTGCGTGCCCCGTTCGTGCGCCCCGTGCCACGTCTGCTCTCCGACCAGTCTGACCCGACACCCCGCGCCGGGCACGTCGAGCGCGGCGACGGGTAGGCTCTCGGGCGGATTCGTCAGGAGCGCGGGCGGCCCACGCTCCTCACCTCCGGGGCCCGGGCGTACCGCGCGCTGTGCACCACCTTGGTGTGAGCTGTGCGTCTTCTCCGCAGTTCTGCGCACCCGCCCTCGTCCGGACGCATCAAGGGCAACTGACTGGTACGTGCAAATTATTTGGGATGCCCCGGAATAGGAACACCGGGGCCCTCGGGCTCGTTGTCACGACGTGAGCACGACACCACCTGTACTTGCCGCAGAGCTGGCACAGGCGTGGGCCGACATTCAGCGGTACCACCCCGAGCTGCCCGATCTTGCCGCGCCCGAGTCCCTGATCGGAGAGTCCTCGTCCGCCTGTGGCGCCGAGCTCTCCTTCGAGCGACTGCTCCATGAGGCAGTCCACGGCATCGCCGCCTCGAGAGGAGTCCGAGACACCTCCCGCGCCGGCCGCTACCACAACCGACGTTTCCTCGCGATCGCCGAGGAGCTGGGCCTCGATCATGCCGAGGAACCCCACCCCAGCAGCGGATTCTCGCTGGTCACGCTGAATCCGGAAGCCAAGCGCCGGTACCGCCCGACCACCGAACGGCTGCAGCGCGCCCTCAAGGCGCACACCGTCGCCACCGCCGCCGACACCAAGCGCTCCTTCCGCGGACCTGCCGCCCGGCACGGTTCCTCCGGGGGCGGTGTGCGGGTCAAGGCCGTCTGCGACTGCGGACGCAACGTCCGCGTCGTCCCGTCGGTCCTGGCGCAGGCGCCGATCGTCTGCGGCGGCTGCGGCAAGCCGTTCCGGATCCCGGAAGCGGCGGTCGCGGTGGGGTGAGCCGATGTGGTGTGGCACAATGGCTAGCTGTACTCGACAGTCGCACAGGACCCCTCTCTCCTCCGGCTGACGCGTCCATCGGGCACTCCGAGTACCGCAACCCCACGTGGCATCTAGTTGTGCCCAACCACGTCATAGACCAGGAGACACCACTTCCGTGGCAGTCAAGATCAAGCTGAAGCGTCTGGGCAAGATCCGTTCGCCTCACTACCGCATCGTCGTCGCCGACTCCCGTACCCGCCGTGACGGCCGGGCCATCGAGGAGATCGGCCTGTACCACCCGGTGCAGAACCCCTCGCGCATCGAGGTCAACGCAGAGCGCGCGCAGTACTGGCTGTCCGTCGGCGCCCAGCCGACCGAGCCGGTCCTCGCGATCCTGAAGCTCACCGGTGACTGGCAGGCCCACAAGGGCCTCCCGGCCCCCGCGCCGCTGCTGCAGCCGGAGCCCAAGGCTGACAAGCGCGCGCTGTTCGAGGCGCTGACCTCGGACGGCGACGAGGCCAAGGGTGAGGCCATCACCCCCAAGGCCAAGAAGTCCGACAAGAAGGCGGACGAGGCGGCTGAGGCCCCCGCGTCCACCGAGTCGACCGAGGCCTGAGCATGCTCGAGGAGGCTCTCGAGCACCTCGTGAAGGGCATCGTCGACAACCCCGACGACGTACAGGTTGCCGAGCGCACCCTGCGTCGCGGGCGCGTGCTGGAGGTCCGGGTCCACCCCGACGACCTCGGCAAGGTGATCGGCCGTAATGGCCGCACCGCTCGCGCCCTGCGCACGGTCGTGGGTGCCATCGGCGGCCGTGGGATCCGCGTCGACCTCGTCGATGTGGACCAGGTTCGCTGATAAGCGAGTTGAACACCGGCCAGGGCCGGGGAGGGCCTTCGGGCCGTCCCCGGCCTTTGTCGTCGGCCACCCGGACGTTTCCGACAGGTCGTCGACGTCCCCACCCCACCAATCGGAGAACAGCGTGCAGTTGGTAGTCGCGCGGATCGGCCGCGCCCACGGCATCAAGGGCGAGGTCACCGTCGAGGTACGAACGGACGAGCCGGAGCTGCGGCTCGGACCCGGCGCCGTCCTGGCCACCGAACCGGCGGCGACCGGTCCGCTGACCATCGAGACGGGTCGGGTCCACAGTGGCAGGCTCCTGCTGCGCTTCGAAGGCGTGCGCGACCGCACCGGCGCCGAGGCGCTGCGCAACACCCTGTTGATCGCCGAGGTGGACCCGGAGGAGCTCCCCGAGGACGAGGACGAGTTCTACGACCACCAGCTGATCGACCTCGACGTGGTGCTCGCCGACGGCACCGGGATCGGCCGGATCACCGAGATCTCCCACCTGCCCTCGCAGGATCTGTTCATCGTGGAGCGCCCCGACGGCAGCGAGGTGATGATTCCCTTCGTGGAGGAGATCGTCTCCGAGATCGACCTGGAGGAGCAGCGCGCGGTGATCACCCCGCCGCCCGGCCTGATCGACGAGAGCGAGGCCGTGGTCGCCTCCTCGCGCGAAGAAGAGGAAGAGGCCGCCGGGGACGCGGACGAGGCGCCGAAGGGCGACGCCTGATGCGGCTCGACGTCGTCACGATCTTCCCGGAGTACCTGGAACCGCTGAACGTCTCCCTCGTCGGCAAGGCCCGCGCCCGCGGCGTGCTGGACGTCCACGTCCACGACCTGCGGGAGTGGACGTACGACCGGCACAACACGGTCGACGACACCCCCTACGGCGGCGGCCCCGGCATGGTCATGAAGACCGAGCCCTGGGGCGAGGCGCTCGACGAGGCCCTGGCCGACGGCTACGAGGCCGGGGCACACTCCCCGGTGCTCGTCGTGCCCACGCCCAGCGGCCGGCCCTTCACCCAGGAACTGGCCGTCGAACTCTCCGCCGAGCCCTGGCTCGTCTTCACTCCGGCCCGGTACGAGGGCATCGACCGCCGGGTGATCGACGAGTACGCCACCCGGCTGCGCGTCGTCGAGGTCTCCATCGGGGACTATGTCCTGGCCGGCGGGGAAGCGGCCGTCCTGGTGATCACGGAGGCCGTGGCCCGACTGCTGCCGGGCGTCCTCGGCAACGCCGAGTCCCACCGGGACGACTCCTTCGCCCCGGGCGCGATGGCCAACCTCCTGGAGGGACCGGTCTTCACCAAGCCGCCCGAGTGGCGCGGCCGCTCCATCCCGGACGTCCTGCTCAGCGGCCACCACGGCAAGATCGCCCGCTGGCGGCGGGACCAGGCCTTCGCCCGCACGGCACTCAACCGGCCCGACCTGATCGAGCGGTGCGAGGCAAGCGCCTTCGACAAGAAGGACCGCGAGATCCTCTCCATCCTCGGCTTCGCACCGGAGCCCGGCGGCCGATTTTGGCGCAGGCCCACCGCCGTGGAAGAATAGGCCGCTGCTGTACGTCCGGTGTGCGCCCCTGCCACAGGGGGAAAGACGCCCGCCCGACGCGATCAGCACTCCGAACTCCTCAACGACATTCCGTCGATGACCTGTGGCATCGGCGAAGAAAGCAGCAACCAATGACTTCCCTGCTCGATGGCGTCAACGCCGCCACCCTCCGTTCGGACCTCCCGGCGTTCCGCCCCGGCGACACCGTCAACGTCCACGTGCGCGTGATCGAGGGCAACCGCTCCCGTATCCAGCAGTTCAAGGGCATCGTCATCCGCCGCCAGGGCTCGGGCGTCAGCGAGACCTTCACGGTCCGCAAGGTCTCCTTCAGCGTCGGCGTCGAGCGCACCTTCCCGGTGCACAGCCCGATCTTCGAGAAGATCGAGCTCGTCACCCGCGGTGACGTCCGCCGTGCCAAGCTGTACTTCCTCCGTGAGCTGCGCGGCAAGGCCGCGAAGATCAAGGAGAAGCGCGACCGCTGAGCCGCCGGGTCATCCCCCTGGGGGTGACCCGTCCACAGCATGGCCGGATAAGCTTCGGCCGCGATGGACACGCAAGCACAGCACTCGGAGCGCGACCGCTCCCCGGAACCCGACGCGGGGTCCGGGGAGAGGTCGCGCTTCTCGCGCGTACGGGGCCGTGTCGTCTCCGTCCTGTCCTGGCGCCGGGTGCTCACCGGAGTGGTCCTGGCCGCTGTCGTCCTGCTGCTGTTCAGCTCCTACGTGATCCAGCCGTTCCTGATTCCCAGCCGCTCGATGGAGCCCACGCTGCGGGTCGGTGACCGGGTTCTCGTCAACAAGCTGGCCTACCGATTCGGCACCGAGCCCGAACGCGGCGACGTGGTGGTCTTCGACGGCACCGGCTCGTTCGTACGGGAGGATCCCGACGCGAACCCGCTGACCGGGCTGGTGCGCGGGGCGGCCTCCTCCCTGGGGCTCACGGAGCCCGCCGACACCGACTTCGTGAAGCGCGTGGTGGGCGTGGGCGGTGACCGTGTCGTCTGCTGCGACGCGCGGGGAAGGCTCGCGGTCAACGACGTGACGGTGGACGAGCCGTATGTGTACCCCGGTGACACCGCCTCCCGGGTCCCCTTCGACATCGTGGTCCCCGCCGGCACCCTGTGGATGATGGGCGACCATCGCAGCCGCTCCAGCGACTCCCGGGATCATCTCGGATCGCCCGGGGGCGGGATGGTCCCCGTCGAGCGGGTGACCGGGCGGGTGGACTGGCTGGGCTGGCCGCCCGCACGGACGGGTTCGCTGGTGGGGACCGGCGCCTTCGACGGTGTACGGGCGCCCGGCGCGGCGCATGGGTAACCGCGGGCGTCCGCGCGGCGCACCCGGCCCCGACGCGGCCCTGCCGACCGGGGCCGGGCCCACCGGGCCCCGCTCCCTGCCCACCCGGGCGGAGCGCCGTCGGCTGGCAAAGAAGGTCCGGCGCAAGCGGCGTGGGTCCGCGGTGCGGGAGATACCCGTCCTCGTCGTCGTGGCGCTCCTGATCGCGCTCGTCCTGAAGACGTTCCTGGTGCAGGCGTTCGTCATTCCGTCCGGGTCGATGGAGCAGACCATCCGGATCGGCGACCGGGTGCTCGTGGACAAGCTGACCCCGTGGTTCGGATCGAAGCCGCAGCGCGGCGACGTCGTGGTGTTCAAGGACCCCGGCGGCTGGCTCCGGCAGGAGAACCCCGCGGAGAAGAAGGACCCGCCGATCGGCGTCAAGCAGGTCACCGAGGTGCTGACCTTCATCGGGCTGCTGCCGTCCGACGACGAACAGGACCTGATCAAGCGGGTCGTCGCGGTCGGCGGCGACACCGTGAAGTGCTGTGGCGAGGACGGCCGGGTCACCGTCAACGGCGTACCGCTGGCCGAGACGTACCTCCACCCCGACGACCGGCCCTCGACCATCTCGTTCGAGGTGAAGGTTCCCCGGGGTCGACTGTTCATGATGGGGGACCACCGGTCCGACTCGGCCGACTCACGCTTCCACCTCGACGAACCCGACCGGGGCACGGTCTCCGAGGAGGAGGTCGTGGGGCGGGCCGTCGTGATCGCCTGGCCGTTGGGCCACTGGAGCACCCTGGAACAGCGCGACGCGTTCAGCGCGGTCCCGGACGCGCGCGCACCGGAGGCGGCGGCTTTGGCCCCGTCGAATAGTGTGGCACCTCCGGATCCCCATGGAATGGTCCGGCTCCCGACCCCTGCGGAACTCCCGCTCGTTATGGGAGTGGTGGGCCTGCACCGGATCGGGCGCGGGCAGTGGCACGTATTGAGGAGTGGATGTGGGGGATTTGGCGGTCGGCGCACGATCCGGACACGACGAACCCGAGGACCGGCCGGAGCGCGACGAGTCTCCCGCGGGCGGGGCGGCGGTCCCGCCGGAGGGTGAGGGCGACCCCCCGGGCGGCGACGGCGGCAGGCCGGCCAGGAGGCAACGTTCTTTCTGGCTGGAGCTTCCGCTACTCGTCGGTATCGCGCTGGTTCTGGCGCTGCTGATCAAGACGTTCCTGGTCCAGGCGTTCTCGATCCCCTCGGACTCCATGCAGAACACTCTGCAGCGGGGTGACCGGGTGCTGGTCGACAAGCTGACCCCGTGGTTCGGCTCGGAGCCGGAGCGCGGCGAGGTCGTGGTCTTCCACGACCCGGGCGGCTGGCTCGAGGACACCGTGACCCCGGAGCCCAACGCGGTGCAGAAGTTCCTGAGCTTCATCGGCCTGATGCCGTCCTCCGAGGAGAAAGACCTGATCAAGCGGGTCGTCGCGGTCGGCGGTGACACCGTGGAGTGCAAGGAGAACGGCCCGGTCACGGTCAACGGGAAGAGCCTGGACGAGAAGTCGTTCATCTTCCCGGGGAACACCCCGTGCAACGACAAGCCCTTCGGCCCGATCAAGGTGCCGGACGGCCGGATCTTCGTCATGGGGGACCACCGGCAGAACTCCCTGGACTCGCGCTACCACCAGGAGCTTCCGGGACAGGGCACGGTCTCCACGGACGAGGTCGTCGGCCGCGCCGTCGTCATCGCCTGGCCGCTGGGCCGCTGGGCGACCCTCCCGGTGCCCGACACCTTCGACCAGCCCGGCCTCAACGCGGCCGCCGCGATGGCGCCGGCGGCGCTGGGGGCAGCCGGAGCGGTGCCCCTCGTGTTGTGGCGCCGCCGGAGGCTGACCGCAGGGCGTACCGCCGGGTAGGGTGCCGACTCGGATCAGCGATTGTCGATCTCCGACGGGGGGCGCTGGGATGAGCGGTACACGACGCGAGGAAGACGGCCGCGGTCGGCTCGGCGCCATGGTGTCGGGCTTGGCCGTGGCCGTCGGCTGTGTGCTCTTCCTCGGCGGTTTCGTCTGGGCTGCGGTGGTCTACCAGCCGTACACGGTCCCGACCGACTCGATGTCGCCCACGGTGAGGCCCGGTGACCGGGTACTCGCCGAACGGATAGACGGCGCCGATGTCCGGCGCGGTGACGTGGTGGTCTTCACCGACGAGGTCTGGGGCGCCACACCGATGGTGAAGCGTGTCGTCGGGATCGGCGGCGACAAGGTGGCCTGCTGCGACCGGGAGGGCAGGCTCACCGTCAACGGAACCCCCCTCGACGAGCCCTACCTCGACCGGGGCCCGGCGGCCCCGGGCACGAAGGCTCCGGCCTCGCCCCAGGACTTCTCCGCCACCGTGCCCCGGGGCCAGATCTTCCTGCTCGGCGACGAACGGGCCACCTCCCTGGACTCCCGGGTCCACCTCCAGGACGCCGGCAAGGGCTCCGTGCCCCTGAGCGCGGTACGGGCCCGGGTGGACGCGGTGGCGTGGCCGATGGACGGCATGATCGACCGGCCCTCCTCGTTCGCCGCGCTGCCCGGCGGGGTGTCCGCCGCCGGGCCGCTGCGGTTCCAGCTGGGCGCGATCGTGGTGGGAGCGGTACTGATCCTCCTCGGAGCGGTGTACGGGCCCGTGGCGGCGCGTCTCGCCCGCCGGAGGACCCCCGCCGGAGCGGCCCGATGACCTCCTGGGCCCGCAGGGTCGCCCGGGTGGTCCTCCTGGACCCCGACGACCGCGTCCTGCTGCTGCACGGCCATGAGCCGGACGACCCGGACGACACCTGGTGGTTCACCCCGGGCGGGGGCCTGGAGGGCGACGAGACCCGGGAGGCGGCGGCCCGCCGCGAGCTGGAGGAGGAGACCGGGATCACGGACATCGAGCTGGGCCCGCTGCTCTGGACCCGGATCTGTTCCTTCCCGTTCGACGGGCGACGCTGGGACCAGGACGAGTGGTACTACCTGGCCCGTACGACGCAGACCGCGACGGCTCCGCGGGGCCTCACCGACCTGGAACTGCGCAGCGTCGCCGGTCTGAGGTGGTGGACTTCCGCCGAACTGCTCGCGACGCGTGAGACGGTGTACCCGACCAGACTCGCCGAGCTGCTGCGCACGCTCCTCGACGAGGGCCCCCCGTGCGATCCGCTGGTTCTGGCCCCCGAAATCGTCTAATCGTCCAGGGGCGCCGGAGGCTGACGCACAATGGGGGCACGCACGGCTGAAGGGGAAACATGCCATGAGCGCCGAGGACCTCGAGAAGTACGAGACCGAGATGGAGCTGAAGCTCTACCGGGAGTACCGCGATGTCGTCGGTCTGTTCAAATATGTGATCGAGACCGAACGGCGCTTCTACCTCACCAACGACTACGAGATGCAGGTGCACTCCGTCCAGGGTGAGGTTTTCTTCGAGGTGTCCATGGCGGACGCCTGGGTCTGGGACATGTACCGGCCCGCGAGGTTCGTCAAGCAGGTCCGCGTGCTGACCTTCAAGGACGTCAACATCGAAGAGCTCAACAAGAGCGATCTGGAGCTTCCGGGAGGCTGACCCCGCGCTGTCCGGTGCCGGGCTCCTGATACGCGCGTCGCGGATACGACCCGGTCACCCTTGTGGGTGGCCGGGTTTTCCACATCCGCGGAGTTGTCCACCAAGATCCACATCTTGGGGCGGGCCGGGTCACAGTCGGTGCCGGAGGTGGTGCCGACATGAACGCACGGGGGGCACTCGGGCGGTACGGCGAGGATCTGGCGGCGCGGCTGCTGGACGAAGCCGGAATGGCGGTGGTCGAGCGCAACTGGCGCTGCCACGCCGGAGAGATCGACATCGTGGCCAGGGACGGCGACGCCCTGGTCTTCTGCGAGGTGAAGACGCGCAGGTCACACGGGTTCGAACACCCCATGGCGGCGGTCGGTCCGGTCAAGGCGGACCGGCTGCGACGGCTCGCCGAGATCTGGCTCGACCGGCACGGCGGGCCACCGCCCGGCGGGGTCCGCATCGATCTGATCGGGGTGATCGTGCCCCGGCGCGGAGCCCCGGTCGCGGAGCACGCCCGGGGGGTGTCCTGATGGGCTTCGCGCGAGCGTGTTCCGTGGCGCTGGTCGGCGTCGAGGGCGTGGTGGTGGAGGTCCAGGCGGACCTGGAGCCGGGCGTGGCGGCCTTCACCCTGGTCGGACTGCCGGACAAGAGCCTGGTCGAGAGCCGGGACCGGGTGCGGGCCGCCGTGGTCAACTCCGGTGCCGAGTGGCCGCAGAAGAAGCTCACGGTCGGCCTCTCCCCGGCCTCCGTGCCGAAGAGCGGTTCGGGTTTCGACCTCGCCGTCGCGTGTGCGGTCCTCGGCGCGGCGGAGCGGATCGACCCCGCCGCGATCGCCGACGTGGTGATGATCGGCGAGCTGGGTCTGGACGGCCGGGTCCGTCCGGTACGGGGCGTGCTGCCCGCCGTCCTCGCGGCGGCCGAAGCGGGGTACGAGCAGGTCGTCGTTCCCGAGCAGACGGCCGGGGAGGCGGCCCTGGTGCCGGGAGTCTCCGTCCTCGGCGTCCGGAGCCTGCGCCAGCTCATCGCCGTCCTGTGCGACGAACCGGTGCCGCAGGAGCCGGTCGACGGCCAGGGACGCCCCGACGCCATGCTGGCCGGGCTCATGATCCCGGGCACGGGCCTCGGTGCGGGGCTCGTCCCGGCCGCCGGGCGGGACGACGGGCACCGGCCCGACCTGGCGGACGTCGCGGGGCAGCCGCGCCCGCGACAGGCCCTGGAGGTGGCGGCGGCCGGGGGACACCATCTGCTGTTCTCGGGCCCGCCGGGCGCCGGCAAGACCATGCTGGCCGAGCGGCTGTCGTCGGTCCTGCCGCCGCTGACCCGGCAGGAATCCCTCGAAGTGACGGCGGTCCACTCCGTGGCGGGCATCCTCCCCCCGGGTGAACCGCTCGTCTCCCGGGCGCCCTACTGCGCCCCGCACCACTCGGCGACGATGCAGTCCCTGGTCGGCGGGGGCAACGGGATGCCGAGGCCCGGGGCGGTGTCCCTGGCCCACCGCGGGGTGCTCTTCCTGGACGAGGCCCCCGAGTTCTCGGGCAAGGCCCTCGACGCGCTGCGGCAGCCGCTGGAGTCGGGGCATGTGGTGGTCGCGCGGTCCGCGGGGGTGGTGCGGCTGCCGGCCCGATTCCTGATGGTGCTGGCCGCCAATCCGTGCCCCTGCGGCCGGCACTCGCTCACCGGCGCGGGCTGCGAGTGCCCGCCCTCGGTCGTCCGCCGCTATCAGGCGCGGCTGTCCGGGCCCCTCCTCGACCGGGTGGACCTGCGGGTCGAGGTGGAGCCGGTCGACCGCGTGGACCTCCTGGGGCAGGGCGGCCGTGGCGAGTCGACGGCCGTCGTCGCCGCACGGGTGCGGGACGCCAGGGCGCGGGCGGCCGAGCGGCTGGCCGGCACCCCGTGGACCACGAACAGCGAGGTGCCGGGCCACGAGCTGCGGACCCGGCTGCTCGCGGCCCCGGGAGCGCTGGCGGCCGCGGAGCGGGATCTGGAGCGCGGGATCCTCACGGCCCGGGGGCTGGACCGGGTGCTGAGGGTGGCGTGGACCGTGGCGGACCTGCGGGGAGCCGCCCGCCCGGACGCTTCCGACGTGGCGGCCGCCCTGGAGCTGCGTACGGGCATCCAGCGCGGGGTGCCGATGGGGGTGGGGGAGCGGTGACCGGGGTGACGGGGGAAGGGCTGCCGGGGCCGGGGCGCCCGCCGGGGGCCGGCCGGGAGTCGGCCCGGGACGGTGGCCCGGGCGAGAGCCGAGGGCGCGGGCCGGACCGGGAGCGCGGGGCGGGGGCGGGCCGGGAGGGTGGCGTGGAGTCGGATCAGGAGTACGGGGCGGAGCCGGACCGGGAGTGCGTCGCGCGGTCCGGCGGCCGGGGTCGCGGGCCGGAGCCGGCCCGGGATGGTGACCGGGAGCGCGGGCCGGAGCCGGGCCGGGACGGTGGCCGGGATGCCGTGCGGCACAGGGAGGCGGAGCGGCTGGCCAGGGCCGCGCTGACCCGGGTGCTGGAGCCGGGGGACGAGCGCGCGGGGCGCTGGCTCCGGCAGACCGGCCCCGTCGAGTTGATGCGGAGGCTCACCGTCGAGGACGGCTCCGCCGAGAGGCTGCCGGGGATGACGGCCGCACGGCTCGGGGGCTACCGGCTGCGGGCCGCCGGAGCGGAGCCGGGGCGGGACCTGGCCGAGGTCGCCGCGGTGGGCGGGCGCTTCGTCTGCCCGGGGGACCGGGAATGGCCGAGCCAACTGAACGACCTGGGCGACGCGCGGCCCGTCGGGCTCTGGGTGCGGGGGCGGTCCGATCTGCGGCTGTGGTCCCTGCGCTCGGTCGCGGTGGTCGGCGCGCGGGCCTGCACCCCGTACGGGGCGCACATGGCGGCGGCCCTCGCCTCCGGGCTCGCCGAGCGGGGCTGGGTGGTGGTGTCGGGCGCGGCGTTCGGGGTGGACGGGGCCGCCCACCGCGGCGCGCTGGCCGCGGGCGGGGCGACGACGGCGGTGCTGGCCTGCGGGGTCGATGTCGCCTACCCGCGCGGGCACGCCGAGTTGCTCGGGCGGCTGGCACAACAGGGCCTCATCGTCGCCGAGTTGCCCCCGTCGTCCCACCCCACCCGCAGCCGATTCGTCATGCGCAACCGTGTCATCGCAGCGCTGACCAGGGGGACGGTCGTGGTGGAGGCCGAATACCGCAGCGGCTCGCTGGTCACCGCCCGCCAGGCACAACGGCTCGGCCGCGTCGCGATGGGGGTCCCCGGCCCCGCCACCAGCGGACTGTCGGCAGGGGTCCACGAGCTCTTGCGCGGTGAGGGCCTGCTCGTCACCGACGCGGACGAAGTCGTCGAGCTGGTCGGGGACATCGGCGACCTCCCGCCGGTCCGCCGCGGACCGGTGCTGCCCAGGGACCACCTGGACGCGGTCACCGCGCGGGTCCTCGACGCGCTCCCCTACCACGGTGTCACCCACCCTCGTGACCTCGCCCGCGCCGCGGGGACGTCCGCCGACGAAACGCTCGGTCGACTGTACGAACTGCACTCACTGGGGTTCGTCGAACGCGAAGGCGACGGCTGGCGATTGACGCTTCCGTCGGCACGCAACGACGACGCGCGGCGAGGCGGTACTTGACCTGGAGCATTCGGGTGAAAAGGTAAGGCCGATGACCTCGCACGATCGATCGGTGACCTGCTCAGGGCCCGTGCCCACGGCGGCGGCCCCGGCCTCCGGCGGGCGCGGACGGCGTGAACGGCGCAACGCGATCAGGCGGCAGGGATCTCCCGGCCTGCGCGGACTGCGACGTCGCAGTCACGCTACGCTCACAAGGATTCCGCCCCAGACAAAAGTCCCCCAGCACTTCACGGCAGAACGGCTCAAGGCACCACATGCCCCAGCACACCTCCGGGTCTGACCGCGCGGCAGTACCACCGGTTGCGCGTGGCACTGTGCGCCCTCCCGCCCCCTCCTCCCTCGACGAGTTGTGGCGCTCGTACAAGACCACGGGCGACGAGCGACTGCGGGAGCAGCTGATCCTGCACTACTCGCCGCTCGTGAAGTACGTCGCGGGCCGGGTGAGCGTAGGGCTGCCGTCCAACGTCGAGCAGGCCGACTTCGTCTCCTCCGGGGTCTTCGGGCTGATCGACGCCATCGAGAAGTTCGACATCGAACGGGCCATCAAGTTCGAGACGTACGCGATCACCAGGATCCGCGGCGCGATGATCGACGAACTCCGGGCCTTGGACTGGATCCCGCGGTCCGTCCGCCAGAAGGCGCGGAACGTGGAGCGCGCGTACGCCACGCTGGAGGCGCAGTTCCGGCGTACGCCGTCGGAGGCCGAGGTCGCCTCGGAGATGGGCATCGCCCTGGAGGAACTGCACGCCGTTTTCAGCCAGTTGTCGCTGGCCAACGTGGTCGCCCTGGAGGAGCTGCTGCACGTCGGCGGCGAAGGCGGCGACCGGCTGAGTCTGATGGACACGCTGGAGGACACCGCCGCCGACAACCCGGTGGAGGTCGCCGAGGACCGCGAGCTGAGAAGACTGCTCGCGCGGGCCATCAACACTCTCCCCGACCGGGAGAAGACCGTGGTGACCCTCTACTACTACGAGGGCCTCACCCTCGCGGAGATCGGCAACGTCCTCGGGGTGACCGAGAGCAGGGTCAGCCAGATCCACACCAAGTCCGTGCTCCAGCTCCGGGCGAAGCTGGCCGACGCGGGCCGCTGACGCCCCTTTCCGGCACTCTCCGGCCATCCGATCGGCGGTCGTGCCCTCCCCCCGCATCCCTGCCGCCGTAGAGTGGAGGCGTGCCCAGGATTCGAGCGGCCTCGGTGGCCGAGCACCGGACCATGCAGCGCGGCGCCCTCCTGGACGCCGCGCGCTCCCTGCTGTCCGAGGGCGGTACGGAGGCGCTGACCTTCCCCGCGCTCGCCGAGCGCACGGGCCTCGCGCGCTCCTCCGTGTACGAGTACTTCCGCTCCCGTGCCGCCGTCGTCGAGGAGCTGTGTGCCGTCGACTTCCCCGTCTGGGCGGCCGAGGTCGAGAACGCCATGCAGGGCGCCGAGACGCCCGAGGCGAAGATCGAGGCGTATGTGCGCCGGCAGCTCGACCTCGTCGGGGACCGTCGCCACCGCGCGGTCGTCGCGATCTCGGCGAGCGAGCTGGACGCGGGCGCCCGGGAGAAGATCCGGGCCGCGCACGGCGGGCTGATCGCCATGATCGTCGAAGCGCTGGGCGACCTCGGCCACACACAGCCGAGACTGGCCGCCATGCTCATGCAGGGTTCGGTCGACGCCGCCGTGCGCCGTATCGAACTGGGTGTCGCGGAGGAGCCGGGCGTCATCGCGGACACCGTCGTCGCGATGGTCCTGCGCGGCGTGAGCGGCTGACCCGGACGGCGTCCGGCTCCGGCACCCCGAACACCGGCAGCAGCCGCGAGGGGCCCTTCCGCAGCAGTGCGGGCGGCAGCAGCGAGAGCGGGTCCAGATAGGCGTCCCCGCGCCGTAGCCCCCAGTGCAGACAGCCTTCGTCGCAGTGGAACGGCCCTTCCTCCAGCACCCCGACCGGCTGCCCGGCCCGGGCGCTCGCGCCCTCCTCGACCAGCGCCCTCACCGGCTCGTACGTGGTGCGCAGCGGCGGCGAACCGCTGCCGGCCACCTCGACGGCGACCACCCCGCGCCCCGCCACCCGGCCCGCGAACGACACCCGGCCGTCGGCGGCCGCCAGCACCCGGGCACCCGGCTCCGCCGCCAGGTCCACGCCGCGATGGCCGGGCCCGTAAGGACCGGCGGGCGGCTCCCACCCCCGTAGCACCGTGGGCCTCCCCGGCAGCGGCCAGCTCCGGGGGCCGCTGCCGGTGCCACCCTCCGTGCCGCCTTCCGTGCGGACGCCCGCGCGGCCCGCACGGAAGGGCTCGTCGGTGCGCGCGCCCGACGAGAACGCCAGGGCTCCGGCCGGGACGACGGACCCACCCGGGGCCGAGGGGCCGGCCGGGAGCAGCACGCGCAGCGGGAGCACAAGGAGCACAAGGAGCACCAGGAGCGGCAGGAACGCGGTGCGGCGGGCGGGGGAGCGGCGTGGGCCGGACTGAAGGCGCATGACGCCACGATGGCCCGGAGGCCTGGATTCCGGGGATCGAGGACCGCCCCTGTGGACTACTCGCCGGTTGTGGATATCGCGGCCACCCGGCCGTGGACGTCACCGTCGCCCGGTTGTGGACATCGCCGTCATCAGGCACCCGACCGGTCCCGTACACTTCTTACGGCGATCCGGGTCACCGGGTCGACTTCGCACGCCCCGCCACCTCCCTCTTCTCGGAGGTGGCCGCGCTCCTCGGTCCTTCGTGGCACGGCGCGTCGGGGCGTCAGGCGCGAGCGCAAACCTGCGGTCGCGGTAACCGAGCACCTCAAGGAGTACGGCCATGGCCGTCGTCACGATGCGGGAGCTGCTGGAAAGCGGCGTCCACTTCGGTCACCAGACCCGTCGCTGGAACCCGAAGATGAAGCGCTTCATCTTCACCGAGCGCAACGGCATTTACATCATCGACCTGCTCCAGTCGCTGTCGTACATCGACCGCGCCTACGAGTTCGTCAAGGAGACCGTCGCCCACGGCGGCTCCATCATGTTCGTGGGTACGAAGAAGCAGGCCCAGGAGGCCATCGCCGAGCAGGCGACGCGCGTCGGCATGCCGTACGTCAACCAGCGTTGGCTCGGTGGCATGCTCACCAACTTCTCCACCGTCTACAAGCGCCTTCAGCGTCTGAAGGAGCTCGAGCTCATCGACTTCGAGGACGTGGCCGCCTCCGGCCTCACCAAGAAGGAGCTCCTGGTCCTCTCGCGCGAGAAGGCCAAGCTGGAGAAGACCCTCGGTGGTATCCGCGAGATGCAGAAGGTGCCCAGCGCCGTCTGGATCGTCGAC
Source organism: Streptomyces sp. NPDC021019 (assembly GCF_044333295.1). NCBI lineage: Bacteria > Bacillati > Actinomycetota > Actinomycetes > Kitasatosporales > Streptomycetaceae > Streptomyces > Streptomyces sp. NPDC021019. The sequence continues at coordinate 2,259,804 of NZ_JBIRQR010000001.1, forward strand.
ACCAAGAAGGAGCACATCGCCGTCGGTGAGGCGCGCAAGCTCCACATCCCGGTCGTCGCGATCCTCGACACCAACTGCGACCCCGACGAGGTCGACTACAAGATTCCGGGCAACGACGACGCGATCCGCTCCGTCACCCTGCTCACCCGCGTGATCGCCGACGCGGTCGCCGAGGGCCTCATCGCCCGCTCCGGTGCCGCCACCGGTGACTCGAAGCCGGGCGAGAAGGCCGCCGGCGAGCCCCTCGCCGAGTGGGAGCGCGACCTGCTCGAGGGCGACAAGAAGGACGAGACCGCGGCTGCCGCCGAGGTCCAGACCTCTGTCGAGACCGAGAAGGACGCCGCAGCCGACGTCGAGACGCCGGCCGAGGCCGCTGTCGAGGCTCCGGCCGCCGCCGAGGCCCCGGCCGCCGACGCGGACGCCGAGCAGGCCTGACACCCGTCACGGCTGCTGACGGCGGGGGCCGACGCCACAAGCGTCGCCCCCGCCGTTCACCCGTAGATCTTTCAGACTTCGAGAGAGACATACAGACTCATGGCGAACTACACCGCCGCTGACGTCAAGAAGCTCCGCGAGCTCACCGGCGCCGGCATGATGGACTGCAAGAAGGCGCTCGACGAGGCTGACGGCAACGTCGACAAGGCCGTCGAGGCGCTCCGTATCAAGGGCCAGAAGGGCGTCGCCAAGCGCGAGGGCCGCTCTGCCGAGAACGGTGCCGTCGTCTCCCTCATCTCCGAGGACCAGACGTCCGGCGTCCTCCTCGAGCTGAAGTGCGAGACGGACTTCGTCGCCAAGGGCGAGAAGTTCCAGGCCGTCGCCAACACCCTCGCCGCTCACGTCGCCGCGACCTCCCCGGCCGACATCGAGGCGCTCCTCGCCTCCGAGATCGAGGCCGGCAAGACCGTCCAGGCGTACGTCGACGAGGCCAACGCCAACCTCGGCGAGAAGATCGTCCTGGACCGCTTCGCGCAGTTCACCGGTGCCTACGTCGGTGTGTACATGCACCGCACCATGCCCGACCTGCCCCCGCAGATCGGTGTTCTGGTCGAGCTGGACAAGGCCGACGCCGAGCTGGCCAAGGGCATCGCGCAGCACATCGCCGCCTTCGCCCCGAAGTACCTGTCCCGCGAGGACGTCCCGGCCGAGGTCGTCGAGGCCGAGCGTCGCGTCGCCGAGGAGACCACGCGCGCCGAGGGCAAGCCCGAGGCCGCGCTCCCGAAGATCGTCGAGGGTCGCGTCAACGGCTTCTTCAAGGAGGCCACCCTCCTCGGCCAGCCGTACGCGCTGGACGCCAAGAAGTCCGTTCAGAAGGTCCTGGACGAGGCCGGTGTCACCCTGAAGCGCTTCTCGCGCATCAAGGTCGGCATCTGAGTCCGTCCGGGCGTACAGCGCCGGACCCGATAGGGTCTGGTGCAGTCGACGGCCGCACCCACGCCGGACGACCGCAGATCTGACGAGGAGGCCATTGCCGCTGTAGGGACACCAGACCCACCGGCAATGGCCTTCTTCGTATGTGCACGAGGAGAATTTCCATGGACAAGGGCGCGGACGCCATGCAGGCCGACGACCAGCGCGACGACGACAAGGGGTCCGGGCGCTTCATGCTGAAGCTCTCCGGTGAGGCATTCGCCGGTGGCGGCGGTCTCGGCGTCGACCCCGACGTCGTGCACACCATCGCCCGCGAGATCGCCGCCGTCGTACGCGACGGCGCCCAGATCGCGGTGGTCATCGGGGGAGGTAACTTCTTCCGCGGCGCCGAGCTCCAGCAGCGCGGCATGGACCGGGCCCGGTCCGACTACATGGGCATGCTCGGCACCGTCATGAACTGCCTGGCACTCCAGGACTTCCTGGAGAAGGAGGGCATCGACTCGCGCGTCCAGACCGCCATCACCATGGGTCAGGTCGCCGAGCCGTACATCCCGCTCCGCGCCGTACGGCACCTGGAGAAGGGGCGCGTGGTGATCTTCGGCGCCGGTATGGGCATGCCGTACTTCTCCACCGACACCACCGCCGCCCAGCGTGCCCTGGAGATCGACGCCGAGGCGCTGCTCATGGGGAAGAACGGCGTGGACGGGGTCTACGACTCCGACCCGAAGGCCAACCCCGACGCGGTGAAGTTCGACGCACTGGAGTACGGCGAGGTGATCACCCGCAATCTGAAGATCGCCGACGCCACCGCCATCACGCTCTGCCGTGACAACCAGCTCCCGATCCTCGTCTTCGAGCTGACCACCGAGGGCAATATCGCTCGCGCGGTCAAGGGTGAGAAGATCGGCACGCTCGTGAGCGACGAGAGCACCCGGGCCTGACGGCCCCCCAGGATGGACAACGGCCTGCCGGTCGGACACCGTGCAGGTGAGGACGCGACGCAGGACCCGCAGGGCCAGGCGATGACGACGCCGGGCCCACCCAAGACACGCAGGAGCACGTGGTGATCGAAGAAATCCTCCTCGAGGCCGAGGAGAAGATGGAGAAGGCCGTTGTCGTCGCGAAAGAGGACTTCGCCGCGATCCGTACCGGCCGCGCGCACCCGGCGATGTTCAACAAGATCGTCGCCGACTACTACGGCGCGCTGACCCCGATCAACCAGCTGGCCTCGTTCTCGGTTCCCGAGGCGCGGATGGCCGTCGTGACGCCGTTCGACAAGACCGCGCTGCGCAACATCGAGCAGGCGATCCGCGACTCCGACCTCGGCGTCAACCCGAGCAACGACGGCAATATCATCCGGGTGACGTTCCCCGAGCTCACCCAGGACCGCCGCAAGGAGTACATCAAGGTCGCCAAGACCAAGGCCGAGGACTCCAAGATCTCGATCCGCTCCATCCGCCGCAAGGCCAAGGAGACCCTCGACAAGCTCGTCAAGGACAAGGAGTCCGGCGAGGACGAGGTGCGCCGCGCCGAGAAGGAGCTCGACGACACCACCGCGAAGTACGTCGCGCAGGTGGACGAGCTGCTCAAGCACAAGGAAGCCGAGCTGCTCGAAGTCTGATGAACGACTCTTCCCGGGGTGCCCCGCAAGGAGCCGGTTACTGGGGCACGCCCGAGATGAGGGCTGCCCCGGCGGGTCCTGCCCACGATGTGCATGGCGCCCAGCAGACTCGGCCCATGCCCAACGTGCCGGACGTTCCCGACGCAGGTAGAGACGCGCTGAGCCGCGACGGCCGGGACAGGGAAGCCGCTCACGTCAGCGGCCCCCTGTTCCGAGACGAGAAGCCGCAGGAGCCCATGTCCACCCCGCTGCCGCCCCCGCCGCAGAAGAAGCGCGCGGGGCGTGATCTGCGCGCCGCCATAGGGGTGGGCGTGGGTCTCGGCGCCGTCATCGGCGTCTCGCTGTTCATCGTGAAGGCCGCTTTCATCGGCGTGATAGTGGCCGCGGTCGTCGTCGGCCTCTGGGAGCTGACCTCCCGCCTCCAGGAACGCAAGGACATCAAGGCGCCCCTGGTGCCGTTGGCCGTCGGCGGAGCCGCGATGGTCGTCGCGGGTTACGCGCGAGGACCCGAGGGCGCCTGGATCGCCATGGCCCTGACCGCCCTGGCGGTGCTGGTCTGGCGGATGACCGAGCCGCCGGACGGGTATCTCAAGGACGTCACGGCCGGAGTCTTCGCGGCGTTCTACGTGCCCTTCCTGGCCACCTTCGTCGCCCTGATGCTGACGGCGGACGACGGGTCGTGGCGGGTCCTGACCTTCCTGGTCCTCACCGTGGTCAGCGACACGGGCGCGTACGCGGTCGGCTGGCGCTTCGGCACGCACAAGCTCGCCCCGCGCATCAGCCCCGGGAAGACCCGCGAGGGCCTGCTCGGAGCGGTCGCCTTCGCGATGGTCGCCGGCGCGCTGTGCATGGAGTTCCTGATCGACGGCGGCGCCTGGTGGCAGGGACTGCTGCTCGGCCTCGCGGTCGCGGCCAGTGCGACCCTCGGCGACCTGGGCGAGTCCATGATCAAGCGGGACCTCGGGATCAAGGACATGGGCACCCTGCTCCCGGGCCACGGCGGCATCATGGACCGGCTGGACTCGCTCCTGCCGACCGCGCCGGTCGTCTGGCTGTTGCTGGTGCTGTTCGTCGGCTCCGGCTGACCGTCCGGCTCCCCGGCACCCTGTTTCACCTGCACGTTTCGCGAGTGAGGGCCCGTCGTCCACAGGGCGGCGGGCCCTCGCCCGTCTGTCTGCGACACTGGATGAACCATGCCTAAGCCCGGAGAACTCACTTTCGTCGCGCCCCGCGGATCCAAGAAGCCGCCGCGGCACATCGCCGACCTCACGCCCGCCGAGCGCAAGGAAGCGGTCGCCGCGACCGGTGAGAAGCCGTTCCGCGCCCAGCAGCTCTCGCAGCACTACTTCGCGCGGTACGCGGCCGATCCGGCCGAGTGGACCAACATTCCGGCCGGATCACGGGAGAAGCTCGCCGAGGCGCTGTTCCCCGATCTGATGTCCGTGATGCGGCACATCAGCTGCGACGACGACACCACGCGCAAGACCCTGTGGAAGCTGCACGACGGGACGCTCGTCGAGTCCGTCCTGATGCGCTATCCCGACCGCGTCACGATGTGCATCTCCTCGCAGGCCGGCTGCGGAATGAACTGCCCGTTCTGCGCCACCGGGCAGGCCGGCCTCGACCGCAACCTGTCGACCGCCGAGATCGTGCACCAGATCGTCGACGGCATGCGTGCCCTGCGCGACGGCGAGGTGCCCGGCGGGCCCGCGCGGCTGTCCAACATCGTCTTCATGGGCATGGGCGAGCCGCTTGCCAACTACAACCGCGTGGTCGGCGCGATCCGCCGTCTCACCGACCCGGAGCCGGACGGCCTCGGCCTGTCGCAGCGCGGGATCACCGTCTCCACCGTGGGACTCGTCCCGGCCATGCTGCGCTTCGCCGACGAGGGCTTCAAGTGCCGCCTCGCCGTCTCGCTGCACGCCCCGGACGACGAGCTGCGCGACACCCTGGTCCCCGTCAACACCCGGTGGAACGTCCGCGAGGTGCTGGACGCCGCCTGGGAGTACGCGGAGAAGTCCGGCCGCCGGATCTCCATCGAGTACGCCCTGATCCGGGACATCAACGACCAGGCCTGGCGGGGCGACCGGCTCGGCCGGCTGCTCAAGGGCAAGCGGGTGCACGTCAACCTGATCCCGCTGAACCCCACGCCCGGCTCGAAGTGGACCGCCTCGCGGCCCGAGGACGAGAAGGCCTTCGTCGAGGCCATCGCCGCCCACGGCGTGCCCGTCACCGTCCGGGACACCCGCGGTCAGGAGATCGACGGGGCCTGCGGGCAGCTGGCGGCCTCCGAGCGCTGAGGGCTGTTCCGTAGCCCTTGGCCTCTCCCGCCCGGGCGGCCGAAATCCGCCGGTGTAGCCTGGGCCCGAAATCAACTTCATATTCCGACAGGGGAGCGCCACAGCGCTGAGAGTGCGGCACCAAGGACAGGTTGGCCGCAGACCCTCTGAACCTCGCCCGGGTCATTCCGGGTAGGAAGTTCGGACCTTACTCAAGCTGTTGCGCCCTGCCCGCTTCCGGTTCGCCGGACGGCGGGCGGGGCCGCGTCTCTTCCTGGTCATCTCCAGGAGGAATCACATGAACACCACCACGAAGTACGCGGCGACCGCACTCGCCGCCGCTCTCGGCGTCACCGTGCTCGCGGGCTGCGGAGACGACGGCTCCGCGGGCTCCGGGGCGTCCAAGGGCACCGGCTCCAAGACCGTCACCCTGGTCAGCCACGACTCCTTCAACGTCTCGGACAAGGTGCTGAAGGCGTTCACGAAGGAGACCGGCTACAAGGTCGAGATCCTCAAGAGCGGCGACGCCGGGGCCGCGCTCAACCAGGAGATCCTGACCAAGGGCTCCCCGCGCGGCGACGTCTTCTTCGGCGTCGACAACACCCTGCTCTCCCGCGCCCTCGACAACGGCCTGTTCACCGCGTACGAGGCCAAGGGCCTGGACACGGTCGCGGCGGACACACAGATGGACGAGAAGAAGCGGGTCACGCCCGTCGACACCGGCGACATCTGCGTCAACTACGACAAGAAGTACTTCGCCGACAAGAAGCTCGCCCCGCCGAAGACCTTCGACGACCTGCTGAAGCCCGCGTACAAGAACCTCCTCGTCACCGAGAACGCCGCGAGTTCCTCGCCCGGCCTCGGCTTCCTGCTCGGCACCATCGCCGCCCAGGGCGAGGACGGCTACGAGGCGTACTGGAAGAAGCTGAAGGCCAACGGTGTCAAGGTCGTCGACGGCTGGGAGCAGGCGTACAACGAGGAGTTCTCCGGCTCGGCGGGCGGCAAGAAGGCCAACGCCGACCGGCCGCTCGTCGTCAGCTACGCCTCCAGCCCGCCCGTCGAGGTGCTCTACGCCGACCCGCAGCCGAAGGAGGCCCCCACCGGGGTCGCCACCGGTACCTGCTTCCGGCAGACCGAGTACGCGGGGCTGCTGACCGGGGCGAAGAACGAGGCGGGCGGCAAGGCACTGCTGGACTTCATGATCAGCAAGACGTTCCAGGAGGACATGCCGCTGAACATGTTCGTGAACCCGGTCGTGGAGGACGCGGCCCTCCCCGAGCTGTTCACGAAGTTCGGCGAGAAGATCGACACGCCTCCCACCGTCGCGCCCGAGAAGATCACCGCCAACCGTGAGCAGTGGATCCAGTCGTGGCAGTCGCTGGTCCTGAAGTAGAGCCCGGGGCGAAGACCGCCGAGGCCGCCCGGGCCCGCCGTGGGCCCGGGCGGCGCGGGGCCGCGCTGCGGCTCGGCCTGATGGCCGTGCCCGTGGCGTTCTTCGGGCTGTTCTTCGCCTATCCCGTGACCGCGATCGTCGGCCGCGGGCTCAAGGCGGGGGGCGACTGGCAGTTCGGGCGGATCGGCGACGTGCTCGCCCGGCCCGACATCCTCGACGTCCTCTGGTTCACCACCTGGCAGGCCCTCGCCTCGACCGCGCTCACCCTGCTGATCGCCCTGCCCGGGGCGTATGCCTTCGCCCGGCTCGACTTCCCCGGCAAGCAACTGCTGCGGGCGGTCGTCACGGTGCCGTTCGTGCTGCCCACCGTCGTCGTCGGCACCGCGTTCCTGGCGCTGCTGGGCCGGGGCGGGCTCCTCGACGAACTGTGGGGCGTCCGCCTGGACACCACCGTGTGGGCGATCCTCCTGGCCCACGTCTTCTTCAACTACGCCGTGGTCGTACGGACGGTGGGCGGTCTCTGGTCCCAGCTGGACCCCCGGCAGGAGGAGGCCGCCCGGGTGCTCGGCGCCGGACGGTTCGCCGCCTTCCGCCGGGTGACGCTGCCCGCGCTCGCCCCGGCCGTCGCCGCCGCCGCGCTGATGGTCTTCCTCTTCACCCTCACCTCCTTCGGCGTCGTACAGATCCTCGGCGGACCCGCCTACTCCACCCTGGAGGTGGAGATCTACCGGCAGACCGCACAACTGCTGGACCTGCCGACGGCCGCCGTGCTGAGCCTGGTCCAGTTCGCCGCGGTCGGCGCGATCCTCGCCGTGCACGCCGCGACCGTACGCCGCCGGGAGCGGGCGCTGAAGCTCGTCGACCCGGGCCAGACGTCTCGTCGGCCGCGCGGTCCCGGACAGTGGGCACTGCTCGGCGGTGTCCTCCTCACCGCGCTGCTGCTGATCCTGCTGCCGCTGGGGGTGCTGGTGGAGCGCTCCTTCGACGGATCCGGCGGGTATGGCCTCGGCTACTACCGGGCCCTCCAGTCGGCCGGGTCCGGCGGCTCCTCCACCTTCCTGGTCCCGCCGCTGGAGGCCGTCGGCAACTCCCTGCGGTACGCGCTCGTCGCGACGCTCATCGCGCTCGTCGTCGGCGGGCTCGCGGCGGCGGCCCTGACCCGGCGGGCCGGGCCGCTGGTCCGCGGCTTCGACGCGCTGCTGATGCTGCCGCTCGGGGTGTCCGCCGTCACCGTCGGCTTCGGCTTCCTGATCACTCTCGACGAGCCGCCGCTCGACCTGCGCACCTCCTGGATCCTGGTCCCGCTGGCCCAGGCGCTGGTCGGCGTCCCCTTCGTCGTACGGACCATGCTGCCCGTGCTGCGCGCGGTCGACGACCGGCTGCGGGAGGCCGCCGCCGTGCTGGGGGCCTCCCCGCTGCGGGCCTGGCGGGAGGTCGATCTGCCGCTGGTGCGGCGGGCTGTGCTGGTCGCGGCGGGCTTCGCCTTCGCCGTCTCCCTCGGGGAGTTCGGCGCGACGGTCTTCATCGCGCGGCCGGACAACCCGACCCTGCCGGTCGCCGTGGCCCGGCTGCTGGGCCGGTCGGGGGAGCTCAACTACGGGCAGGCGATGGCCCTCAGCACGATCCTGATGCTGGTGTGCGCGGTGTCGCTGCTGCTCCTCGAACGTATCCGCACCGACCGATCCGGGGAGTTCTGAACGACATGCTGAGCTTGCGGGAAGCCACCGTGCGGTTCGGGAAGCGGACGGCGCTGGACGCGGTCGACCTGGAGGTCGCCGACCACCGGATCGTCTGCCTGCTCGGTCCCAGCGGCAGCGGGAAGTCCACCCTGCTCCGGGCCGTCGCCGGGCTCCAGCCCATGGACGGCGGCCGGGTCCTGCTGGCCGGACAGGACCAGAGAGGCGTCCCGGTGCACCGGCGCGGCCTCGGCCTGATGTTCCAGGACCACCAGCTCTTCCCGCACCGGGACGTCGGCGCCAACGTCGCCTTCGGGCTCCGGATGCACGGCGTCGGGCGGGCCGAGGCCGAGCACCGGGTGCGTGAGCTGCTGGAGCTGGTCGGTCTGCCCGGCGCCGAACGCCGCGCGGTCGCCGCGCTGTCCGGCGGTGAGCAGCAGCGCGTCGCCCTGGCCCGCGCGCTCGCCCCGCGCCCGAAGCTCCTGATGCTGGACGAGCCGCTCGGCCAGCTCGACCGCAGCCTCCGCGAACGCCTTGTCGTCGAACTGCGCACCCTGTTCCAGGACTTGGGCACCACCGTGCTGGCCGTCACGCATGACCAGGGCGAGGCGTTCGCGCTCGCCGACCGGGTCGTCGTGATGCGGGACGGCCGGATCGCTCAGGAGGGCGGCCCGCTGGACGTCTGGCAGCGTCCCGCCTCGGCGTTCGTCGCTCGCTTCCTCGGCTTCGACAACGTCACTCCGGCGACCGTGACCGGCCCGGCCGCCGCCACCGCCTGGGGCAAGGTGCCGGTGCCCGAGGGCTCCCCGCAGGGTGAGATGGATCTGCTGGTCCGGCCCGCCGGCGTCCTGATCGGCGCTCCCGAGGACGGTCTGCGCTGCACGGTCGGCGTCCGCACCTTCCGGGGCAACCACGTGACCGTACGGCTGATACCTGAGAACGCGCCGGTGCTGGAGGCCGAGTGCGCCCTGCGGGACACCCCGGACGAGGGTGCGGTCGTGGGCGTCCGCTTCGACGCGGCGGAGACGGTGGTGCTGGCGGCGGAGTGACAGGGCGAGCGGTCGCCGGCAGGGGGGGGGAGCGGTCGCCGCCATGGGGTGAGCCGTCGCCGCCGCCCCGCTTCCGCCGCCCGTCCTGGTTGTCGGGGCCCGGCCGACCGCTACGGCCCTCGCCCGGCGTCCGCCCGCACGCCCGGGGCCCCGGCCCCGAAGCGGCGTGCGAAGCAGTACGGCAGGAGGGGCGGGACGCCGTACGGTCCCGGGCAGGGGACGGCATACACCCTCCGGCGCGCTGCGCCCGCGTGGCGTGGTGGAGGAAGAAGGACTCACGACACCCTCGCGGGACTGCCGCCCCCTCACCGACGCGTGGCAGGGGGGCGGCGGGCCGGGCAAGCTGGAGGCGGACAATCCCGCGGCCGGCGATCCGGCCCCGCGGGACGGCCGGATCGGACAAGGACCGTGATCATGACCGGTGGCACCCGCGAGGGCATCGACCTCACCCGCGTCCTGCACGCCCCGCAGCAGCGCGTCTTCGCCGCCTGGACCTCACCGGAGGACTTCGCCGCCTGGTACGGGGGAGAGGCGGACGTCCCCCTGGACCGGGTGGCGATGAACGTACGGCCCGGCGGCGCGTGGAGCCTGGTCATCGTGATGCCGGGAGTGGAGATGCCCTTCCACGGGATCTACCGCGAGGTGAGCGAGCCCGACGGTCTCGTCCTCACGCTCAAGGACGCCTCGGCGCCCGAGGACGCCGAGGGCGAGATCGTCACCGTCACCTTCAGCGACCTCGGCGACGGGACCACCGAGTTGGCCTTCCAGCAGCGCGGCGGCAACCTCACGCCGGAGCAGTACGCGGCGGCGGAGGACGGTTGGGAGGCCTTCTTCGATGCCCTGGCCGCCCGGCTCGCCACCCATCCCTGAGCCCGCCGGATCCCCGTCCCAAGACCTCCGGAAGGGAGCCGCCGGCGGTTCACTTCGTCAGCGGAAGCGCCGCCAACTGCGCGATCACCCACGTCAGCGGGGCGAACAGGACCAGCAGCGCGCCCGCCCGCAGCGCCGTCGCCCGGCGCAGCGTGGCGGCCGGAGCGCCCATCCTGAGCAGCACCTCGACCGTGTGGGCGCGGGCGTGCTTGGCCTCCAGCGCCGAGGTCAGCAGCGTCGCCGCCGTACAGCCGAGGACCAGGACCGCGCCGAGCGCGGTGAGCGGGCCGTACGGGCGCTCGTCGCCCCCGTACAGTGCCGAAGCGGCGATCACGGCGGACAGTACCGCGCAGACGACCCCGAGCGGGCGGCCGATCCGGCGCGCCTCGTCCATCAGGACCCGCCCCGCCAGCAGCCGTACGGCGCCGGGGCGCACGGCCTGCAGCGCCCGCCCGCACAGATGGGTCAGGCTCGGCCCCGCCATCGCCAGGCCGACCGCCGTGAGCGTCCACCCGATAAGGACCGCCACCGGGGTGGAGTCGTACCGTCCGGGCAGCGGGAACGCGCTCCCCGCAGGGCCCCGTGACGCGATCGCCTCGACCGCGAGTCCGGCAGCCGTCAGCGCCACGCCCCAGGGCAGTCCGGCCGGGGCGGGTGCGGGCTCCGGCAGTTCCTCGGAGCCGAAGGTGTCCCGGGCCGGATCGGGCCGCGTCCGCAGCGCCAGCGCGCTCGCCGTCGACGCGGCCACCGGTACGAGCGCCAGCAGCATCAGCGCGGCGGCCAGGGGCAGCGGGCTGCCCGCGCCGAGGAACTCCGCGGCGCCCCCGTCGAACGGCATGCCGGTGAGATCGCCGCGCAGATGCAGGAAGAAGAGCAGGGCCACCATGGAACCGAGCGTGGTGGAGACGGCGGTGGAGACCGCGGCCAGCGCGGACAGCCGGACCGGGCCGAGGCCCACGGAGGAGAGGCCCGGCCGGGGCCGGGTGCTCGGGTCGGCCCGCGCCACCGCCACGGCGAACTGCACGGTGGCGGCCAGCGGGACGAAGCACCACAGCAGCCGCAGCACCGAACCGGCGGACGCCGGGTGCGCGGCGGCGTACCCGAGGGCGCACAGGAGGAGGAACCCGACGCCGGCCGAGGCGGCGGCCACCAGGAGCCGCCGGGCCAGGACGAGGGGATGGGACCCGCGGGCTAGACGGAGAGCGAGCACGCCGCGCGGCCCTCCGCTTCCGGTTTCGCGGGCACGGTACCGGTGGCGACGCGGCGGCCGTCCAGCAGCGGGACGGCCCGGTCGGCGAGCGCGGCGACCTCGGCGTCGTGCGTCGCCAGCACGACGGTGATGCCGTGCGAACGGGCCGCCGTGGTCAGGGTGCGCAGCACCTGGGTACGTTCCGCGCGGTGCAGGGTCGCGGTGGGCTCGTCGGCGAAGATCACCTTCGGTGTGCCGCAGAGGGCGCGGGCCACCGAGACCCGCTGGCGCTGCGCCTGGAGGAGCGCGTGCGGCCGCTTCTTGGCGAACGCGGCGATGTCCAGGCGCTCCAGCCACTCGGTGGCGGTCTTCCGGGCGGCGCGGTGCGAGACGCCGCGCAGCAGCAGGGGCAGCGCGGTGTTCTCCCAGACGGTCAGCTCCGGCACCAGCTCCGGGTCGGAGGCGATCCAGCCGAAGCGCTCCCGGCGCAGCTGTTCGCGGACCCGGGGGGTCATGGTGTGGACGGGGACGCTGTTGAACCAGACCTCGCCCTGCTGGGGCACCAGCCGGCCGGAGAGACAGTGCAGCAGCGTGGTCTTCCCGCTGCCGCGCGGCCCGGTCACAGCGAGGATCTCGGCGTCCCGGACACCGAGGGAGACACCGCCGAGACCGGGCGATCCGTTGTGGGAGTGGTGCAGGGAACGCGCCCAGATCACGTCGTTGTCCGGCGGGGCCACCATGGCGTACACCTCGGTTCAGGTCAGATTTCCCGTTCCCCCGTACGGGGGAACGAAGACGCGGCCGATCGGTCACTCGGCACCGTAGATAGCCGGACCGGTGTGGGCGCACAGCACGCGGCCCGGATACGCCCCTTGTCACTCGAAGGGGCGTATCCGGGCCGGAGAAGCGTATGAAATGACCGCCGGTGGGCGATCAGCCGGGGGGCCTGGTGCCGGTCAGAGCTTCGTCCAGGCCTCCGTGAGGACGGCCCGCAGAATGCCCTCGATCTCGTCGAACGTCGACTGGTCGGAGATCAGCGGCGGCGCGAGCTGGATGACCGGGTCGCCGCGGTCGTCGGCCCGGCAGTAAAGGCCGTTGTCGTACAGCGCCTTGGAGAGGAAGCCGTACAGGACGCGTTCGGTCTCCTCGTCGGTGAACGTCTCCTTGGTGGCCTTGTCCTTCACCAGCTCGATGCCGTAGAAGAACCCGTTGCCGCGGACGTCGCCGACGATCGGCAGGTCGTGGAGCTTCTGCAGCGTCGTCAGGAAGGCGTTCTCGTTGTCGAGGACGTGCTGGGTGAGGTTCTCGCGCTCGAAGAGGTCGAGGTTGGCGATGCCCACCGCGGCGGAGACCGGGTGGCCGCCGAAGGTGTAGCCGTGCAGGAAGGTGTTGCCGCCCTCGTAGAACGGCTCCGCGATCCGGTCCGAGACGATGCAGGCGCCGATCGGGGAGTAGCCCGAGGTCATGCCCTTCGCGCAGGTGATCATGTCCGGCACGTAGCCGAACTTGTCGCACGCGAAGATGGTGCCGAGCCGGCCGAAGGCGCAGATGACCTCGTCGGAGACGAGCAGCACGTCGTACTTGTCGCAGATCTCGCGGACCCGCTGGAAGTAGCCGGGCGGCGGCGGGAAGCAGCCGCCCGCGTTCTGCACGGGCTCCAGGAAGACGGCCGCGACGGTCTCGGGGCCCTCGAAGAGGATCTCCTGCTCGATCTGGTCGGCGGCCCAGCGGCCGAAGGCCACCGGGTCGTCGCCGAAGAGCGGGGCGCGGTAGATGTTGGTGTTCGGCACCTTGTGCGCGCCGGGGACGAGTGGCTCGAAGGGGGCCTTCAGGGCCGGGAGGCCGGTGATGGACAGCGCGCCCTGCGGGGTGCCGTGGTAGGCGACGGCACGCGAGATGACCTTGTACTTGGTCGGCTGGCCCTTGAGCTTGAAGTACTGCTTGGCCAGCTTCCACGCGGTCTCGACGGCCTCGCCGCCACCGGTGGTGAAGAAGACCTTGTTGAGGTCGCCCGGGGCGTAGTCGGCGAGACGCTCGGCCAGCTCGACGGCCTTCGGGTGGGCGTAGGACCACACCGGGAAGAAGGCCAGCTCCTGGGCCTGCTTGTACGCCGTCTCGGCGAGCTCGTGACGACCGTGACCGGCGTTGACCACGAACAGGCCGGAGAGACCGTCCAGGTAGCGCTTGCCCTTGTCGTCGAAGATGTACGTTCCCTCGCCACGCACGATGGTGGGAACGGGCGCGTTCTCGTAGTCCGACATGCGGGTGAAGTGCATCCACAGGTGGTCGTACGCGGTTCGGCTGAGGTCCTTGCTCACGGCTATCGGGTTCCCCACATATAGGTCTGCTTCTTGAGCTTGAGGTAGACGAAGCTCTCGGTGGAGCGCACTCCGGGAAGGGTCCGGATGCGTTTGTTGATCATCTCCAGCAGGTGGTCGTCGTCCTCGCAGACGATCTCCACCATCAGGTCGAAGGAGCCCGCGGTCATGACCACGTACTCGCACTCGGCCATGGCCGACAGGGCTTCGGCCACCGGGTCGAGGTCGCCCTCGACATTGATGCCGACCATCGCCTGACGCCGGAACCCCACGGTGAGCGGGTCCGTGACGGCGACGATCTGCATGACGCCCTGGTCGAGCAGCTTCTGGACGCGCTGGCGCACAGCCGCTTCGGAGAGGCCGACGGCCTTGCCGATCGCGGCGTACGGACGACGTCCGTCCTCCTGGAGCTGCTGGATGATTGCGAGGGAGACGGCATCGACCGCTGGCGGTGATCCGTTCCCGGTCCTGGAGTCTGCGCTGCGACTGGCCACGCACCCACCATGCACCGCTCCTCGTCTGTCTCGCAACCCCAGATCGATGAAATTCGTTGTCTGGACGCCTGGATATGACTGAATCCGAAGTTGCGGGCGGGTGGGTATGTCGAAAGCGTCACCGGAACGATTAGGGTGGACGTCTCACCCATCGGACAGCCGACAGGAGGGGTGGTTGTGACCACCGAGGTGCGCCGTCTGCGCAACTACATCAACGGAGAGTTCCGGGACGCCGCGGACGGGCGGACCATCGATGTGGTCAGCCCGGTGACGGAAGAGGTCTACGCGACCTCGCCGCTCTCCGGTCAGGCCGACGTCGATGCCGCCATGGAGGCCGCCGCGGCGGCCTTCCCCGCTTGGCGCGACACCACGCCCGCCGAGCGCCAGAAGGCTCTGCTGAAGATCGCGGACGCGTTCGAGGAGCGGGCCGAGGACCTGATCGCCGCGGAGTCGGAGAACACCGGCAAGCCGCTCGGTCTGACCCGCAGCGAAGAGATCCCGCCGATGGTGGACCAGATCCGCTTCTTCGCGGGGGCCGCACGACTTCTCGAAGGCCGCTCGGCCGGCGAGTACATGGAGGGCCTGACCTCCATCGTCCGCCGCGAGCCGGTCGGCGTCTGCGCCCAGGTCGCGCCGTGGAACTACCCGATGATGATGGCCGTCTGGAAGTTCGCCCCGGCGCTCGCCGCGGGCAACACGGTCGTCATCAAGCCGTCCGACACCACCCCGGCGTCGACCGTGCTGATGGCCGAGATCATCGGGCAGATCCTGCCCAAGGGCGTCTTCAACGTCCTGTGCGGCGACCGGGACACCGGCCGCGCCATGGTCGAGCACCCGACCCCGGCGATGGCCTCCATCACCGGTTCGGTACGGGCGGGCACGCAGGTCGCCGAGTCCGCGGCCAAGGACGTCAAGCGCGTCCACCTGGAGCTCGGCGGCAAGGCGCCCGTCGTGGTCTTCGACGACGCCGACATCGCCAAGACCGTCGCGGGGGTCTCCGAGGCGGGCTTCTTCAACGCGGGCCAGGACTGTACGGCCGCCACCCGCGTCCTGGTCCACGAGTCGATCCACGACGCGTTCGTCACCGCGCTCGCCAAGGCCGCCGCCGACACGAAGACCGGGCAGCCGGACGACGAGGACGTGGCGTACGGTCCGCTCAACAACGCCAACCAGCTGAAGCAGGTCAGCGGCTTCATCGAGCGGCTCCCCGCCCACGCCAAGGTCGAGGCGGGCGGCCACCGGGTCGGCGACAAGGGCTACTTCTACGCGCCGACCGTCGTCTCCGGCCTGAAGCAGGACGACGAGATCATCCAGAACGAGGTCTTCGGCCCCGTCATCACCGTCCAGTCCTTCACCGACGAGCAGCAGGCCGTCGACTACGCCAACGGCGTCGACTACGCGCTCGCCTCCTCGGTGTGGACGACGAACCACTCCCGCGCCATGCGCATGTCCAAGAACCTCGACTTCGGCTGCGTGTGGATCAACACCCACATCCCGCTGGTCGCCGAGATGCCGCACGGCGGATTCAAGAAGTCCGGCTACGGCAAGGACCTCTCCGCGTACGGCTTCGAGGACTACACGCGCATCAAGCACGTGATGACCTCCATCGAGGACTGACGGCTCCGCTGCCGGTCGTGCACGGCCCCGGACTTCGGTCCGGGGCCGTTCCCGTGCCCCGCCGTGCAAGGCGTGCGGGGCAGGCTGTACAAGGTGTGCGGGGCGGACCCGCCCCGCTGGACGCTTGGTCCATTGTCCGCGCGACCGGCGACCGGCATTCTGCGCGAGTGCGAGCGATCAGCAAGAATCCCATGTCCCGCCGTTCCCTGCTGCGTGCCCTCGGGGCGGGAGCGGCCGGCGCCACCCTGGCCGGCTGCGGGGTGCCCGCGGCCTACGTCGAGCCCGGCGACCGGGCCGGCCGCGACAGCTCCGCCACCGATCACACCCTGCACTTCGCCAACTGGCCGCTCTACATCGACACCGACGACGACAAAGAGTCGCGGCGGCCCACCCTGGACGCCTTCTCGAAGCGGACCGGGATCTCCGTCACGTACACCGAGGAGATCAACGACAACGACGAGTTCTTCGGGAAGATCAGCCCCGCGCTGATGAACCACCAGGAGACCGGCCGCGACCTGATCGTCATCAGCGACTGGATGGCCGCCCGCTTCGTCCGGCTCGGCTGGGTCCAGGAGATGGACCGCGCCAAGCAGCCGAACGTCGCCGAGTACCTCGACCCCCTGCTGCGTTCTCCCGCCTTCGACGAGGGCCGGCGCCACAGCGTCCCCTGGCAGTCCGGGATCACCGGCATCGCCTACAACCGCAAGAGGCTCGGCCGCGAGATCCGGTCCACCGGCGACCTGTGGGCGGACGACCTCCGGGGCCGGGTCACCCTGCTCTCCGGACTCGACGAGTCGTTCGCGCTGCTGATGCAGGGCAACGGCGTCGACATCACCCGCTGGACGGCCGACGACTTCCACGAGATCTGCGAGCAGACACGGAAACGGGTCCGCTCGAAGCACATCCGCCGCTTCACCGGCAACGACTACATCAAGGACCTCGCCACCGGCGACGTGCTCGCCTGCCAGGCGTACTCCGGCGACGTCATCCAGCTCCAGGCCGACAACCCCGACATCGAGTTCGTCGTCCCCGAGGAAGGCGCCGAACTGTGGGCGGAGTCCCTGATGATCCCCAACCTCGCGCGCCACAAGCGCAACGCGGAACGCCTGGTGGACCACTACTACGACCCCGAGGTCGCCGCCGAACTGGCCGCCTGGGTCAACTACGTCTGCCCCGTGCCCGCCGCCCGGGACGTCCTGGCCTCTTCGAAGAACGCGGAGACCGCCGCACTCGCCGAGGATCCGCTGATCTTCCCCGACGGCGCGATGCGCGAGCGGCTCGCCATCGCCCGCGACATCACCTCCGGGGAGCGGATGGACTTCGCCAAGAAGTGGAACTCCATCGTCGGCTTGTGAAGCCCTGGCGGGGGTGCCGTGAAGGGGCGGCAAATGCGGGCGTACGCTGCGGACATGAGCGAGCGACACGCCCTCACGCGGCGTATACGCAGGTGGTTGGTGTTCTTCATCGTCTGTCTGGTGCTGAGCGGGCTCACGGCTTTCCCGCTCGTCACCGAACTCCGCTGGGCCGAGGACCTGCTGGGCGCCTCGGCCTCCCCGGTCCCCGAGCACCTTCCCGGTCTGATGGAGTGGATCACCCGGGTCCGCGAAGGGCTCGACACCGTCGATCGCGAGCAGCCCTTCATGCTGTACGGCACCGACTGGCTGGCCTTCGCCCACCTGGTCATCGCGGTCGCCTTCTACGGCCCCTACCGCGACCCGGTCCGCAACATCTGGGTCATCGAGTTCGGCATGATCGCCTGCGCCGGGATCATCCCGCTCGCCCTGATCTGCGGCCCGATCCGCGACATCCCGTTCTGGTGGAGCCTGATCGACATGTCCTTCGGGGTCTTCGGCGTGATCCCGCTGCTGATCGTCCGCCGCATGATCAAGCGCCTGGAGGCACTGGAGCAGGCGGCCACCGCGACCCCGGCGCCCGTCCCGGCGGGCGCCTGACGCACCCGGCCCGCCCGACCGGGCTCCTTCACGGCCGTCGGCCTCCGCGGGACGGCGACCGGCTCAAGCGGCCGGTGGCGGTCCGACGGCGGCCACCACGATGCCCATCGCCGTGACGTTCCCGCCCTTCCCGTTCGCGTCCGTCGCGCCGACGCCGTGGACCGGCGTGCGGGAGAGAGGTGGCGGGTGGCCGCCACCGCCGTGTCGTATCCCCGGCGGCCGCCCGTCCTGCACCACACCTGGCGGCCGCCCAGGGCGAGCACCGAGAGGCCGGCGCCGCACTGCACCGGCTTCCCGGAGCCGTGGGTGCGCACCGGGGCGCCCGGGCAGCGTGAACAGATCGACGGTCCGCGGCCCGTGCAGCCGCGCCGCCGTGCCCGGGAAGGGCATCAGGGCTTCCGGGCCACCACCCCGAACTGCGCGACCTCCGGCTCCCGCGGGTTCGTACGCCAGCGGGAGCAGGAGACGATCCCCGGCTCCAGGATCTCCAGACCGTCCAGGAAACCGGCGAACTCCTCCCTGCCGCGGGCGGTGATGGGCGGTGTGGCGTTCTCGTTCCAGAAGCGCATCGCCGCCTCGTTGCCCTCGCCGCCCAGCTCCTGCGTCGGGTGGGTCAGCACCAGGTGGCTGCCCGACGGCACGGCCGCCATCAGCGTCCGCACGATGGACCGCGCCTCGTCCGTGTCCAGCACGAAGTTCAGGATGCCGAGCATCATCACCGCGACCGGCCGCCCCAGGTCCAGGGTGGGCTCGGCGGCCCGCAGGATCTGCTCCGGGTGGTGCGCGTCCGCGTCGACGTACTCGGTCGCGCCCTCCAGCGAGCTGGTCAGCAGGGCGCGGGCGTGGGCCAGCACGATCGGATCGTTGTCCACGTACACGATGCGCGCGTGCGGAGCGGTGTGCTGGGCGATCTCGTGGGTGTTGTTCACGGTCGGCAGCCCGGTGCCGATGTCGAGGAACTGGTCGATGCCCACGTCGCCGGCCAGATGACGCACCACACGGCCGAGGAACGCCCGGTCCGCGCGCGCCACTTCACCGATGCTCGGGTACATCCCGGTCACCCGGTCGCCCACCTCCCGGTCCACCGGGTAGTTGTCCTTGCCGCCCAGCCAGTAGTTCCACACGCGGGCGTTGTGCGCCACGTCGGAACGTATCCGGGCTGTGGCCGGCTGCGGTCGGGGATCCATCACATCTGCTCCTCGATGCCCAAGGGCCCGACGTCTCGGTGCGGCGGCGGGCGGTGCGGGGGCTCCCCATCATGCCGGACCGATCAAGAACCGCCGTGACCGGGCGAGTTGGCCAGCAGCCGGTGAAGCGTGTCGATCCGGTTGGTGGTGATCGAGTCGACGCCCCGCTCGATCAGCCGGCGCATCGTGCGCTTCGTGTCGGCCGTCCACGCGGAGACGAGCAGCCCGTCCCGGTGCGCCCGGTCCGTCAGTTCCCGGCTCACCAGGCCGAAGCGGTAGTTCAGCCAGCGCGGCCTCACCGCGGCCAGCAGCTCCGGACGCGGCGGGGCCAGCGTGGTCCAGGTCAGGGCGATCTCGGCGGACGGATCGGCGGCGCGCACCCGCAGCATCGCGTCCGCGCTCGCGCAGTAGTAGGCCCGGTCGCCCGCCCCGCACTCCCGGACCGTCCCGACGATCTTCTTCACCGAGGCGTCCGTGGAGCCGGGCAGATCCACCATCACCCGGCGCGCCCCGGCGGCGAGCAGCGCCTCGCGGAGCGTGGGCACGCCGCCGCCCGTCAACTCCGCCAGCTCCGCGTGGTCCAGCCGGTCCAGCCTCCGGTCGTGGCCCCACAGCCGCTCCAGCGTCGCGTCGTGCAGCAGGACGGGCACCCCGTCGCGGGTCACCCGCACATCGATCTCGACCGCGTCCGCCCCCCGTGCGAGGGCGGAGCGGATCGAGGGCAGAGTGTTCTCGCGCGCGAGATACGGATCGCCGCGATGCCCCACGGCGGTGACGCTGGTGACGGTGTTGGCCATGGGGCCATTGTCGACGACCGGGTCAGCGGCCGGGAGCCCGGAGCCAGTTCGCCGTGTACATGTCGATCTCCTCGGCCAGCTTCCGCTTGCCCGCCGGGTCGAGGAACGATGCCTCCACGGCGTTCTTCGCGAGCTCCGCGATGCCGCGCTCGTCGAGCTCCAGCAGCCGGGCGGCCACCGCGTACTCGTTGTTGAGGTCGGTGCCGAACATCGGCGGGTCGTCGCTGTTGACGGTCACCAGCACGCCCGCCGCCACCATCTCCCGGATCGGGTGCAGCTCGATGTCCGTGACCGCGCGGGTGGCGACGTTCGACGTCGGGCAGACCTCCAGCGCGATGCGGTGCTCGGCGAGGTGCTCCAACAGTCCGGGGTCCTGGACGGAGGTGGTTCCGTGGCCGATGCGCTCGGCGCGCAGCGCGGTCAGGGCGTCCCAGATCGTCCGCGGCCCCGTGGTCTCCCCGGCGTGCGGCACCGAGTGCAGGCCCGCCGCGATGGCCCGGTCGAAGTAGGGCTTGAACTGGGGGCGGTCCACCCCGATCTCCGGCCCGCCGAGACCGAAGGAGACGAGTCCCTCGGGCCGGTGCTCCAGCGCGAGCCGGGCGGTCTCCTCGGCCGACTCGAGCCCGGCCTCGCCGGGGATGTCGAAGCACCAGCGCAGCACGACGCCCAGCTCGGCCTCGGCGGCCTTGCGCGCGTCCTCGATGGCCTCCATGAACCCGACCTCGGGGATGCCCCGCCGGGTCGAGCTGTACGGCGTCACGGTCAGCTCCGCGTACCGGATGTTCTGCCGGGCCATGTCCCGCGCCACCTCGAAGGTGAGCAGCCGGACGTCCTCGGGGGTGCGGATCAGGTCCACCACCGAGAGGTAGACCTCGACGAAGTGAGCGAAGTCCGTGAAGGTGAAGTAGTCGACCAGGGCCTCCGGGTCCGTGGGAACCTTGGTGTCCGGGTGCCGGGCGGCCAGCTCCGCGACGATCCGGGGCGAGGCCGACCCGACGTGGTGGACATGGAGTTCGGCCTTGGGCAGCCCGGCGATGAAGGGATGCGGATCGGTCATCGAGAATCTCCCGTTCGGCGTGACGTCGGCCGGGCGTACCGGCCCCACCGATCATCGCAGGCGGGGTCCGGGGCCTTGAAGCCTGGCCGTAGCATGACGGGACCACGATGGGGGAGGCCCATGTCAGACAACACAGAGCAGCCCGGGGGCGGGGCCGCGCCGCGCGATCCGTGGGCGCCGCCGGACAGCAGGGTGGAACTGGGCAAGGCGGCTGCGCCCACGCCGCCACCCGCCCCGGTCCACGCCCAGCCGACCGTGACGTCGATGCCGAGCGCCGGACCGGCCGCGGGGGACGGCACCGGGCCGATACCCCAGGCCGGCGGCTTCGGGCCCGCACCCTCGGACGTACCGCCGCCGCCGATCGGCCCGAACGGCCCCGGCCACGCGGCCCCGCCGCCCGCCGCGCACTACGGCTACCCGGCTCCGCCCCCGCAGCCGTACGGCGGCTACCCGGGCTACGGCGCCTACGGAGCAGGTCCGGCCGGCTGGGCCCCCGCGCCCAACAACGGACTGGGCACGGCCGCGATGGTGATCGGCATCATCTCGGTGGTCGGCTTCTGCTTCTACGGCCTCAACATCATCCTCGGCATCCTCGCGCTCATCTTCGGCATCATCGGCCTCGGCCGTGCCAAGCGCGGTGAGGCCACCAACCGGGGCATGGCGCTCGCCGGGGTCATCCTCGGCCCCGTCGGCATCGTCATCGGCGCCGCGTTCCTCGGGCTGGCCATCTGGGCAGCGACGAGCTCCGACAGCGACAGCGACAGGGACGGCAACGACAGCTACGACGACCCGTTCGCCACGTCGCTGGTCGTCGAGGACCGCCGCTAGGGCAGGGCCTGGCACCGCCGGCGCCAACGCCGTACACCTCGGCCGGGCAGGAACCGATCCCCGCCCGGCCGAGCTTCGGTGGCCGCCTCCCCCCGCGCCTCCGCAGGGGAGCCGCCCCGAATACCTGCGTACGGAACCCGCCCCGAATACCTGCGTGCGGAAGCCGCCCCGGACACCTGCGTACCGGAACCGTCGCCAGGCACCTGCGTACCGGAACCGACCCCCAGTCGCCCCCGTACGGAATCCGCCTCAGGCCTCCGCGCCCGCCCGCAGCCTCTCCCGCGCCTCCATCAGCGCGAAGCCCAGCAGATTGAGCCCCCGCC
This sequence comes from Streptomyces sp. NPDC021019, assembly GCF_044333295.1. Classification (NCBI taxonomy): domain Bacteria; kingdom Bacillati; phylum Actinomycetota; class Actinomycetes; order Kitasatosporales; family Streptomycetaceae; genus Streptomyces; species Streptomyces sp. NPDC021019. The sequence goes on from NZ_JBIRQR010000001.1 coordinate 2,281,822, forward strand.
ACTGCTGCGGCCGCTCCACCCGCTCGTCGTCCGCCGCGAGCCCGACGCCCCAGATCCGGTCCAGCGGGGACGCCTCCACCAGCACCCGGTTCCCGGTGCCCAGGAGGAAGCCGCCCAGCTCCGGGTCCTGACCGAACTTGTGCGTGCTGCCCTCCACCACCAGGGCGAACCGCTCCCGTATCCACACGTCCTCGTCGAAGGCGCGCACCAGGCGCCCCGCCCTCTTCGCCGCCGCGGGGCTCTTCGCGGACACCGCCGCCCGCTCCGCCTCCGGATCACCGAAGAGCCGCGCCTTGCCGGCCATCATCCAGTGCTCGGCACTCGCGTAGGTCACCCCGTCCACCGTGAACGGCGACGGCCACCACTGACTCAGACAACTCGGCCCCAGCCGCCCGTCCGGGCGCGGCCGGTGCCCCCAGAACGGCAGGTACTTCACCCGCCTGCCCCGCGCCACGTCCGCCAGAAGTTCATCGATCGGCCCCATGGCATGTGAGTGTGGCATCCGCCACTGACACTCCGTACGGGGATTTCCGCACCGACGCGACACATGGTCGACAGATTCCGTCGCGTAACCAAAAGGCAACAACGGAATCACTTGTTGGGCTTGAACCCCTCTGCCAGGATCGGCACTCAATTCACGAAGTAGCTACGCCGACCCCGCCCAGCGGGTACAGCGGCGGAGGAGAGCGTCATGAGCAACGGCTTCCAGGTCCACGACCGCTTCGCGGAAGGTGCGCAGTACATCGGCGGCAGGCTGCTCCCCGGTACCTCCGGCAGCCACCACGAGGTGGTGAACCCCGCGACCGGCGAGACCGTGCTCCGCTACGAGCTGGCGGGTGCCGACGACGTGGACGCCGCCGTCGCCGCCGCCCGCGCCGCCTTCCCCGGCTGGTCCGGAGCCACCCCCGGCGAACGCTCCGAGGCGATGCACCGCTTCGCCGCGGTCCTCGCCGAGCAGGCGGACGACTTCGCGTACGCCGAGTCCCTCCAGTGCGGCAAGCCGATCAAGCTCTCCACCGAGTTCGACGTCCCCGGCACCGTCGACAACGCCGCCTTCTTCGCGGGCGCGGCCCGCCACCTGGAGGGCAAGGCCGCCGCCGAGTACGACGGCGACCACACCTCCTACGTACGCCGCGAGGCGATCGGCGTCGTCGGCTCCATCGCCCCCTGGAACTACCCCCTCCAGATGGCGGCCTGGAAGGTCCTCCCGGCCGTCGCCGCGGGCAACACCATCGTCCTCAAGCCCGCCGAACTCACCCCGCTCACCTCGCTGATGTTCGCCCAGGCCGCCACCGAGGCCGGTATCCCCGACGGTGTGATCAACATCGTCACCGGCGCGGGCAAGGACGCGGGCGAGCACCTCGTGGGCCACCCCGACGTCGTCATGACCTCCTTCACCGGCTCCACCGCCGTCGGCAAGCGGGTCGCCGAGATCGCCACCGCCACCGTCAAGCGCCTCCACCTGGAGCTCGGCGGCAAGGCCCCCTTCGTGGTCTTCGACGACGCCGACCTGGAGGCCGCCGTCCACGGCGCGGTCGCCGGCTCCCTCATCAACACCGGCCAGGACTGCACCGCCGCTACCCGCGCCTACGTCCAGCGCCCGCTCTACGACGCCTTCGTCCGGGACGTCGCCGCGCTCATGGAGACCGTCCGGCTCGGCGACCCCTTCGACGCCTCGACCGACCTCGGCCCCCTGATCAGCCACGCCCAGCGCGACCGCGTCGCCGCCTTCGTCGAGCGGGCCCGCGGCTACGCCCGGGTCGTCACCGGCGGCGAGGCCCCCGGCGGCGACCTCGCCGACGGCGCGTACTACCGGCCCACCCTCGTCGCGGACGCCGCCCAGGACAGCGAGATCGTCCAGTCGGAGATCTTCGGCCCCGTCCTGGTGGTGCTGCCCTTCGACACCGACGACGAGGGCATCGCCCTCGCCAACGACACCCCGTACGGACTGGCCGCCTCCGCCTGGACCCGCGACCTGTACCGCGCGAACCGCGCCACCCGCGAGATCCAGGCGGGCTGTGTGTGGGTGAACGACCACATCCCGATCCTCTCCGAGATGCCGCACGGCGGATACAAGGCCAGCGGCTTCGGCAAGGACATGTCGGCGTACTCCTTCGAGGAGTACACACAGGTCAAGCACGTCATGTACGACAACACCGCGGTGGCCCGCAAGGACTGGCACCGCACGATCTTCGGGGACCGATAGCAGCTGCCGCACGACCGGGGCCCACGGGCCCGAGCGGCCTCCCACCCGAAAGGGCAACGCGTATGGAGAGTTACGAGCCCGAGCGCCTCTCGTCCGCCCGACTGGCGGCCATGAGGCGTTCCCTGACCAGCGGCAGGGGCGCCCTCACCCGCCGCTCCCTGCTGCGCGCCTCCGGCATGGGCGCGCTCGCACTGGGCGGCATAACCACCCTCGGCGCGTGCGGCATCCCGCCCGCCGGACGCGCCGACGCCCAGGCGGCCTCCGACGACCACTCGGCCGAGGAGAAGGAAGTCACCTTCTCCAACTGGACCGAGTACATGGACGTCAGCGAGGACGAGAAGGGCCGCCCCACCCTGGAGGCCTTCACCCAGCGCACCGGGATCAAGGTCAAGTACACCGAGGACATCAACGACAACGTCGAGTTCTTCGGGAAGATCAAGCCGCAGCTGGCGGCCGGCCAGAACACCGGGCGCGACCTCATATGCGTCACCGACTGGCTCGCCGCCCGCATCATCCGGCTCGGCTGGGCGCAGAAGCTCGACCCCTCGAACCTCCCGCACGCCTTCGCCAACGTGTCCGCCCAGTTCCGCACCCCCGACTGGGACCCGGGCCGCGCCTACTCCTATCCCTGGACCGGCATCCCGACCGTCATCGCGTACAACGTGAAGGCGACCGGCGGCCGCAAGGTCGACTCCGTCACCCAGCTGCTCGACGACCCGAAGCTCAAGGGCCGCGTCTCCTTCCTCTCCGAGATGCGCGACACCATCGGCATGACCCTCCTCGACCAGGGCAAGGACCCGGGGAAGTTCACCGACACCGACTTCGACGGCGCGATCGGCCGCCTCCAGAAGGCCGTCGACAAGAAGCAGATCCGCCGCTTCACCGGCAACGACTACACCGCCGACCTCAGCAAGGGCGACATCGCCGCCTGCGTCGGCTGGGCCGGGGACGTCATCCAGCTCCAGGCCGACAACCCGGACATCAGGTTCGCCATCCCGGCCGCCGGATACATCACCTCCAGCGACAACCTCCTGGTCCCCGCGCAGGCCCGGCACAAGACCAACGCCGAGAAGCTCATCGACCACTACTACGAACCGCCGGTCGCCGCCCAGCTCGCCGCGTACATCAACTACGTCTGCCCGGTCGACGGCGTACGCGACGAACTCGCGAAGATCGACGCGTCGATGGCCTCCAACACGCTGATCCTTCCCGACAAGGAGATGGCGGCGAAGTCCCGCTCCTTCCGCTCCCTGAGCACGAAGGAAGAGACGGCGTACGAGGAGAAGTTCGCCAAGCTCATCGGCGCCTGACCACCGGACCCGCCGCCGGCCGCATCGTCCGGGACAACCCGCCCGGCCCGGCCCGTCCGAGGTCACCCGTCACCCCTTTCCCCGAACTCCCCCCGAACACACTGGGACTGCGACCCATGACACAGCAGCAGACCGCGGGCGGCGATGTCCGCCTCGCCGGGATCAGCAAGACCTACGGCTCCTTCACCGCCGTGCGGCCGCTCGACCTGACCGTGCCCCAGGGCTCCTTCTTCGCCCTGCTCGGCGCGTCCGGCTGCGGCAAGACCACCACCCTGCGGATGATCGCGGGCCTGGAGGAGGCCACCACCGGCACGGTCTTCCTCGGGGAGAAGGACATCACCGGCCTGCCCCCGTACAAGCGGCCCGTCAACACCGTCTTCCAGAGCTACGCGCTCTTCCCGCACCTGGACATCACCGAGAACGTCGCCTTCGGGCTGCGCCGTCGCGGTATCAAGTCGGTCAAGAAGCAGGTCGACGCCATGCTGGAGCTCGTCCAGCTCGGCGACTTCGCCCGCCGCAAACCGCACCAGCTCTCCGGCGGCCAGCAGCAGCGCGTCGCCGTCGCCCGCGCGCTCATCAACCACCCGCAGGTCCTGCTGCTGGACGAACCGCTCGGCGCCCTCGACCTCAAGCTCCGGCGCCAGATGCAGCTGGAGCTCAAGCGGATCCAGACCGAGGTCGGCATCACCTTCGTGCACGTCACCCACGACCAGGAGGAGGCCATGACCATGGCCGACACCGTCGCGGTGATGAACGGGGGCCGGGTCGAGCAACTCGGCGCGCCCGCCGACCTCTACGAGAACCCGCGCACCACCTTCGTCGCCAACTTCCTCGGCACGTCCAACCTCATCGAGGGCGAGGTCGTCTCCACGGGCTCCGATCCGGTGGTGGCCGCGGGCGGCGGCAAGCTCACCCTGCCCCGCGAGCGATGTTCCGCCCCCACGGCGAGCGGCGACCGGCTCCTCCTCGGGATCCGGCCCGAGAAGATATCCCTGGCCCACGCGGACGACGCGGACTCCATAGCCGCCGGCCGCAACCGCGTCACCGGCCGCATCACCGACTCCAGCTTCATCGGCGTCTCCACCCAGTACGTGGTCGAGAGCCCGGCCGGGACGGCCCTCCAGGTGTACGAGCAGAACATCGAACGCGACACCCGCCTGGCCCCCGGCGCCGAGGTCGTCCTGCACTGGAACCCCGCCCACACCTTCGGACTCGACGCCGCCCAGGACATCGACGCCGGTGTGGAGAGCGTGGAGGACGCCGCGTGAGCGTCACCGAGGCGCCCCCCGCGCCCGCGACCGGCCCCCGGGAACCGGTGCTCCGCAAACCCTCCACCCGCAGGCGCCTCGTCCCGTACTGGCTGCTGCTCCCCGGCATCCTCTGGCTGGTCGTCTTCTTCGCCCTGCCGCTCGTCTACCAGGCCTCCACCTCCGTACAGACCGGCTCGCTGGAGCAGGGCTTCGAGGTCACCTGGCACTTCCAGACGTACGTGGACGCGCTGCACGAGTACTACCCGCAGTTCATCCGGTCCCTGCTGTACGCGGGCACCGCCACGATCCTGTGCCTGCTGCTGGGCTACCCGCTCGCCTACCTCATCGCCTTCAAGGCGGGCCGCTGGCGCAACCTGGTGCTCGTCCTGGTCATCGCCCCGTTCTTCACCAGTTTCCTCATCCGTACGCTGGCGTGGAAGACGATCCTCGCCGACGGCGGCGCGGTCGTGGACGTGCTGAACACGCTGCACGTCCTGGACGTCACCAGCTGGCTCGGCTGGACCGAGTCCAACCGGGTCCTCGCCACCCCGATGGCCGTCGTCTGCGGTCTGACGTACAACTTCCTGCCGTTCATGATCCTGCCGCTCTACACCTCGCTGGAGCGGATCGACGGCCGGCTGCACGAGGCGGCGGGGGACCTCTACGCCACCCCCGCCACCACCTTCCGCAAGGTGACGTTCCCCCTCTCCATGCCCGGCGTCGTCTCCGGCACCCTGCTGACCTTCATCCCGGCCAGCGGCGACTACGTCAACGCCGAGCTGCTGGGCTCCACGGACACCAAGATGGTCGGCAGCGTCATCCAGAGCCAGTTCCTGCGGGTCCTGGACTATCCGACGGCCGCCGCGCTCTCGTTCATCCTCATGGCGATCGTCCTGCTGGCGGTCACCTTCTACATCCGCCGCTCCGGTACGGAGGACCTGGTCTGATGCCCGTACTGCGCTGGATACGCCGGAACCTGGTCGTCATCGCTGGTCTGCTGACCCTCGCCTACATGATCGTTCCGAACATCGTCGTGATGGTGTTCTCGTTCAACAAGCCCAACGGGCGCTTCAACTACGCCTGGCAGCGGTTCTCGCTGGACGCCTGGAAGGATCCCTGCGGCGTCGCCGATCTGTGCGGCTCGCTCTCCCTCTCGCTCCGGATCGCCTTCTGGGCGACGCTCGGGGCGACCGCGCTCGGCACGATGATCGCGTTCGCGCTGGTCCGCTACCGCTTCCGGGCGCGCGGCGCGATCAACTCGCTGATCTTCCTGCCGATGGCGATGCCCGAGGTCGTCATGGCCGCGTCCCTGCTCACCCTTTTCCTCAACATGGGCGCCCAGCTCGGCTTCTGGACCGTGCTCATCGCCCACATCATGTTCTGCCTCAGCTTCGTCGTCACGGCCGTCAAGGCGCGTGTCATGTCGATGGACCCGAGACTGGAGGAAGCCGCCCGCGACCTGTACGCGGGCCCCGTGCAGACCTTCGTGCGGGTGACCCTCCCCATCGCGGCCCCGGGAATCGCGGCGGGGGCGCTGCTCGCCTTCGCGCTCTCGTTCGACGATTTCATCATCACGAATTTCAACGCGGGCTCCACCGTCACGTTCCCCATGTTCGTCTGGGGATCGGCGCAGCGCGGCACGCCCGTGCAGATCAACGTCATCGGCACCGCCATGTTCATCATGGCGGTATCGGTGGTTCTCGTCGGCCAGGTCATAGCCGCCCGACGGAAGAACAACGCTCGACCCTGAAAGTCCCGAAGGAGTTGGAAACCATGGCCCCAGCTGCCATGCGTACTGCCGCACGATCACTCTCCGGCGCCAAGCCGGTCTCCTACTGGCTGGACGATCCGGCGAAGCCCGATCCGCTGCCCGCCCTCACCGGCGACGAGCACACCGACCTGCTGGTCGTCGGCGGCGGCTACAGCGGTCTGTGGACCGCGCTCATCGCCAAGGAGCGCGACCCGGACCGGGACGTCCTCCTCATCGAGGGGCACGAGGTGGGCTGGGCCGCCTCGGGCCGCAACGGCGGCTTCTGCGCCGCCTCCCTCACCCACGGCCTGGCCAACGGCGTGGAGCGCTGGCCGGACGAGATCGCGGAGCTGGAGGAGCTGGGGGAGCGCAACCTCGACGCCATCGAGGCCGCGGTGGCTCGCTACCGCATCGACTGCGAGTTCGAGCGCACGGGCGAGATCGACGTCGCCACCGCACCCCACCAGCTTCAGGAGCTGCGGGAATGGCACGAGGAGATCGTGGGGCTCGGCATCACGGGCGTGGACTTCCTGGACCGTGAGGCCCTGCGAGCGGAGGTCGACTCGCCCACCTTCCTCGGTGGGCTCTGGGACCGGCGCGGCGTCGCGATGCTGCACCCGGCGAAACTCGCCTGGGGCCTGAAGCGGGCCTGCCTGGAGCTGGGCGTACGGATCCACGAGCACACCCGGGGCCTGGACCTGGTCCGCTCCGGACCGGGAATGGCCGTCCGCACCCCGTACGGCCGGGTCTTCGCGCGCCGCGTAGCGCTGGGCACCAACGTCTTCCCGTCGCTCGTCAAACGGATCCGTCCGTACACCGTGCCCGTCTACGACTACGCGCTGATGACCGAACCGCTCACGCCCGAGCAGCTCGCGTCCATCGGCTGGAAGGGGCGCCAGGGTCTCGGCGACAGCGCCAACCAGTTCCACTACTTCCGGCTTTCCGCGGACAACCGGATCCTGTGGGGCGGATACGACGCGATCTACCCGTACGGAGGCCGGCTCAGCGCCGATCTCGACCAGCGGCCGGAGACGTTCCTGAAACTCGCGGAGCAGTTCTTCACCTGCTTCCCGCAGCTTGCCGGGCTGAATTTCTCGCACGCCTGGGGCGGTGCGATCGACACCTGTTCCCGCTTTACCGCGTTCTTCGGAACGGCCCATCAGGGACGGGTCGCGTACGCCGCCGGATACACCGGTCTCGGCGTCGGATCGACCCGCTTCGGGGCCGACGTGATGCTCGATCTGCTCTCCGGCGAGGAGACGGCACGGACCCGCCTGGACATGGTCCGCTCCAAACCGATGCCGTTCCCGCCGGAGCCCTTCGCCTGGGCCGGGATCGAGATCACCAAGCGGTCCCTGGCCCGTGCCGACAGCAACGGCGGGCACCGCGATCTGTGGCTGAGGACGATGGACCGGCTGGGCCTCGGCTTCGACAGCTGAGCCGCTTCCGGTCCAGGGGCAGATGCCCAGGTCAGAGGTTGTGACTCAGCTCACTACCGATCGGTAGCACCAACCCGCGTCATAGTCGGCGCCGAACCCTCTCTCGCAGGTGTACGCACCGGCGGAACCCCGCCGGTGCTCACGTCAACGGGAGACTGGTCATGACTGGTTCGGAAACGAAAGCCGCGGTCGAGTGGCTCACATCGGTGGCACCGGACCCGGCCGCCTGTCGGTGGGAGTGGGAGCGCGGTCCGCAGGGGATCGCGCTCCTCCCGGCCGGCAGGCGCTGGGACGTTCTGATCCTCCCGCGCGAGCTGGGCTACCCGACGCTCGACGTCCTCACCCGTCTGATCGACCGCCCGGGCCCCGTTCTCACCGACGCCGGAGAGTCCCGCATGGGCTTTTTCGTCCCGCCGGGCACCGTCTCACGCTGGATCGGCACCGGGGTCAGGGGGTGCGGCCAGGGCACCTGGATCGCCGTCCCGCACCCGGGGCGGGCTACCGGGGGAGTGCGCTGGCTCGTCCCGCCGGACGGTTCGGGGACCCTCACGGACGCCGGACTCCTCGAACTCGCGATGCACGAGGCGGCGGGCGCGGCCGCCCTGGCCGCCCGTGCGGAGCGTCCGGAGGGGTGAGTCGGCCGCCAGAGGTCTTGACAACCTGATTGGTCTGGACCATGTTGTGCGCACGCCAACCCGAATTCCCCCCTGCGCGGAGGCTGTTGTGGAACGCACCGGACCAACCGTCAGATTTTCCGGACTTCTGGCCGTGTCGTCGGCCATCCTGCTCGCCGCCGGCGCCCTGGTCGCCACGGCCCCGGCGGCAGGCGCCGCCGACGTCGACCTGGCACGCAACGGCGGCTTCGAGGCGGGCCTGGACGGCTGGACCTGCGCGAACTCCAGCGGCGCGGCCGTCTCCACGCCCACCCGCAGCGGCGCCTCCGCGCTCAAGGCGACCCCGGCCGGCAACGACCACGCCAAGTGCTCGCAGAGCATCGCGGTCAAGCCCAACTCCTCGTACACGCTGAGTGCCTGGGTGCAAGGCGGCCACGTCTACCTCGGCGCGTCCGGCACCGGCACCACCGACGTCTCCACCTGGACCCAGTCCCCCGGTGCGTGGAAGCAGCTCACCACCACCTTCAAGACCGGCCCCTCCACCACCTCGGTGAGCGTCTACACCCACGGCTGGTACGGCACCCCGGCCCACTACGTCGACGACCTCGCCCTCGTCGGCCCCGGCGGCGACCCCGTCGTGATCCCTGCCGTCCCCGCCGGCCTGAAGACCACGGCGATCACCTCCTCATCCGTCGCGCTCTCCTGGAACGCCGTCTCCGGCGCGAGCGGCTACCACGTCTACCGCGGCGGTACGAAGGTCGCCACGGCCACCGGTCCCTCCGTCACCGTGACGGGCCTGACCGCCTCCACCGCGTACAGCTTCCAGGTCACCGCCGCCAACGCGGCCGGCGAGTCCGCGAAGTCGGCCGCCGTCACCGCGACCACCACGGCGGGCGGAGGCGGCGGCGACACCAAGCTCCCGCCCCGCGCCCTCGTCGGCTACCTGCACTCCAGCTTCGCCAACGGCTCCGGCTACACCCGGCTGGCGGACGTGCCCGCCTCCTGGGACGTCATCAACCTCGCCTTCGGTGAGCCCACCTCCGTCACCTCCGGCGACATCCGCTTCGCGCTCTGCCCGGTCGCCGAGTGCCCGAACGTCGAGTCCGAGGCGGAGTTCAAGGCCGCGATCAAGGCCAAGCAGGCCGCGGGCAAGAAGGTGCTGATCTCGATCGGCGGCCAGAACGGACAGGTGCAGCTCGCCTCCACCGCCGCCCGGGACGCCTTCGTCACCTCCGTCTCGAAGATCATCGACACCTACGGCCTGGACGGGCTGGACATCGACTTCGAGGGCCACTCCCTCTCCCTCAACACCGGCGACACCGACTTCCGCAGCCCCACCTCGCCGGTGATCGTCAACCTGATCTCCGCGGTGAAGTCCCTCAAGGCGAAGTACGGCCCGGACTTCGTCCTCACGATGGCGCCCGAGACCTTCTTCGTGCAGCTCGGCTACCAGTTCTACGGCTCCGGCCCCTGGGGCGGTCAGGACCCGCGCGCCGGCTCCTACCTGCCGGTCATCCACGCACTGCGCGACGACCTGACGCTGCTGCACGTCCAGGACTACAACTCGGGTCCGATCATGGGCCTGGACAACCAGTACCACTCCATGGGCGGCGCGGACTTCCACATCGCGATGACCGACATGCTGCTCGCGGGCTTCCCGGTGGCGGGCGACACCGGCAAGGTCTTCCCCGGCCTGCGCCCCGACCAGGTCGCCATCGGCCTCCCGGCCTCCACCCAGGCCGCCAACGGCCACACCTCACCGGCCGAGGTCAACAAGGCGCTCAACTGCCTGACCAGGAAGACCGACTGCGGCTCCTACCAGACCCGCGGGACCTGGTCCGACCTGCGCGGCCTGATGACCTGGTCGATCAACTGGGACCGCTTCAACAACTGGGAGTTCTCGAAGAACTTCGACGCCTACTTCGGCAACTGACCCACCACAGGGGCGCGAGCACGACGGGCCCCAGGCACCAACCGGCCAGCACGTCCAGCGGCCAGTGGTAGCCGTGCAGCACCAGACCGACGCCCGTCGCCGTGGTCAACAGGATCGCGGCGACGGGCGTCATCCACGCCCGGGGCCAGGAAGCCTCCCGGAGCCACGACGGACGGGGGAGGGCCAGCAGTACCAAAGCCGACGCCCCGTACGCCACGGCGGCCGTCGCCGTATGACCGGACGGGTAGTAGTTGACCGCCTCGGTCAACGGCCCCTGCCGGGCGGTCGCCACCTTCAGCGGGATCACCAGCGCGGGCACCGCCGCCATGGTGAGGGCCGCGTACACGGCGAGCCGCCGGGCGCCGCGCCACAGCGCGTACCCGACCGCGCAGGTCAGCACCGGAAGGGCCACCGGCAACCCGCCGAGATCGGAGAGCACCTGCGTCAGCGGAGCCGGGCCGTACCCGAACAGCTCCCCGCCCACGCGCTCGTCGAGCCGCAGCAGCGGACCCTCGACGGCGACCTGCCAGGTGATCAGCGAGAAGAGGACCGCGAGCAGACCGAGGCCGAGGAAGCGGAGAACGAGAGGGGCCGGCCACCCGGGAACAGGGGGGGTTGTTCCGGGATGGCCGGCGAGATCGGTTCGCCGCGCGCCCCGGGGGGTGTGGGGCGGGCGGCCGTCCGATCGGTGAGGAGTCCCGGAGCCGAAGGCTCCGGTGTGCGCGGACGCACGCCCGGGACGGCGCGGGGGGAGCCCCGGCCCGGCGTCGGCCGCGGTTTCCCGCGACCGAGGTGTTTCTCTCATCTGCAGAAACCGTACGGCAGTGGAGGGGCGGCCGACAGTCGACACCGCCTCCCGCCATCGCCCCCGCACACGTTCTTCACAGGCCCTCACCCGGATGGCGGACGGAAGCGGTGAAAGGCCGCCCCCGCCCGGTCCCGGGTTCGAAGGATCAGAGCGTGCCGAACGCCTGCTCGATCACGTCGAGGCCCTCGTTCAGCAGGTCCTCGCCGATCACCAACGGCGGCAGGAAGCGCAGGACGTTGCCGTACGTACCGCAGGTCAGCACCATGACGCCCTCGGCGTGACAGGCCTTCGCGAGCGCGCCGGCCGCCTCCGGGTTCGGGTCCTTCGAGCCGGACTTCACCAGCTCGATCGCGATCATCGCGCCGCGACCGCGGATGTCGCCGATGACGTCGCCGTTCGGCAGCTTGGTCCGCATCTCGGCGAGGCGGCCCTTCATGACCTCCTCGATCCGCCTGGCCTTCCCGTTCAGGTCCAGCTCACGCATCGTCTCGATGGCGCCGAGCGCACCGGCGCAGGCCACCGGGTTACCGCCGTACGTACCACCCAGGCCGCCCGCGTGCGCGGCGTCCATGATCTCGGCGCGGCCGGTCACGGCGGACAGCGGCAGACCGCCCGCGATGCCCTTGGCGGTGGTGATCAGGTCCGGGACGATGCCCTCGTCCTCGCAGGCGAACCACTGGCCGGTACGGCAGAAGCCGGACTGGATCTCGTCCGCGACGAACACGATGCCGTTGTCCTCGGCGAACCGCGCGATCGCCGGGAGGAAGCCCTTGGCCGGCTCGATGAAGCCGCCCTCGCCGAGCACCGGCTCGATGATGATCGCGGCGACGTTCTCCGCGCCGATCTGCTTGGTGATCTCGTCGATGGCCTGCGCGGACGCCTCGGCGCCGGCGTTCTCGGGCCCGGTCGGCCAGCGGTAGCCGTAGGCGACCGGGACGCGGTAGACCTCGGGCGCGAACGGGCCGAAGCCCTGCTTGTACGGCATGTTCTTCGCCGTCATGCCCATGGTGAGGTTGGTGCGGCCGTGGTAGCCGTGGTCGAAGACGACGACGGCGGTGCGCTTGGTGTACGCGCGGGCGATCTTCACCGCGTTCTCGACGGCCTCGGCGCCCGAGTTGAACAGCGCGGACTTCTTCGCGTGGTCGCCCGGTGTCAGCTCGGCGAGCTGCTCGCAGACCTCGACGTACCCCTCGTACGGCGTGACCATGAAACAGGTGTGGGTGAAGTCCGCGAGCTGCGCGGAGGCCCGTCGCACCACGGCCTCGGCGGAGGCGCCCACGGAGGTCACGGCGATCCCGGACCCGAAGTCGATCAGCCGGTTGCCGTCCACGTCCTCGATGATCCCGCCGCCCGCACGGGCGGTGAACACCGGCAGGGTGGAGCCCACACCTGCGGCGACGGCGGCGAGGCGGCGAGCCTGCAGCTCCACCGACTTCGGGCCGGGGATGGCAGTGACGACGCGGCGCTCCTGCGGGATTGCGGTCATGAGGGGCTCCTGGGGGTGTTTCGGACGCTCTTCTCCTCGCAGGCTAGGGGCGGGGGAGGGGTGCGGGCATGCTCCGATCGGGAGTGGTGGGGGTGTGTCCTTGTCCTCGGCGGACAGATGGCGGGCGGGTGGCGGGGCGAGGCGGTCCGGGAACCGGGAATGACCATGACGTACTGATTCCGGGTACTAGATTGAGCGACTGCACCGAGATACCGCCTTGGCACGTCAGGGGAGCAGTGGCAATGGGCACCGAGGGCACGTACGACTCGCAGCGTGAGCAGGGCGGGCAGGGTACGGACGATCCCGGCGCGCGGTGGCTCGGCGGCTCCTACGGGAACGAGGCCGGCGCCGCCCGGGTGCCTCGTCCCACGCCGCCTCCGCCTCCCCTGCCCCCGCTTCCGCCCCGGTCACCCGCCGCGGTCCTCGATGTGCGGCAGTGGCTCCGGGAGCATCGCGCGGACGCCGAGCCCGGCCTCTGGCGGTACGGATACCGGCCGAGGCCGGCAGGGGACCCGGCCGAGGTGCCCACCCGCGCGCTGGTCGTGGGTGCGCTCATCTCGATCGCCTGTGGGGTCTTCGCGTGGGCGGTCTGGCGCACCGACTACATCGCCGTGCAGCGGCTCCCCCTGAGACTGTTCACCCCCTCCGACTGGTGGCGCGGCGAACCCGGGCAGTCCGCGCGGACGGCCAGCGCCGTCTACAACAGCCTCTTCGCCGCCCTTCTGATCTATTTCTGCGGACGGCTCGGCAACTGGCCGGCGCTGTACCGAAGGCTGGTCATGGACCGGCCCCAACCCGCCAGAGCGCTTGCTGCCGCGCTCGCGGGTCTCCTCGTGGTGTGGATCGTCCTGGGCACGAGCCTGCTTCCGTTCTTCTACGCCGTCCTTCACGCGCTGGTGCCGGTGTCCGTGTTCCGAGGCGATCCGGAGACGGCTGCCGTCCTGGGGGTGGCCGTCTACGTCCTGATCGGGGCGGCTCTGCTGTGGCCGTTCGCCCGGACGGGCGGGTGGCTACAGCCCTTCCGGAAGCCCGGCCCCGCCAGCGCGCCCCCGGAATCCGAGCCCGGGACTGGGGAAGACCCCGCGCAGTGGCCGCAGTTGAGGGCTGCGGGGCAGCCCGGGGCCGCCGACCGGCTCGCCGCCGAGGTCGCAGCCCGGCGCATGAACGATGTCGACTGCGCCAGGATCGGCCACGCGTGGTCGCGGGTGGCGGCCGGGGCTCTGCCGCCCGGTGTCTTCGTCGACGGAGTGGCGAAGCGCGGGGCGGCGGCCTGTCCGCATCCCTCGGGCGACCGAGATCTCCCGGCCCGCGCCGCCACCCACGATCTGCTGACCGCGCAGGTGCGGATGGGCGCCTACGCGGAACATCCGCGCAATCCCGCCGCCCGGAGGGGGGCGGGAGCCGCTCTCGACCCCTCGGTCCTCGGCACCTCGCTCCTGGCGGTCGGCCCCCACGGCTTCGACCGGACGCGACGCCTGGTGAGGCCGGTGGTGGAGTCGCTCTCCCTCCAGGCACTGGCCGGGCGAGCGGCCGTGGTCGTCGTCTCCGCCGAAGGCGTCGAGCTGGGGCCCGAGGCTTCCTACGACGTCGTGGTGAAGATCGGCGACGCCGACTCGGTGTACGACCTCGACCTCTACGGCGGGATCACCGACCCGGACGAGGCCGCGATGCTCCTGTCGGAGGCATTCACCGGCGATCTGCCGGATGTGGACAGCCGTCGGGCCGCCGTCACGCTGGGCCAGCTGATCGGCCCGTTCAACGCCGCCCGCGGCCGCTTCCCGTCGCTGCCGGAACTGCGGGAACTGCTCGACGGCGGCCGTCAGGTGCTGGACCTGCTCCGCGATGACCTCCAGCCGGAGGAACATCGTTCCTATCTGCGGGAGGTCGACGCACGCGAGCGCCAGCTGGGTACGTCCGCGGACCTCAGCGGCGTGCTCGCGGACCGGATCGCGTTTCTCGACAGGCCCGCCTTCAGTACCTTCTTCGACACCCGGGGCCGGTCCAGGCCCTTCTCCCTGCGCGCCCTGGAACATCCGGTGCGCGTCCGGATCGTGCTGCCGGAGCGAAGTCATCCCGAGGCCTCGCGCATCCTCACCCGACTGGTCTTCGCCCAGTTCGTCTCCAGTGTCGGTGCGCGCCGGGACTCCTCGCTCTTCGCCGCGCTCGTCCTGGACGATGCCGCGAGCGCGATGACCACCGACTCCGTCCGGGCGGTGCAGCGTCTGCGGCAGCTGAACGCCGGGGCGGTCCTGGCCGTACGGTCCCTCGACGACGTGGGGCCGCATCTGCACGCGGCGCTGCTCGGCGCGGTCGGCTGCCTGATGACGTTCCCCGGCATCACCACCTGGGAAGGCACACGGTTCGCCGAAGCCTGGGGCAAGGAATGGGTCGAGACCCGCGAGGTCGCCCAGCACACCGTCTTCGCCGACCAGCCGTTCACCCGGGCCCTGCACGCCCTGCGCAAACTCGTCACCGGCAAGGCGGTGACCACGGACGCGGTGACCGTACGCCAGGTCGAGCGGGAGCGCTGGTCCGCCTCGGAGCTGGCGTACGCGGTGCCGGCCGGGCACGCCGTCCTCTCGCTCACCACCGTCCAGGGCGAACACGCACCCCCCCTCCTCGTCCACCTCGACGGCTGAGGCACCTGCCGGGAAGGCCTGAGGCGCCTACCGGCAGGTAGGGCGAAGTGCGGCCGAGAGCGGTTACCGGCACTCTGCCGCCCTGGCAGAATCGGAGAGTGCCGTTCGTACAAGACGGCGAAATTCGGTGTCACCGATCCGGCCGACGATCCGGCCGTCCGCACGGTGGCGCCGTGACCTCGTCCCCGACCTTGAGGGTTCCCGGCCCATGCCTCCCACGCTCGCCTCGCTCGTCCAGCACTCGGCGCTCAAGCTCACCGTGCGCGCGGGCGCGGACCGGCTCGGCACCCCCGTGCGCTGGGCCCACGCCAGCGAGCTGGCCGACCCCGTCCCGTACATGGACGGCGGCGAACTCCTCCTCGTGACCGCCACCAATCTCGACGCCGACGACCCCGAGTCCATGCGGCGCTACGTGCGGCGGCTGGCCGGGGCCGGGGTCGCCGGGGTGGGGTTCGCGGTCGGGGTGAACTACGACGACATCCCGGCCGCCCTCGTGGAGGCCGCCGAGGAGGCCGGGCTGCCGCTCCTCGAAGTTCCCCGCCGCACCCCGTTCCTCGCCATCAGCAAGGCCGTCTCCGCCGCCATCGCCGCCGACCAGTACCGCGCGGTGACCGCCGGCTTCGAGGCTCAGCGCGAGCTGACGAAGGCCGCGCTCGCCGGGGACGGGCCCGCCGACCTCCTCGCCCGGCTCGCCGTCCACATCGACGGCTGGGCCGCGCTGTACGACACCTCCGGAGCGGTCCTGGCCGCCGCCCCCGACTGGGCCGCCCGCCGAGCCGCCCGCCTCACCCCCGACGTCGAACGCCTCCGGGACCGCCCCGCCCCCGCCAGCATCGTCGTCGGGGACAGCGAGGACCGGGTCGAGCTCCAGTCGCTGGGCCTCGGCCGCCGGTCCCGCGGCGCGCTGGCCGTCGGTACGGGGGCGGCGCTCGGGACCGCCGAGCGCTACGCCGTGCACTCCGCCGTCGCCCTGCTCACCCTGACCACCGCCCGCTCCCGCTCCCTCCAGGGCGCCGAGCAGCGTCTGGGCGCCGCCGTCCTGCGCATGCTCCTCGCCGGACAGCCCGACCACGCGCGGGCGGTCGCCGGCGACCTCTACGGCGGGCTGCTCGACGCCCCGTTCCGGCTGCTCATCGCCGAGACCGCCGCCCCCGCCGGGTCCGAGCTGCTCACCGAGACGATGGAGGCCGCCGCCGCCCGCTCCGGCGAGGCGCTGCTCCTGGTCCCCGAGGGCGAGCGCGTCGTCGTGCTCGCCGCGGACGGCGGCTCCGCCGTCGCCGCCTGCGCCGCCTACGCCGAGGCCCAGGACGACCGCGCCCCGCGCGAGGGCGGCGCCGAGGACAGCGACGTCGTGGTCGGCCTCTCCGCCCCCTCGGGTCCGATCGCCGTCTCCGCCGCGTACAAGCAGGCCGAACAGGCCCTCTCCGTCGCCCGCAGGCGCGGCAGGGCGCTGGTCGAGCACGAGGAGCTGGCCACCGGCTCGGTGCTGCCGCTGCTCGCCGACGACGCGGTACGGGCCTTCGCCGACGGCATGCTCCGCGCGCTGTACGAGCACGACGCCAAGGGCCGCGGCGACCTCGTGGCCTCCCTGCGCGCCTGGCTCTCCCGCCACGGCCAGTGGGACGCCGCCGCCGCCGACCTGGGCGTGCACCGGCACACGCTGCGCTACCGGATGCGCCGCGTGGAGGAGATCCTGGGGCGCTCGCTGGACGATCCGGACGTCCGCATGGAGCTGTGGCTCGCCCTCAAGACGACCGAGGCGGCGACGCCCGCCGAGGGGTGAGCACCGGGCGTGACCCCGTATTGCATCGAGCAGTCCAAAACCCTAAAGTGCTCGCATGGCCCGACCGAGACAGTTCGACGAGGAACGAGCCCTGGATGCCGCGATGCGCACCTTCTGGGAGTACGGCTACGAGGCCACCTCCACCCAGGACCTGTGCGACGCCACGGGGCTGGGGCGCAGCAGCGTCTACAACACCTTCCGCAGCAAGCGCGAGCTGTTCGCGCGCTCGCTGGCGCGCTACCTGGACACCATGGCCGACGCTCAGGACGCCGTACTCGACGACGAGTCCCGCTCGCCCGGTGAGCGGGTGCGCGCCCTGCTCGACAAGGTCGTCGCCGACGAGTTCGACCACCGCCCCGGCGGTCGCAGCCTGGGCTGCCTGGGGGTCAACTCCACGGTCGAGCGGGCGGCGCGGGACCCGGAGGCGGCCCGGCTCCTGGACCGGGACGCGGCCCGCAGGCTGCGGAGCCTGTCCGGCGTCATCGCCGCGGGGCAGCGCGACGGTTCCATCGCCTCCGCGCGAGGCTCCGACGCCCTCGCCCGTTACGTCAACGCCGTCATCGGCGGCATGCGCGTCACCGCCCAGGGGGGAGCCGACCGCGCGGCCGTCCAGGCCGTCGCCGACACCGCGCTGGACGCCTTGATCCGCTGAGCGCTCCCGTCCCGCCGCACTCGGGTGCGGCGGCCCACTCATGCCCATGTTTTGAACTGCTCCATACAAAACTTCGTCGCACCCACTAGGGGGAGCCATCATGCCTCGTGCCGTCCACGTCCTGGCCTTCGGCATCTTCGCCATGGTCACCAGCGAATTCGTCGTCGCGGGACTGATGCCGCAGATGGCCGAAGGGCTGGGCGTCACCGTCCCGCAGATCGGCTACCTGATCACCGTCTTCGCCCTGTCCATGGCGCTCGGCGGACCGTTGCTCTCCGTCGCCCTGCTGCGGCTTCCGCCCAAGACCGCGCTCATGGTCCTCTTCCCGGTCTTCCTGGCCGGCAACGTGCTCGCCGCCACCGCCTCCGGCTACCCGGCCATGGTGGTCGCCCGCGTCATCACCGGGGTCGCCTCGCAAGCCTTCTTCGGCGTCGCGATATCGCTCGGCTCCCAGCTCACCCGCCCCGAGATACGCGGCCGGGCCGTGGCGGTCATCCTCAACGGGCTGATGCTCGGCACCCTGCTCGGTCTGCCGCTGGCCACCCTGACCGGCGAACGGTACGGCTGGCGCGCCGCGTTCTGGGTCATCTCCGCGCTGACGGCCGCCGCCGCCCTGTGCACCCTGATCGGCGTGGACCGGACCGGCCGGCCGGAGGGCAGCGGCACGTTCCGCTCCGAACTGACGGCCTTCCGTGCCCCCAGGCTCTGGCTCACCCTGCTCACCAGCACCATGGTCATCGGCGCGACCTTCTCCGCCTTCAGCTACCTCAACCCGATCCTCACCCGGGTCACCGGATTCTCCTCGGGGACCGTCCCGCTACTGCTCCTGGCATACGGCGCCGCCACCGTCATCGGCAACACCGTTGTCGGTCGGCTCGCCGACCGGCACGCCCTCCCCGTCCTGCTCCTCGGCCTCTCCCTGAACGCGGTGTTCCTGGCCGGATTCGCGCTGCTGGCCGGGTTCGGGGTCTGGGCGGTGCTCTGCATGCTGGGCATCGGCCTCGTCGGAGTCACCATGAACCCGGCCCTGGTCACGCGCGTGCAGCGCAGGGGCAACGCCCGGCCGCTCGTCAACACCGTGCACAGCTCCTTCATCACCTTCGGCGTGGTCCTCGGCTCGGCGCTGGGCGGTGTGGGCGTCGACCGGTTCGGCCTGCGGGCCCCTCTCTGGCTGGGTGCGGGACTCGCGGTGGCCGGTCTGCTCACCCTCGTACCGGATCTCGGCCGGCGAACGGGGCGGCCCGGAACGTCCCGGCCCGCGCGGTCCGGCGACACCGTCTCCGCCAATTCGGAGCACCCGGCCCCCGCTCCGCTCCACGCCGGACAAACGCCCTGAGCGCCTCCCCGCCCTACCGTGGAACCACAGAGGGGAGCCTCCCGGGCGCCCACGACCTTCGGTCACGACTTCGGTCACGACCTCCTCACGACCTCCTCACGACCTCCGAAGGGCCGGAACCTCCATGACTTCGCCCCACGCCTTCTGGGTGGCCGGCCGCCGGGCCACCGGTGCCGACAGCTTCGACGTCACCAACCCGTACGACGGACGCCTCGTCGGCACCGTCAGCGTGCCGACCGACGCCCAGGTCGAGGAGGCCGTCGCCGCCGCCCACGCGGTGCGCGACGAGTTCGCCGCCACCCCGGCGCACGTCCGAGCCGGGGCCCTCGACCACGTCGTACGGCGGCTGACGGAGCGCACCGAGGAGATCGCCCAGCTGATCTCGGCGGAGAACGGCAAGCCGATCAAGTGGGCCCGCGGCGAGGTCGGCCGGGCCGTGTCCGTGTTCCGGTTCGCCGCCGAGGAGGCCCGCCGCTTCAACGGCGGCGAGGCCCAGCGGCTCGACACCGACCTCGGCGGCACCGGCCGGCTCGGGCTGACCCGGCGCTTCCCGCGCGGGGCCGTCCTCGGCATCGCGCCCTTCAACTTCCCGCTGAACCTCAGCGCCCACAAGGTCGCCCCGGCCATCGCCGTCGGCGCCCCGATCATCCTCAAGCCGGCCCCGGCCACCCCGATCTCCTCCCTCCTCCTGGGCGAGCTGCTCGCCGAGACCGACCTGCCGGCCGGCTCCTGGTCCGTCCTGACGGTCCCCAACGACAAGATGCCCGCCCTCGTCCAGGACGAGCGGCTCCCGGTCATCTCCTTCACCGGCTCCGGCCCGGTCGGCTACGCGATCATGGAGTCGGCGCCCCGCAAGCACTGCACCCTGGAGCTCGGCGGCAACGGCGCGGCCGTCGTCCTCGGCGACTACGCGTCGGAGGCGGACCTCGACTGGGCCGCCACCCGGATCGCCACCTTCTCCAACTACCAGGGCGGCCAGTCCTGCATCTCCGTGCAGCGCGTCATCGCCGACGCCACTGTCTACGACCGGCTCGTCCCCAAGATCGTCGCCGCCGTCGAGGCCCTGGTCACCGGTGACCCGGCCGACGCCGCCACCGACGTCGGCCCCCTCGTCAGCGAGGACGCGGCCAAGCGCGTCGAATCCTGGGTCGACGAGGCCGTCCAGGGCGGCGCCCAACTGCTCACCGGTGGCAAGCGCGACGGGGCCACCTACGCGCCGACCGTCGTCGCCGGCCTCTCCGACGGTGTGAAACTCTCCGGCGAAGAGGTCTTCGGCCCGGTCATGTCCCTCCAGAAGGTGGACGGCGAGGCCGAGGCGTTCGCCGCCGTCAACGCCTCCGCGTACGGCCTCCAGGCCGGCGTCTTCACCCACGACCTCCAGACCGCCTTCCGCGCCCACCGCGCCCTGGAGGTCGGCGGCGTGATCATCGGCGACGTCCCCTCGTACCGCGCCGACCAGATGCCGTACGGCGGCGCCAAGCAGTCCGGCGTCGGCCGCGAGGGCGTCCGCTACGCCATGGACGACTACACCTACGAGCGCGTCCTGGTCCTCACCGGCCTCGCCCTGTAACACCCCGGACGACCCCCGCCCCCGCCTGGACAGCGGGCGCGGGCGGGGGCGCGAGACGGACGGCCCGAACCCACTGTGCGGGGGTTCGGGCCGTCCGCGTATCCGCGCGCGGGCACTGGTGCGGGTGCCGAACCACGGGTACACGGGTTACATACGGACCAGGAGCAGCCCAGTAGCAGCAGCGACTAGCAGTCCGTGCGTCCAGGTTCAGGGGTCCATCCGTCCGGTGGCGCGCGGCGAGGTGAGGTCCCGCATGTCCGCACCACACAACACGCCCCAGGCCCCCAGGGCGCCCAAGGTCACCGAGCGCGAGGCGCGTCGGGTCGCCGAGGCCGCCCGGGAGCAGGACTGGCGCAAGCCCAGCTTCGCCAAGGAGCTGTTCCTGGGGCGCTTCCGCCTGGATCTGATCCATCCGCACCCCCTGCCGCCGCCCGACGACATCCGGCGCGGCGAGGAGTTCCTGGCGCGGCTGCGCACGTTCTGCGAGACGCGTGTCGACAGCGCGCGGATCGAGCGCGAGGCGAGGATCCCCGACGAGGTGATCGCCGGGCTCAAGGAGCTGGGCGCGCTCGGGATGAAGATCGAGACCAAGTACGGCGGGCTCGGCCTCACCCAGGTGTACTACAACAAGGCGCTCGCCCTGGCCGGCTCGGCCAGCCCCGCGATCGGCGCGCTGCTCTCCGCGCATCAGTCGATCGGCGTACCGCAGCCCCTGAAGATCTTCGGCACCCAGGAGCAGAAGGACGTCTACCTGCCCCGGCTGGCCACCACCGACATCTCCGCCTTCCTGCTGACCGAGCCGGACGTCGGCTCCGACCCGGCCCGCCTCGCCACCTCCGCGGTGCCCGACGGGCCGGACTACGTCCTCGACGGCGTGAAGCTCTGGACCACCAACGGCGTCGTCGCCGACCTCCTCGTCGTCATGGCCCGGGTCCCCGCCTCCGAGGGCCATCCCGGCGGCATCACCGCGTTCGTCGTCGAGGCCGACGCCCCCGGCGTCACCGTCGAGCACCGCAACGCCTTCATGGGCCTGCGCGGCATCGAGAACGGCGTCACCCGCTTCCACCGGGTCCGGGTGGCCGGCGCCTGCCGGATCGGGCCCGAGGGCGCCGGTCTGAAGATCGCCCTGACCACCCTCAACACCGGCCGCCTCTCGCTGCCCGCGATGTGCGTGGGCGTGGGCAAGTGGTCCCTGAAGATCGCCCGTGAATGGTCAGGCGTCCGGGAACAGTGGGGCAGGCCCGTCGCCCGGCACGAGGCGGTCGGCGCGAAGATCTCGTTCATCGCGGCCACCACCTTCGCCCTGGAGGCCATCGTCGACCTCTCCTCGCAGATGGCCGACGAGGACCGCAACGACATCCGCATCGAGGCCGCCCTCGCCAAGCTGTACGGCTCCGAGATGGGCTGGCTGATCGCCGACGAGCTGGTGCAGATCCGCGGCGGCCGGGGGTTCGAGACCGCCGAGTCGCTGGCCGCCCGCGGCGAACGCGCCGTGCCCGCCGAGCAGATGCTCCGGGACATGCGGATCAACCGGATCTTCGAGGGCTCCACCGAGATCATGCACCTGCTGATCGCCCGCGAGGCCGTCGACGCCCACCTCAAGGTCGCGGGCGACATCATCGACCCCGACAAGCCGCTCTCCAACAAGGCGAAGGCGGGCGCGAACGCCGCCGGGTTCTACGCCCGCTGGCTGCCCAAGCTCGTCGCCGGGCCGGGACAACTGCCGCGTACGTACGCCGAGTTCCACCCGACCGGGCACCGCGACCTCTCCGGTCACCTCCGGTACGTCGAACGCTCCTCGCGCAAACTGGCCCGGTCCACCTTCTACGCCATGTCCCGGTGGCAGGGGCGGATGGAGACCAAGCAGGGCTTCCTCGGCCGGATCGTCGACATCGGGGCGGAACTCTTCGCGATGAGCGCCGCCTGCGTCCGAGCCGAGCACCTGCGCGGGACGGGGGAGCACGGCCGCGAGGCCTACCAGCTCGCGGACGCCTTCTGCCGGCAGGCCCGCATCCGGGTCGAGGAGCTGTTCACCCGCCTGTGGTCCAACACCGACGACCTCGACCGGCGCGTCGTCGACGGCGTCCTGGCGGGGACGTACACCTGGCTGGAGGACGGCGTCGTCGACCCCAGCGGCGAGGGCCCCTGGATCGCGGACGCCACCCCCGGACCCTCCGTCCAGGAGAACCAGCACCGTCCGGTGCGCTGAGCCCCGGGGCCGAGCGGGGTGCGTCCACCCCGTCCACGCACCGGACGCACCCCGTACGCCCCGCCCGCGGCCGGGCAGGATGAGGGCCGTGACCGTCATCGACATTCCCGGCTCCAAGTCCGTCACCGCCCGCGCCCTCTTCCTGGCCGCCGCGGCGGACGGCACCACCACCCTGCTGCGGCCGCTGCGCTCGGACGACACCGAGGGCTTCGCCGAAGGACTGAAGAGCCTCGGCTACACGGTCGACCGGGAGGCCGACCGCTGGCACGTCGAGGGCCGCCCCGCCGGGCCTGGCGTACCCGACGCCGACGTCTTCTGCCGCGACGGCGCGACCACCGCCCGCTTCCTGCCCACCCTCGTCGCGGCCGCCGCCTCCGGCACGTACCGCTTCGACGCCTCCGCCCAGATGCGCCGCCGCCCGCTCGCCCCGCTCACCCGCGCCCTCACCGCCCTCGGTGTCGACCTGCGCCACGAGGCGGCCGAGGGGCACCACCCGCTGACCGTCCGGGCCGCCGGGATCGAGGGCGGCGAGATCGCCCTGGACGCGGGGGAGTCGTCCCAGTACCTCAGCGCACTGCTGATGCTCGGACCGCTCACCGCGAAGGGGCTGCGGATCGAGGTCACCGAGCTGGTCTCCGCGCCGTACGTCGAGATCACCCTCGCGATGATGCGCGACTTCGGCGTGGAGGTACTGCGGGAGGGGAACACCTTCACCGTCCCTCCCGGCGACTACCGGGCCACCGCGTACGCCGTCGAGCCCGACGCCTCCACCGCGAGCTACTTCTTCGCCGCAGCCGCCCTCACCGGCCGCCAGGTCACCGTCCCCGGCCTCGGCGCCGGCGCGCTCCAGGGCGACCTGCGCTTCGTCGACGTCCTGCGTGCCATGGGCGCCGAGGTGGAGGTGGGCGCCGACGCCACCACCGTCCGCTCCACCGGCCGGCTCCGCGGCCTCACCGTCAACATGCGCGACATCTCCGACACCATGCCGACCCTCGCCGCCATCGCCCCCCACGCGGACGGACCCGTGCGGATCGAGGACGTCGCCAACACCCGGGTCAAGGAGTGTGACCGACTGGAGGCCTGCGCCGAGAACCTGCGCGCCATGGACATCACCGTCCACACCGGGCCCGACTGGATCGAGATCCACCCCGGGACACCGAAGCCGACCCGGATCGCCACCCACGGCGACCACCGCATCGTGATGTCCTTCGCCGTCGCCGGACTGCGCACCCCAGGACTGACGTACGACGACGCCGGCTGCGTACGCAAGACGTTTCCGCGCTTCCACGAGGTGTTCCAGGACTTCGCGGACGGCCTCGCGGCGCGCTGACGGGAGGGGCGGCGCGGCCCACCCGGGACGCGCTGTCCCCGCACACAGCCGGAGCGGCAACAATGGGGGGCATGAGCGACAGCCCCGCCCCCCTCGCCGATCCGCACCTCGTCTTCGACGCCGCGGACGGCCGCCGGGATCTCGTGATCCTCGGCTCCACCGGGTCCATCGGCACCCAGGCCATCGACCTGGTCCTGCGCAACCCCCACCGCTTCCGGGTCACGGCGCTCTCGGCCGCCGGCGGCCGGGTCGCCCTGCTGGCCGAGCAGGCCCACCGGCTGCGGGTCGACACGGTCGCCGTCGCCGCCGAGGACGCGGTCCCCGCCCTGCGCACGGCGCTGCGGGAGAGTTACGGGCCCGGCGAGCCGCTCCCCGAGATCCTGGCCGGACCCGACGCCGCCGCCACCCTCGCCGCGAGCGCCTGCCACACCGTGCTCAACGGCATCACCGGTTCCATCGGCCTCGCCCCCACCCTGGCCGCGCTGAAGGCGGGCCGCACGCTCGCCCTCGCCAACAAGGAGTCGCTGATCGTCGGGGGCCCGCTGGTGAAGGCGCTCGCCGCCCCCGGCCAGATCATCCCGGTCGACTCCGAGCACGCCGCGCTCTTCCAGGCGCTGGCCGCCGGCACCCGCGCCGACGTCCGCAAGCTCGTCGTCACCGCCTCCGGCGGACCCTTCCGGGGCCGTACGCGCGATGAGCTGGCCGACGTCACCCGGGAGCAGGCGCTCGCCCACCCGACCTGGGCGATGGGACCGGTCATCACCATCAACTCCGCGACCCTGGTCAACAAGGGCCTGGAGGTCATCGAGGCGCACCTCCTCTACGACATCCCGTTCGACCGGATCGAGGTCGTGGTCCACCCCCAGTCCTACGTGCACTCCATGGTCGAGTTCAGCGACGGCTCCACGCTCGCCCAGGCCACCCCGCCGGACATGGGCGGCCCCATCGCCATCGGCCTCGGCTGGCCCCAGCGCGTCCCGGACGCCGCCCCCGCCTTCGACTGGACGAAGGCGTCCAGCTGGGAGTTCTTCCCGCTGGACACCGAGGCCTTCCCGTCGGTCGGCCTCGCCCGGCACGTGGGCGGGCTCGGCGGCACCGCGCCGGCCGTCTTCAACGCCGCGAACGAGGAATGCGTGGACGCTTTCCTCGCCGGACAGCTGCCCTTCAACGGAATCATGGATACGGTCACCGCTGTGGTGTCCGAACACGGCACCCCCGCCCCGGGAACCTCGCTCAGCGTCGCGGACGTCCTCGAAGCGGAAACGTGGGCCCGCGCACGGGCCCGGGAACTCTCGGCGAAAGCGACAGCGGAGGCGCGCGCATGAGTCTGACCTCGGTCCTGCTGACGGTCCTGGGGATCGCCGTCTTCGTCGTGGGCCTGCTCTTCTCCATCGCCTGGCACGAGCTGGGCCACCTCTCCACGGCCAAGATGTTCGGCATCCGGGTCCCGCAGTACATGGTCGGTTTCGGCCCGACGCTCTGGTCGAAGAAGAAGGGCGACACGGAGTACGGCATCAAGGCCATCCCGGCCGGCGGCTACATCCGGATGATCGGCATGTTCCCGCCAGGACCCGACGGCCGGCTCGAAGCCCGCTCCACATCGCCCTGGCGCGGCATGATCGAGGACGCACGCTCCGCCGCCTACGAGGAACTGGAGCCGGGCGACGAGAAGCGGCTCTTCTACACGCGCAAGCCGTGGAAGCGCGTCATCGTGATGTTCGCCGGCCCCTTCATGAACCTGATCCTCGCGGTCGCCATCTTCATGGGCGTCGCGATGACCTTCGGCTTCCAGACACAGACCACCGAGGTCGCCGGCGTCCAGCAGTGCGTGATCTCGCAGAGCGACAAGCGCGAGACCTGTGAGGACGGCGACCCCGTCTCGCCCGCCAAGGCCGCCGGCCTCCAGGAGGGCGACCGCATCGTCGCCTTCGACGGGAAGAAGGTCGACGACTGGGCGACGCTCTCGGACCGCATCCGCGACACCATCGGCCCCGCCACCCTCGTCGTCGAGCGCGACGGCAGGGAAGTGACCCTCGACGCCGTCCTGCGCGAGAACGCCGTCGCGAAGAAGGACGGCAACGGCCAGGTCGTCCCGGACCAGTTCATCAAGGCGGGCTACCTGGGCTTCGCCGCCCGGACCGAGATCGTGCCGCTCTCCTTCGCCGACTCCACCGTCCGCATGGGCGACATGATCGAGAACGGCGTCGACTCGATCATCGCGCTGCCGTCCAAGATCCCGGCCCTCTGGGACGCCGCCTTCAGCGACGGCCAACGGGCCGACGACTCGCCGGTCGGCGTGGTGGGCGCGGCCCGGATCGGCGGAGAGGTGATGAACCTCGACATCCCGGCGCAGAACCAGGTGGCGATGATGCTGTTCCTGCTCGCCGGCTTCAACCTCTCGCTGTTCCTGTTCAACATGCTGCCGCTGCTCCCGCTGGACGGCGGGCACATCGCGGGCGCGCTCTGGGAGTCCCTGCGGCGCAATGTGGCCAAGGTCTTCCGGCGCCCCGACCCCGGCCCGTTCGACGTGGCCCGGCTGATGCCGGTCGCCTACGTGGTCGCCGGACTCTTCATCTGCTTCACGCTGCTGGTCCTGGTGGCCGACATCGTGAACCCCGTCAAGATCTCCTGACGGCCGCGCGGCGCCCTCAGGTGTCGGCCGGGCACACCCCCCGTGTCCGGCCGCTCACCAACGGGTGGACTTGTCGACACGGTGCGTCCGCCCCGCCTCCGGTGCCGTAACCTCGAAGGCTGGAGCCCGCCGATCTCGGGACCTTGATCCACACCTTGGGGATGCACAGCGCATGACTGCGATTTCTCTCGGAATGCCGGCCGTTCCGACCAAGCTCGCCGACCGAAGGGTCAGCCGACAGATCCAGGTCGGCACGGTCGCGGTCGGCGGCGACGCGCCCGTCTCCGTGCAGTCGATGACGACGACGCGTACGTCGGACATCGGTGCTACGCTCCAGCAGATCGCCGAGCTGACGGCGTCCGGCTGCCAGATCGTCCGGGTCGCGTGCCCGACGCAGGACGACGCCGACGCGCTCGCCACGATCGCCCGGAAGTCGCAGATCCCGGTGATCGCCGACATCCACTTCCAGCCGAAGTACGTCTTCGCCGCGATCGACGCCGGCTGCGCCGCGGTCCGGGTGAACCCGGGCAACATCAAGCAGTTCGACGACAAGGTCAAGGAGATCGCCAAGGCGGCCGCCGAGACCCGCACGCCGATCCGGATCGGCGTCAACGCCGGCTCCCTGGACGCGCGGCTCCTGAAGAAGTACGGCAAGGCCACCCCCGAGGCCCTCGTCGAGTCGGCCCTGTGGGAGGCGTCCCTCTTCGAGGAGCACGGCTTCGGCGACATCAAGATCTCGGTCAAGCACAACGACCCGGTCGTGATGGTCAACGCCTACCGCCAGCTCGCCGCCCAGAGCGACTACCCCCTGCACCTCGGCGTCACCGAGGCCGGACCGGCGTTCCAGGGCACCATCAAGTCGGCCGTCGCGTTCGGCGCGCTGCTCTCCGAGGGCATCGGCGACACCATCCGCGTCTCCCTCTCGGCCCCGCCGGCCGAGGAGGTCAAGGTCGGCCTCCAGATCCTGGAGGCGCTCAACCTCAAGCAGCGCCGCCTGGAGATCGTCTCCTGCCCGTCCTGCGGCCGCGCCCAGGTCGACGTCTACAAGCTCGCCGACCAGGTCAGCGCCGGCCTGGAGGGCATGGAGGTCCCGCTCCGCGTCGCCGTCATGGGCTGCGTCGTCAACGGCCCCGGCGAGGCCCGCGAGGCCGACCTCGGCGTCGCCTCCGGCAACGGCAAGGGGCAGATCTTCGTGAAGGGCGAGGTCATCAAGACCGTCCCCGAGTCGAAGATCGTCGAGACCCTCATCGAAGAGGCCATGAAGATCGCCGAACAGATGGAGAAGGACGGCATCCCGTCCGGCGAGCCCGAGGTCTCCATCAGCTGACCCGCGTCGCACCGGCTCGCCGCCGCCCCACCGGGCCCCGCGCCCGGTGGGGCGGCGGCGCGTCCGGGGTCCGGCCCCCGCACGCCCCACCGCCCTGCCCGGCGACCGTCTTCCGGACTCGAGCGGCGTTCGACAGGCTCGTCGGTTACAGTGCGGAAATCAGCAGACCGCATGGTGAGGCCCCCTCGTGTTGACGCAGACCACCACCCGGGTCCTCGAACCCAGCGACCTCCAGGCAGCGCTCGCCATCCTGGAGAGCGAGCCCGTGGCCAACGCCTTCGTGACGTCCCGCGTGCAGGTCGCCGGGCTCGACCCCTGGCGCCTCGGCGGCGAGATGTGGGGCTGGTACGCCGACGGGATGCTCCGCTCCCTGTGCTACTCCGGCGCCAACCTCGTCCCCATCTGCGCCGGCCCCGAGGCCGTCCGCGCCTTCGCCGACCGGGCCCGCCGGGCCGGCCGCCGCTGCTCCTCCATCGTCGGCCCCGCCGAACCCACCACCCAGCTCTGGCGGCTCCTCGAACCCAGTTGGGGCCCCGCCCGCGAGGTCCGCGCCAACCAGCCCCTCATGGTCACCGAGAGCCTCTCCGCCGACGTCACGCCCGACCCGCTCGTCCGCCGCATCCGCAAGGACGAGACCGAGGCCCTGATGCCGGCCTGCGTGGCGATGTTCACCGAGGAGGTCGGCATCTCCCCGCTCGCCGGCGACGGCGGACTCCTCTACCAGGCGCGCGTCGCCGAACTCATCGGCGCCGGCCGCTCCTTCGCCCGCATCGACGACGGCAAGGTCGTCTTCAAGGCGGAGATCGGCGCGGCCACCCCACAGGCCTGCCAGATCCAGGGGGTCTGGGTCGCCCCCGAACACCGCGGCAAGGGCCTCTCCGAGACGGGCATGGCCGCCGTCCTGCGCTACGCACTCGCCGACGTCGCCCCCGTCGTCAGCCTGTACGTCAACGACTACAACACCCCCGCCCGCAAGGCCTACCACCGTGTCGGATTCCGTGAGGTCGGCGCGTTCATGAGCGTCCTGTTCTGAACCGTCACACGTGCGCGCCCCCGGAACGCACGGTTCTGACCGCCCGCCCCGGCCAGTAGGGTTCCCGCATGGCAGCAGCAGTCCCCGGAGAAGGCCCCGCAGCACCCGACGCCGAGATCGGCCCCGTCGACCTGGCCGCCCGCGTCGACGAAGCCCTGCGCGTCCAGGCGGCCGCCTTCGGACTGAGCCAGGACGAGATCGACGTACGCCGCCACATCGTCCTCAGGCACCTGGAGCACCCCCACGCCCGCGCACTCGGCGCCACCGCCCCCGACGGACGGCTCGTCGGCTTCGTCTACGGGCTGCCCAACGACCGCGCCCAGTGGTGGTCCACCGTCGTCGAGCCCTACCTGCGGGCCACCGGCTCCGACGGCTGGCTCGACGACTCCTTCGTCATCACCGAACTCCACGTCCACCCGGACCACCAGCGGCGCGGCATCGGCCGCACCCTGATCACCGCCATCACCGACGCCGTCGGCCAGCCCAGGTCGATCCTCTCGGCGATCGACAAGGACAGCCCGGCCCGCACCCTGTACCGCTCGCTGGGCTACCGCGATCTGGCCCGCCAGGTCGTCTTCCCGAGCGCCCCGCAGCCCTACGCGGTCATGGGCGCACCCCTGCCGCTGCTGCGCGCGAGGCCCGGGGCCTGAATGGATTTCCGCCAGCCCGCACCGCCCGGCTAACCTCGGGCTCACCACCCTTGCGAGCAGGAGTTCATCATGGCCCAGGTCCAGCGCATGTCCCGATTGATGGTCAAGACACTGCGCGACGACCCGGCGGACGCCGAGACGCTCAGCCACAAGCTGCTGGTCCGCGCCGGATACGTCCGCCGCAACGCGGCCGGCATCTGGTCCTGGCTGCCGCTCGGCAAGAAGGTCCTGGACAACATCTCGAACGTGGTCCGCGAGGAGATGGACGCCATCGGCGCGCAGGAGGTCCTGCTGCCCGCCCTGCTGCCCAAGGAGCCCTACGAGGCGTCCGGCCGCTGGGAGGAGTACGGCGACCTGCTCTTCCGCCTCAAGGACCGCAAGGGCGGCGACTACCTCCTCGGCCCCACCCACGAGGAGATCTTCACCCAGACCGTCAAGGACCAGTGCACGTCCTACAAGGACCTGCCGGTGATGCTCTACCAGATCCAGACGAAGTACCGCGACGAGGCCCGCCCCCGCTCCGGCGTGCTCCGCGGCCGCGAGTTCCAGATGAAGGACTCGTACAGCTTCGACACCACCGACGAGGGCCTCGCGCACTCCTACGCCCTGCACCGGGCCGCGTACATCAAGATCTTCGAGCGCCTCGGCCTGGACCACCGCGTCGTCTCCGCCGTCTCCGGCGCGATGGGCGGCTCGGCCTCCGAGGAGTTCCTCGCTCCCGCCGCCGCCGGTGAGGACACCTTCGCCGACTGCCCGAACTGCGACTACGCCGCCAACACCGAGGCCGTGACCTTCGCGCTCGCCCCGGTCGACGGCTCGGCGCACGGCGCGGTCGAGGAGCTGGACACCCCCGACACCCCGACCATCGAGACCCTCGCCGCGCACCTGGGCGTCCCCGCCTCCGCCACCCTGAAGAACCTGCTGGTCAAGGTGGACGGCGAGATCGTGGCCGTCGGCGTCCCGGGCCACCGCGAGGTCGATCTCGGCAAGCTCGGCGAGCACCTGGCCCCCGCCGTCGTCGAGCTGGTCACCGCCGAGGACTTCGTCGGCCGCGACGACCTCGTACGCGGCTACGTCGGCCCCCAGGGCCTGGAGAAGGTCCGCTACCTCGCCGACCCCCGCGTCGCCCCCGGCACCTCCTGGGTCACCGGTGCCAACCAGGAGGGCAAGCACGCGAGGAACGTCGTCGCGGGCCGCGACTTCGAGGTCGACCAGTACCTCGACGTCGTCGTGGTCGAGGAGGGCGACCCCTGCCCGAAGTGCGGCACCGGCCTCACCCTGGACCGCGCCATCGAGATCGGCCACATCTTCCAGCTGGGCCGCAAGTACGCCGACACCTTCCAGCTCGACGTCCTCGGCCAGCAGGGCAAGCCCGTCCGGGTCACCATGGGCTCGTACGGCATCGGCGTCTCCCGGGCCGTCGCCGCCCTCGCCGAGCAGACCGCCGACGACAAGGGCCTGTGCTGGCCCCGCGAGATCGCCCCGGCCGACGTCCACGTCGTCGCCGCCGGCAAGGCCCTCCAGACGGAGCTGGCCCTCGACGTCTCGGAGAAGCTCAACGCGGCGGGCCTGCGGGTCCTGGTCGACGACCGCCCCGGCGTCTCGCCCGGCGTGAAGTTCACCGACTCCGAGCTGCTCGGCGTCCCCAAGATCCTGGTCGCGGGCCGCCGCTCCGCCGACGGCGTCCTGGAGCTCAAGGACCGCCGCACCGGCGAGCGCGAGGAGCTGACCGTCGACGAGGCGATCGCCCGCCTGACGGCCGACCCGGCCTGATCACGCACACCCGCCTACGAGGAGGGCCCCCGCGCACCGTGCGCGGGGGCCCTCCTCGTACGTACGCCGGACTACAGCCAGCCCGCGAACTCCAGGTTGACCTCGCCCATCTGCCGCCGTCCCTCGGCCAGCGCGCGGGTGCCCGACTCGACCGCCCGGAACAGCGTCCAGCCGTGCAGCCGCGCCTGCTCCACCTCCAACGACTCCGCCAGCCGCTTGACCCGGCGCCGGGCCGTCACCGGGCCACCGGGCGAGGCGATCAGATCCTCCACCCGGTCTCGCACCAGCCGCGCCAGGTCATAGGCGCGCTCGCCCACCAGCGGCTCCGGACCCACCGTCAGCCACGGCGCCCGCTCCCCGGAGAACACCTTGCTCTGCCGGAAGTTGCCATGCAGCAGGAGGAGTTCGGGTGACGCCTCGACCAGCTCCGCCCGCGCCGCCAGCGCCGCCTCCACCAGCGGCGCCAGTTCCGGGTCGGCCTCGGCGGCCGCCCGCATCCCGGCGCTCTGCCGATCGGTCCGCCCGGCCACGCTCTCGAAGGCGTGCCCCGTCGGCGGCTCCACCCACAGCCGCCGCAGCGTGCCCGCCGCCTCCAGCAGCGCCTTCGCCTCCGGCAGCGAGCGCAGCGACACCTCGTGGTGCAGCCGCTCCAGCAGCAGCGCACCGGACGCGTCGAGCTCCGGCGCGGCCAGCGGCTTCACCGCTCCCCACCCGTTCCAGTGCTCCAGCGCCGCCCGTTCCAGCCCGGGACCGGCGACCGGCGGGGCGATCTTCAGCGCTGCCGGGGTCCCGTCCGGCCGCCGCACCAGAACCACCAGGGAGCTGCGCCCGCCGGGGGCGGCCACCCGCTCCACGGTGAGGCCGCCCCCGGCGGTGAGCGCCTGCTCGGTCAGCGCGGGAAGCGCGTCCAGCCAGTCGGCCGCGGCGGTGTCCCCGTACATCTCACCGAGCGCGCGCACCAGGCGCTGCGGCGGTTCGAAACCCATACGTCGTGTGTTCCCTTTCCGGTTCTTGGTGTCAGCGCGCGTTCTCCGTATCAGCGCGCGCCGTCCGCGCCGGCGGCCTCCAACGGGCCCGTCGCGGCCGGATCCGCACCGGCGGCCCGCTCGGCGAGCCCCGGAAAGGCTACGTTGCCGCCCCGCCAGCGGGCCGACCGCACCGCGGCCTCCCGCAGCGCGCCCGCGGCCTCCTCGCGGCGAGCGCCCTCGGTGGCCCGCACGAGATCGGCGTAGGCGCCCGCGATCCGGTCCTCCAGCACCGCGGCCAGCCGTACCGCCGACGGGGAGTCCGTGACGGCGAACGGCAGCGCGTACGCGGCGTCCGAGGCCACCGGCATCCCGCCCAGGTCCCGTACGGTGCGCGCCAGGGCGTCCCGGCGGGCCCGGTGCCCGTCGTACGCCGCGCGAGCCGCCTCGCCCCGCTTCCCGTCCAGGCGGCCGCCCAGCAGCCCGTAGCCGTACACCGCGGCGTGCTCGGCGGCCAGGGCCGCCTGGACGGCGGTCAGCTCGGGGGAGTCGGCGTCCTCCTCGGAGGGCCGGGCGGATCGGGTGCTCATGCGGCTGTCTCCTCGGCCAGTTCGGTCAGCAGATACGCGTGCGCCGCCGCGGCCGCCGCCACCGAGGCCAGCAGCCGGGCCAGCTCCGGCTCGACGTTCAGCAATGCCTGCGCGTACGCGTCGGCCCGGCGGCGCTCGTCGGCGGCCAGCTCCCGCACCGCGGCCTTCGGGGCGGCGGACACCGGGCCGGGTGCGGCCGGCGGGGCGTCTGCCTTCGGGGCGCCCTTCGCGCGCGGCGGCGCCAGCGCTTTGCCGTGCTCCCGTACGGCGGCCCGCAGGGGCGCCAGGCCAGCGGCCGTCGTCGGATGCGCTTCGGCCACCAGGTCGTACCGGGCGAGCAGGAGGGCTCCGTCGCGCGCCGCCCTCTCGCGCAGATCCCTCCCGGCCTTCGAGGCGGCGGCCCGCGC
Organism: Streptomyces sp. NPDC021019; assembly: GCF_044333295.1. Lineage (NCBI taxonomy): Bacteria > Bacillati > Actinomycetota > Actinomycetes > Kitasatosporales > Streptomycetaceae > Streptomyces > Streptomyces sp. NPDC021019. The sequence continues at coordinate 2,315,514 of NZ_JBIRQR010000001.1, forward strand.
GCCGGAGTGCGCGGGCTCCCCGCCGTCCGTCGCCCCGTCGCCGCCCCCGCAGCCGGTCAGCACCGCACCCAGGGCGAGGGCTCCCGAAGCGGTGAGCACCCCCCTGCGCGTCGTCCCCGTGTGCCGCACGTTTCTCCTTCGGGCCTGGACCGATCCTGACAGGATCTGTCCTGATGTGATCACCGCAGGCGAGCGTACCCGCGGCCGAGCGACGGGCGGACGGCAACACCCCTGGCGACCGGATACCCTTTGACCTGACGCACGAAGATCCCCACAACAGCACACGCGGCCGAGGAGTCACCCGGATGAGCACCACCCAGAGCGAGAGGCTGCGCGGGTTGCTGGAACCGCTCGTCAGCGCGCAGCAGCTGGACCTCGAGGAGATCGAGGTGTCCCGGGCCGGCCGCCGAGGAGTGCTGCGGATCATCGTGGACTCAGAAGAGGGCGTGGAGCTGGACGCCTGTGCGGAGCTGAGCCGCGCGATCTCCGAGAAGCTGGACGAGACCGACGCGATGGGCGAGGGCGAGTACGTCCTCGAAGTCAGCTCCCCCGGCGCGGACCGCCCGCTGACCGAGCACCGCCACTACGTACGCGCCATCGGCCGGCTGGCCAGGTTCCACCTGACCGGCGACGGCTCCGGTGAGCTGGTCGCCCGCATCCTCGCGGTGGACGAGGACGGGCTCGACCTCGAAGTGCCCGGCGTCAAGGGCCGCAAGCCCACCGCCCGCCGCCTCGCCTTCGACGAGATCGCCAAGGCGCGCGTGGAGATCGAATTCAACCGCAAGGACAAGAAGGAAGAGGAGGCGTAGCCGTGGACATCGATGTGAAGCTTCTGAAGGGCTTGGCGCAGGACAAGGAGATCCCCTTCGACGTGCTCGTCGGGGCGATCGAGTCGGCCCTCCTCATCGCGTACCACCGCACCGACGGCAGCCACCGCCGGGCCCGCGTGGAGCTCGATGCGAACGGCCACGTCACGGTGTGGGCCAAGGAGGACCCGGCCGACCTCGAGGAGGGCCAGGAGCCCAAGGAGTTCGACGACACCCCGTCGGGCTTCGGCCGGATCGCCGCGACCACCGCCAAGCAGGTCATCCTGCAGCGGCTGCGCGACGCCGAGGACGACCGCACCTTCGGGGAGTACGCGGGCCACGAGGGCGATGTCGTCACGGGCGTCGTCCAGCAGGGCAAGGACCCGAAGAACGTCCTGGTCGACATCGGCAAGATGGAAGCCATGCTGCCGGTCCAGGAGCAGGTCCCGGGCGAGGAGTACGTGCACGGCCTGCGCCTTCGTACGTACGTCGTACGGGTCGCCAAGGGCGTCCGGGGTCCGTCGGTGACGCTCTCGCGCACCCACCCGAACCTGGTGAAGAAGCTCTTCGCCCTGGAGGTCCCGGAGATCGCGGACGGCTCGGTGGTCATCGAGGCCATCGCACGCGAGGCCGGCCACCGCACCAAGATCGCCGTGCGCTCCACCCGGGCCGGCCTGAACCCCAAGGGCGCCTGCATCGGTCCGATGGGCAGCCGTGTGCGTAATGTCATGGCCGAGCTGCACGGCGAGAAGATCGACATCGTGGACTGGTCCGACGACCCGGCCGAGATGGTCGCCAACGCCCTGTCGCCCGCCCGGGTGAGCAAGGTCGAGGTCGTCGACCTCGGCGCCCGCTCCGCTCGCGTCACCGTGCCGGACTACCAGCTGTCGCTGGCGATCGGCAAGGAGGGCCAGAACGCCCGCCTCGCCGCCCGCCTCACGGGCTGGCGCATCGACATCCGTCCGGACACCGAGACGGACGAGGAGCGCGAGAACGCCGACCGCGAGCGGGCCGAGCGGGCCCGGGAGCGCTCGGAAAGGCGTTGACCCGGAGGGGCTTCAGGGAATAGATCTGAGCGGTACGCCGCTGAGATCACGACAACATCCGTTCGATTCTTGCCCCAAAGCGGCGAGGTCGGTACGGGGAGGTAGACTTAAACGTGTCTGGCCGGACGCAAGCCCGCGCTTGCCCTGAGCGAACCTGTGTGGGATGCCGGGAGCGAGCGGCCAAGAGCGAGCTGCTGCGCATCGTGGTGGACGAGGGCGCCTGCGCCCCTGATCCACGCGGTACGCTGCCCGGCCGGGGTGCGTATGTGCACCCCGTCTCCGTCTGCCTCGACCTGGCGGTCCGCCGCCGGGCGTTCTCCCGGGCCTTCAAGGCCAAGGGGCCGTTCGACACCGCGGCACTGACGCGGTTCGTCGAGCGGGCTGCACCGTAAGAAACGTAAGAAAAGTGAACGGCACGGGTCCCCGTGCGGTCAGGTACCTCGCGAGTTGGAAGTAGGTCGAGATTGCGATGAGCAGCACTCGATGAGTACGCGATGAGTACGCCCATGAAGTAGCGACGGTCCGGCGGTAACCCGGACCTAAAAGGAGCGAAGTGGCTAAGGTCCGGGTATACGAACTCGCCAAGGAGTTCGGCGTCGAGAGCAAGGTCGTCATGGCCAAGCTCCAAGAACTCGGTGAATTCGTCCGTTCGGCGTCCTCGACGATCGAGGCGCCGGTTGTACGTAAGTTGACCGACGCACTGCAGGGGCCCGGCGGCAACGCCGGCAAGTCCGCTGCCAAGCCCGGTGCGCCCCGCAAGGCGGCGCCCGTGAAGCCCGCAGCGCCCTCCCCGGCAGCCGCGGCACGCCCCGGGGCCCCGAAGCCCGGCGCACCGGCTCCCAAGCCGGCCGCCGAGGCCGAGACCCCCAGCAGCACCCCGGCGGCGCCCTCCGCGCCGTCGGCGGGCCCCCGTCCGGGTCCGAAGCCCGCGCCGAAGGCGGCCCCGGTGACCCCGGTCCCGGCCGCCGAGTTCTCGGCTCCGGCTCCGGCCCAGCCGGCTGCCCCGCAGCAGCCCCAGGCCCCGCGTCCCGCGGGTGCCACCCCCGGCCCCCGTCCCGCACCCGCCCGTCCGGCTCCGGCCGGCGGCCAGCGCGACGGCGGCCGTGACGGTGGCCAGCGCGACGGCGGCCGTGGTGGCGAGCGTGGCGGCGACCGCCCCGCACGTCCCGCGGGCCAGGGTGCCCCGCGCCCCGGCGGCGCCCGTCCGGCCGGTCCCCGTCCGGGCAACAACCCCTTCACCTCCGGCGGTTCCACCGGCATGGCGCGCCCCGGCGCGCCCCGTCCGGGTGGTGCCCCGCGCCCCGGTGGCGGCTCGGAGCGCCCCGGCGCCCCGCGTCCCCAGGGCAGTGGCCCCGGTGGCGCCCCGCGCCCCCAGGGCGGTCAGGGTCAGGGCGGTGCCCGTCCCACTCCGGGCGGCATGCCCCGTCCGCAGGCTCCGCGTCCCGGCGGCGGTCCCGCCGGTAACCGCCCGAACCCGGGCATGATGCCGCAGCGTCCCGCAGCGGGCCCGCGTCCCGGCGGCGGCCCCGGCGGTGGCCGTGGTCCCGGCGGCGGTGGCGGTCGTCCCGGCGGTGCCGGTGGCGGCGCTGGGCGTCCCGGTGGCGGCGGCGGCTTCGCCGGTCGTCCCGGTGGCGGCGGCGGTGGCGGCTTCGCCGGTCGTCCGGCCGGTCCCGGTGGCGGCGGCGGTGCCGGTCGTCCCGGTGGCGGCGGCGGCTTCGGCGGTCGTCCCGGCTTCGGCGGCCGTCCCGGTGGCCCCGGTGGCCGCGGTGGCACACAGGGTGCGTTCGGCCGTCCCGGCGGTCCGGCGCGTCGTGGCCGTAAGTCGAAGCGGCAGAGGCGCCAGGAGTACGAGGCCATGCAGGCCCCGTCGGTCGGCGGCGTCATGCTGCCTCGCGGCAACGGACAGCCCGTCCGGCTGTCGCGCGGCGCCTCGCTCACCGACTTCGCGGAGAAGATCAACGCCAACCCGGCGTCGCTCGTCGCCGTGATGATGAACCTCGGCGAGATGGTCACCGCCACGCAGTCCGTTTCCGACGAGACGCTCCGGCTTCTCGCCGAGGAGATGAACTACGTCCTGGAGATCGTCAGCCCCGAGGAGGAGGACCGCGAGCTGCTCGAGTCCTTCGACATCGAGTTCGGCGAGGACGAGGGCGGCGAAGAGGCTCTGGTCTCGCGTCCGCCGGTCGTGACCGTCATGGGTCACGTCGACCACGGTAAGACCCGACTGCTGGACGCGATCCGCAAGACGAACGTCGTCGCGGGCGAGGCCGGCGGCATCACGCAGCACATCGGTGCGTACCAGGTCTCCTCCGAGGTCAACGGCGAGGACCGCAAGATCACCTTCATCGACACCCCGGGTCACGAGGCGTTCACCGCCATGCGTGCCCGTGGTGCGAAGTCGACCGACATCGCGATCCTCGTCGTGGCGGCCAACGACGGTGTGATGCCCCAGACGATCGAGGCACTGAACCACGCCAAGGCGGCCGAGGTGCCGATCGTGGTCGCGGTCAACAAGATCGACGTCGAGGGCGCCGACCCGACCAAGGTGCGCGGTCAGCTCACCGAGTTCGGTCTGGTGGCCGAGGAGTACGGCGGCGACACCATGTTCGTCGACATCTCCGCCAAGCAGGGCCTCAACATCGAGGCTCTCCTGGAGGCCGTCGTCCTCACCGCCGACGCCTCGCTCGACCTGCGGGCCAACCCGGAGCAGGACGCGCAGGGTATTGCGATCGAGTCCCACCTCGACCGCGGTCGCGGTGCCGTCTCGACCGTCCTGGTCCAGCGTGGAACGCTGCGCATCGGTGACACGGTGGTCGTGGGCGACGCCTACGGCCGAGTCCGCGCCATGCTCGACGACAGCGGTCAGAACGTCCAGGAAGCGGGTCCCTCGACCCCGGTCCTGGTGCTCGGTCTCACCAACGTCCCGGGTGCCGGCGACAACCTCCTGGTGGTCGACGAGGACCGTACGGCCCGCCAGATCGCCGAGAAGCGTGCCGCCCGTGAGCGCAACGCCAACTTCGCCCGCAAGGGTGTCCGGTTCTCCCTGGAGAACCTGGACGAGGCGCTCAAGGCCGGTCTGGTCCAGGAGCTCAACCTCATCATCAAGGGCGACGCGTCCGGTTCGGTGGAGGCTCTCGAGTCCTCGCTGCTCCAGCTCGACGTCGGCGAAGAGGTCGACATCCGGATCCTGCACCGCGGTGTGGGTGCGGTCACCGAGTCGGACATCAACCTGGCGACCGGCTCCGACGCCATCGTGATCGGCTTCAACGTGCGCGCCGCAGGGCGTGCCGAGCAGATGGCCGAGCGCGAAGGCGTGGACGTCCGGTACTACTCGGTCATCTACCAGGCGATCGAAGAGATCGAAGCGGCCCTCAAGGGTCTGCTCAAGCCGGAGTACGAAGAGGTCGAGCTCGGCACGGCGGAGATCCGCGAGATCTTCCGCTCGTCCAAGCTGGGCAACATCGCCGGTGTGCTGGTCCGCTCCGGCGAGGTCAAGCGCAACACCAAGGCGCGCCTGCTGCGCGATGGCAAGGTCATCGCGGAGAGCCTCAACATCTCCGGTCTGCGCCGCTTCAAGGACGACGTCACCGAGATCCGCGAAGGCTTCGAGGGCGGTATCAACCTCGGAAACTTCAACGACATCAAGATCGACGACGTCATCGCGACGTACGAGATGCGCGAGAAGCCGCGAGGCTGATCAACTCTCGGGTCCGCGAGGATCCGCGGGGAATTCGGAGGGGTCCCGTGAGTCACTCACGGAACCCCTCCACCTCGGGTCCGAAAGGATCCGGGGGTACTCGGAAGGGCCGCGTGAGTCGACTCACGCGGCTCCTCCGCCAAGGTCGGGGCCGGTCGACGGGTCGTATTTCCGTCGATCGGCTCCGGCCGTTCCGGTACGGTTCTGATGTCCCCGGCAAGCTCTGGCGGGGCACGAACCCGAACCGGCGGGACATCCGGACACACATGTATGTGGGGACCCTGTCCTTCGATCTGCTCCTCGGCGACGTACGGTCGTTGAAGGAGAAGCGTTCCGTCGTCCGCCCGATCGTCGCCGAGCTCCAGCGCAAGTACGCGGTGAGCGCGGCCGAGACCGGCGGACAGAATCTCCACCGCAGGGCCGAGATCGGCCTTGCCGTGGTCTCCGGTGACACCGGACACCTCACGGACGTACTGGACCGCTGCGAACGGCTGGTCGCGGGACGTCCCGAGGTGGAGCTGCTGTCGGTGAGACGGCGGCTGCACAGTGACGAAGACTGACAGTCGAGCGAAATCAGAAGGAAGAGTGACGGACCGGTGACCGACAACGCGCGGGCCCGCAAGCTGGCCGATCGCATCCAGGTCGTGGTCGCGGAGACCCTGGACCGGCGAATCAAGGATCCGCGGCTGGGATTCGTGACGATTACGGACGCCCGGGTCACCGGCGACCTGCGGGAGGCCACGGTCTTCTACACGGTCTACGGCGACGACGAGGAGCGCGCGGCCTCCGCCGCCGCGCTGGAGAGCGCCAAGGGCGTCCTCCGCACCGAGGTCGGCCGGCAGACCGGGGTCAGGTTCACGCCGAGCCTGGCCTTCGTCCCGGACGCCCTCCCGGACAACGCCCGCACCATCGAGGACCTCCTCGACAAGGCGCGGGCCAAGGACGCGGAGGTGCGCCAGGTTTCCACGGGCGCGCAGTACGCCGGCGACGCCGACCCGTACCGCAAGCCCGAGGACGAGGACGACGAGACCGGGACCGACGGATCCTCCGAGAAGAACGAGGGCCCGGCCTCCGCATGACCGAGCAGACCACCACGCCGGACGGCCTTGTCATCGTCGACAAGCCGTCCGGCTTCACTTCGCACGACGTCGTCGCCAAGATGCGCGGCATCGCCCGCACCCGGCGGGTCGGCCACGCCGGCACGCTGGACCCGATGGCGACCGGAGTCCTCGTGCTCGGGGTCCAGCGGGCCACCAAGCTGCTGGGCCACCTGGCCCTGACCGAGAAGGAGTACCTCGGCACGATCCGGCTCGGCCAGGACACCGTCACCGACGACGCCGAGGGCGAGATCACCTCGTCCACCGACGCCTCCGGCGTGACCCGCGAGTCCATCGACGCGGGGGTGGCCGCACTCACCGGCCGGATCATGCAGGTCCCGTCCAAGGTCAGCGCCATCAAGATCGACGGCAAGCGGTCCTACGCACGGGTGCGCGGCGGCGAGGAGTTCGAGATCCCGGCCCGTCCGGTGACCGTCTCCTCCTTCCGCGTCTACGACGTCCGCGAGGCCGTCGCCGAGGACGGCACTCCCGTCCTCGACCTGGTCGTCTCCGTCGTCTGCTCCTCGGGGACCTACATCCGCGCCATCGCCCGCGACCTCGGCGCCGGACTCGGCGTCGGCGGCCACCTGACCGCGCTGCGCCGCACCCGGGTCGGTCCGTACGGACTGGACGCGGCCCGGACGCTCGACCAGCACCAGGAGGAGCTGACCGTGATGCCGGTCGCCGAGGCGGCCGCCTCCGCGTTCCCCCGCTGGGACGTGGACGAGAAGCGCGCCAAGCTGCTCCTCAACGGCGTACGGCTGGACATGCCGGCCCATCCGCCGGGAGCGGTCGCGGTCTTCGGGCCCGACGGCGCGTTCCTCGTGCTCGTCGAGGAGGAGAAGGGCAGGGCCAAGAGCCTCGCCGTCTTCGCCTGAGCCACCCCCGCGCCCTGTCGCCCCCGCGCCTGTCGCCCCCGCGCTTCGGCGGGTCATGCGTGGAGCGGGCACCCACCCCCCAACCCGGTGCCCGCTCCACGTTCCCCTCCCCGGCACCATTCCTGCTCCCCGGGGGACACGCTTATTCACCCCATTGGACGGGCGCTCGGAGTGAATACCGGGGGCGTGGGGGGCGCTTTCCCCGTCCGCGCGCTCCAGGAGATCACCGGCGGCCTAACGTCGCACCATGGGCAGTGGGGACCGGTCGAAGCTGGTAAGAATCTGTGATCAGGCCGGCCGGCCGCGCGGGACGGGATTCGTCGCGGACGACCGCGGCACGGTCGTCACCGCCCATCAGGCCGTGACCTCCCCGGGCCCGCTCCTCCTCCACGGCACCGACGGCCGGACCTCCACCGTCGCGCCCGACGACATCACCGCCCTGCCCGCCCTGGGTCTCGCCCTCCTGCGCACCGGCGGGCCCGACGCCCTCGACGCGGAACCCCTGCCCATCGCCGGACGCGACCGCGCCGAGCCCGGCGGCTACGTGGACATCGCCGCCCACGGGCGGCGCGAGGCCCGGGTGCTCGGGACCACCCCCGCCACCTACACCGCACCGGACGGCGGCGGCCACCCGGTCCCCGCCGCCCTGGAGCTCGCGCTGGGCACCGACGGCCGGGACGCCCTGCGCTCCGGGGGCGCGGCCATCGGCGGGCCCGTCACCGACCCGGCCACCGGAGCCGTCGTCGGCATCCTCTGCACCGCCCTCACCGCCCCGCACGAGGCGGCCGGCCTGGCCCTCCCGATCACCCGGGGCGCGGACGACACGCTGGACGCCCTGCTGCGCCGCAACGCCGGCGCCGCCCCCGCCTACGGCCCCGACCTCAACCTCGCCGGGGCCCTCCAGCTCACCGCCATCTCCGTCGGCTCGGCGGACGGCCCGCGAGCCCGCACCGCCCCCGTCGAGCGCGAGGACATCCACGCCGAGTTCGCCGCCTTCGCAGCGGGAACGGGCCTGGTCCTCGGCCTCGTCGGAGCGCCCGGCAGCGGCCGCACCACCGAGCTGGCCGCCCTCGCCGCCCGCCGCGCCGACGGCGGCGCGCCAGCCCCCACGCTCTGGCTGCGCGGCGCGGACCTGCTGGCCGACGACACCTCGATCGCGGACGCCGCGAGCCGGGCCCTCGCCCGCGCCGCCCGGATCGTCACCGCGGCGGGGGCCCGCGGCGACATGACCACGGCCACCCCGGAGCGCGTCGCCCGGCTCGCCGCCGACGCGGGGCACCCGCTCCTGGTGGTCCTCGACGGCCCCGAGGAGATGGAGCCGCTGCTGGCCCACCGGCTCGCCGGCTGGACGGCGGACACCGCCGCCTGGCTGCGCCAGCAGGGCGTCCGGCTCGTCGTGGCCTGCCGCCCCGAGCACTGGGAGACCGCCGGCGGCCTCTACCCACCGGACGTCCTGCACCGCCCGGACCGCCCCGCCCGCAGGCTGCCGCCCGCCCTGCGCCTGGGCGACCTCACCCCCGAGCAGGCCGGGCGGGCCAAGGAGGCCCACGGCATCCCGCCCGCCGCCCTCGCCCCCGGCCACGACCGGCACCCGCTCACCCTGCGACTCCTCGCCGAGGTCCGCGCCGCGCTGCCGCCCGGCGTGCCGGGCCGGCCCGACACCGAGGACGTCTTCGGCGCCCACCTCGACCTGCTGTGCGTGCGCGTCGCCGTCCGGATCGCGGCCGCCGCCGACGAACAGCCGCGCGGTGCCGCTGTGCGCCGCCTCGCCGCGCGCGTGGCGGGCCAGGTCCACGAGGCGGCCCGTCGCTGTCTGGGGCCGGGCCAGGGCGAGCTGGACCGGACGGCGTTCGAGGAGATCTTCCCCTGGCGCACCGGCTGGGCCTCCGCCGTCCTCACCGAGGGCCTCCTCGTCCCCGCCGGTGCGGGCTACCGCTTCGCCCACGAGGAGCTCGGCGACTGGGTACAGGGCGCCCACCTCGACCTGGACGCGGCCCTGCGCTCCCTGGTGCACCGCTGGCACCGGGGGAGCGGCCCGGACCGGGTGCCGCACCCCCGCACCGCCGGCGAACCCCGCAGCCTGCCCGTGCCCCGGCACCGCATCGGACCGGTGATCCAGGCGATGGTGCTCCTCGGCCGCCGCCAGGGCACCGCCGCGCTCGCGCACCGGATGGCCGACCTGATCGAGGCGCTGGACCGGCTGTGGGCCGACACGGGCCCCCGCGACGAGGACGCCGCCTGGTGGGCGGCCCACCTGCTGAACGGGAGCCTGCTGCGGGTGCCCGACGCCCGCCCCTATCTCGGCGTCCTGCGGGTCCTCGCCGGACGCATCACCCGCCGCTCCGCCACCCCCGAAGGACCGGGGGACCTCGGGGCGTACGGGGAGTTCGGACCCTGGTTCTGGCGGCGGCTGAGGTTGCCCGAGGAAGACCGGATCGATCTGCTCCGCCGCCTCGTGCCCGCCGACGGACTGCCCCGCACCGACGGCGACGAACGCTATCTGGACGCGGTCGCCCGCCGCCTCGCCCTGGACGCCCCGGCCGTGCAGCCGCTGCTGTGCCGCTGGTTCACCGACGAACGCCCGTTGCTCGTGGGCCCCGACGCCCCGGACGTCCCGCTGCGCCCCACGGTCGCCGCCGCCGCGCAGGCCCTGTTGTACGCCCGCCGCGACCTCGCCCCCGACGACCTGGCCGACGCGCTGATCGCCACCCCGCACCAGCGCGCCGGGGAGCTGCTGCTGGCCCTCGCCGAGGACGAGCCCACCGCGCTCTGCCGGGCCGTGGAGCGCTGGGCCCGCGACGAGGACCGCCCGGCCCGCCGCTCCGCCGCCGCCCGCTACGGCGGACTCCTCCAGCAGCGGGTCACCGCCGAGGGCGACCGGGCCCTGCTGCGCTCCGCCGCCCTCGTGCTGCTGGACCGCCCCGAGGACGCCGCCCTGCACGCCGCCGCCCTCACCCTCCTCGTCCGCGACCCGGTGGCCAGGGAGACCCACCTGCCCGGGGCGCTGCGCGCGTTCGCCGCCGGAGACCCCCGGCTGCCCGTCGAACTGCTCGCCGAGGTGTTCCCGGCTCACCAGGAGCCCGTCCTCGCCGCCCTCCGCGCCCGCCTCGCCCGCCCCGGGGACGGCGGGGGAGCGGTGCTGCGGGCGCTGGCCGGACTCGACACGCCCGCGCTCGCGCTGCACGTCGCCGGACTCGTACGGGAGTACATCGACGCCCATCCCGAGGACGGCACGCACGCCGCCGAGTACGTCGACCTCCGCCTGGAGCACGGTCCGGCCGCCCGGGCCCTTCTCCTGCCCCTGGTGACCGGGCTGCTGCGGGACCGCCCCGCACCGCCGCCGGTCCGGGCCGCGCTCGCCCGGGTCCTCGCCGGGGCCGGAAGCGCCGCGTCCCGGCCGCTGCGGGCGGAGCTGCTGGAGGTCCTGCTGGAGTTCGAGCAGGACACCGGCCGGGACCCGGACGTGCTGGAGGCCCTGCTCCGGGCCGCCGCCGAGGGCTCGGAGCGCCGCCCGGAGATCCGTACACGCGCACTCGTCCACCGGACCGGGATGCTGCTGGTCCGTACCCCCGAGGGGGCCGCCCGTTTCGACCGGCGGCTGGTCGCGCTCGCCCGCGACGTGCCCGGATTCGCCGCACTCGTCACCCGCTGGCTGGCCGACGCCCCGCAGGAGTGGGCGGCGGTCGTGGGGCCGAGCGCCCGGCGCACGGTCGAGGCGTTGGAGACATCACGCCCGCCGATGCCGATGCCGATGCGGGCGGCGGGACGTGAGCATGGCAGTCTTAGACCTGCGTAATCGACATACACACGTACACAGGTTCGGGCGAGGAGCGGTCACAGTGCAGCGCTGGCGTGGCTTGGAGGACATCCCCCAGGACTGGGGGCGCAGCGTCGTCACCATCGGCTCCTACGACGGCGTGCACCGCGGACACCAGCTGATCATCGGCCGGGCCGTCGAGCGCGCCCGTGAGCTGGGCGTCCCGTCGGTCGTCGTCACCTTCGACCCGCACCCCAGCGAGGTCGTCCGCCCCGGCAGCCACCCGCCGCTGCTCGCCCCGCACCACCGCCGTGCCGAGCTGATGGCCGAGCTGGGCGTGGACGCCCTGCTGATCCTGCCGTTCACCGCCGAATTCTCCCAGCTGTCGCCCGCCGACTTCATCGCGAAGGTCCTCGTCGACCGGCTGCACGCCAAGGCCGTCATCGAGGGCCCCAACTTCCGCTTCGGCCACAGGGCCGCGGGGAACGTCGCGCTCCTGACCGAGCTGGGCGCCACCTACGACTACACCGTCGAGGTCATCGACCTGTACGTCACCGGAGAGGCGGGCGGCGGACAGCCGTTCTCCTCCACGCTGACCCGGCGGCTGATCGCCGAGGGCGACGTCGCCGGGGCCGCCGAGATCCTCGGCCGCCCGCACCGGGTCGAGGGCATCGTGGTGCGCGGCGCGCAGCGCGGCCGGGAGCTGGGCTTCCCGACGGCCAACGTCGAGACCCTCCCGCACACCGCGATCCCCGCCGACGGCGTCTACGCAGGCTGGCTGGAGGTGGACGGCGAGTCGATGCCCGCCGCGATCTCGGTCGGCACGAACCCGCAGTTCGACGGCGTCGATCGGACCGTCGAGGCGTACGCCATCGGCCGCGTCGACCTGGACCTGTACGGGCTGCACGTGGCCGTCGACTTCCTCGCCTACGTCCGGGGCATGCTGAAGTTCGACTCGATCGACGACCTCCTGGTCGCCATGGCCGCCGATGTGAAGCGCGCCGCCGAGCTGACCGCCGCGTACGACAGCACCCACTGACGTACCCCGGGGGCGTGCGATCCGCCCGGGGAGGACAGATGCTGACAGGGTGCGCGACATCCTGCCCGACCTCCGTGCCCGGTGCGCCGACGGCATCCCCTTCGCCCTGGCGACCGTCGTCGCCGTGCACGGCAGCGCGCCCCGCGACCCCGGCGCCGTGCTGGCCGTCGACGCGGCGGGGACGGTGGCCGGCAGCGTCTCCGGAGGCTGTGTCGAGGGCGATGTGTACGAGGTCGCCCGCGAGGTGCTCGCCGGGGCCGGGCCGCGTGTGGTGTCGTACGGGATCAGCGACGACGAGGCGTTCGGTACCGGCCTGACCTGCGGCGGCACGATCGAGGTCCTGGTGCGCGCCTTCGCGAGCGCCGCCGAACGCGAGGAGCTCGCGGCCGTGCTGGACCTGATCGCCGCCGGTCTGCCGGTCGCCGAGGCCACGGTCCTGTCGGGAGCGGCGGAGACCGGAGCGCGCCTGGTCGTCCGGCCCGCCGACACCCCTGGCAGCCGTGGCACGCTCGGTTCCGCAGGGCTGGACGCGGCCGTCACCGACGACGCCCGGGGGCTGCTGGCCCAGGGACACACCGCGATCCAGTGGTACGGGGCCCGGGGGCAGCGCCGGATGCAGGAGGTCGCCGTCTTCGTCCGGACGTACGCCCCGCCGCCCCGCATGCTCGTCTTCGGCGCGATCGACCACGCGGCGGCCACCGCCCGCATCGGCTCGTTCCTCGGCTACCGGGTCACCGTCTGCGACGCCCGCCCCGCCTTCGCCACCCGCGAGCGCTTCCCGACGGCGGACGAGGTCGTCCGCGCCTGGCCGCACACCTACCTGGAGTCCACCGAGGTCGACGCCCGCACCGTGATCTGCGTGCTCACCCACGATCCCAAGTTCGACGTGCCCCTGCTCGTCGCGGCCCTGCGCACGCCCGCCGCGTACATCGGGGCGATGGGCAGCCGCCGCACCCACCACGACCGGCTGGCCCGTCTGCGCGCGGCCGGGGTGGACGAGACCCACCTCGCGCGCCTCGCCTCACCCGTGGGCCTCGACCTCGGAGCCCGTACGCCGGAGGAGACGGCGGTCTCGATCGCCGCCGAGATCATCCAGCACCGCTGGGGCGGCACGGGCCGCCCCCTCGGCGAACTGACGGGGGGGATCCACCACGGCGGGCCGGCCGCCCGGGGGTAGTCAGGGCACTGTCGCGCCACCTCGCTCGGTGCCCTTCTCCGCCGGCGGGGGCAGGACGCCCTCGCCCTCGCCCTCGCCCTCGCCCTCGCTCGGGTGGTCCATCGCGCGCCATTCCGGCCGCAGCCCCGTCAGATTCGTGGTGAGGAAGTACGCGGCCCCGCAGGCGAGGAGCACCGGAGTCAGTCCGACCGCGGACACCGCGGCCCCGGCGAGCAGTCCGCCGAGCGGGATCCCGGACCAGGACAGCGAGTCACCGAGCGCGTTGACCCGGCCCAGTAGTCGGCGCGGCACCCGTTCCACGAGGACGGCCCCCAGCACGGGGTTGATGAACCCGGCGCCGAACCCGCTGACGGCGAAGACGGCCAGGACCGCGCCCAAGGGGGCGTCGACGGCGAGGACCAGGAATCTCGGCGCCCCGGCCAGCAGGAATCCGCCGAGGACCACCAGCCTGCGGCACAGCCGGTGCGCGGCCAGCGCCGCGATGAGGCTCCCGCCCACCGCGGCCGCACCCATCACACTGCCGATCAGGCCGATCGCCACCGGGCCGTTCCCGGATTCCCCCGCCCAGACGGGAACGAGCAGGGTGGTCATCGCCGCGTCCAGGAGGTTGGTGATCCCCACCATGACGATCACGGCGAGCAGCAGCGGCTCGTGCCGGAGAAAGGTGAAGCCCTCGCCGAACCGACGCCAGTAGCCCGCCTCCTCTCCGCCGGCCGGCGCCGAGGGATCCATGACCCGTTGCCCCATACCGCGAGGCAGCGCGACGGCGACGATCACCGAACCGAGGGCGAAGCAGGCCGCGTTGACGACCAGGCCCGTCATGGGGCCGAGCAGTGCCACCAGGGTGCCGCCCGCCGCCGGACCGATCGTGGAGGCGATCCGTTCGATCACGCCGGACAGGCCGGTGGCCCGCACCAGGGGCGTACCGCAGCGCTCGGCGGCCTCCGGGACCATGACTTCCTTGGCCAGGTCGCCCGGGCCGCGTGCCGCGCCGATCACCGCGACCAGGCCCAGCAGGACGGGGAAGGACAGCAGGTCCAGGCTGTGGAGCAGCGGGATCGCCGCGGCGGCTGCCGCGCTCGCCAGGTCCGTGGTCCAGGAGACGGCCCGCGGCCCGATCCGATCCACCAGAGGGCCGGTGAACGCCTTGACCACCACGTAGGGCGCCATCTCGCAGAAGGCGACCAGCCCGGTCATGGTGGCGCTGCCCGTGGTGACGAGCACGAACCAGGGCAGGGCCACCAGCGAGATCCGCGTGCCGGTCACGGACACGGCGATGGCCGCCAGCACCCCGGCCAGCGGCCGTAAGGACCGCTTACCGGATGCTCCGCCGACGCCGCCGGATGCGTCCCTGGTCACCGCGTCTCCGTTTCCGGCGCGGGGGCGTCCGGCTCAGGCAGGATGTGGGTGATGACGCCGACCCGCTCGGCGCCCTCGGGGGCGCTCGCCGCCGTCTCGGGGGTGTCCCGCCGGTAGCGGGTGATGACCTCCGCCAACTCTTCGTACAGGGCGGTGGTTTCCTCGGGCGTGAGCCGTAGGGCCCAGTCGCTCATGTCGACGGCGTTCCGCCAGGCGCGGTTCATCGTCCGCAGCCCGTTCAGGGTCTGCTGGGTGCGCAGGGTGTGGAGGGCGGCGACGGACTGCTGGTAGGCGAGTGCGGCCTCGGGCTCCTGCTCGGCCAGCTCCGGATCGTTGAACCAGATCGTCCGGTGCACCGGACGCCACCAGCGCTCGCGTGCGTTGCCGCGCTCCGTGTCCTCCGCGACGAAGCCGGCCGCGCCGAGCTGACGCAGGTGGTAGCTGGCCGTCCCGGAGTTCACCCCCAGCCGCTCCGCGAGGCGGGTGGCTGTGGAGGGGCCGTGCTTCCCCAGCAGCCCGACCAACTGCACGCGTACCGGATGCGCCAGAGCACGCAGCCCCTTGGCGTCCAGGACGACCGATCCCTCTCCGGCGGCCGGGGCGTCCGACCGGTCCGACGCGTCATCTGTTGTCATACAGCACAGCCTAGACCGCAAAGAGTTCTTCGCAAAGAGTTCTTCGCGAAAAGTTCTTTGCAGAGAACTCTTTGCTAAAACTTGCTCGCGGAGAGAACTCCTCGCGGTCTGTTCCGGAGTGGTCCGGCCGATGAGTTCCGGGCCGGGCGGGGGTCACCCCCCGTGGGACCACCGGCAGGCAAGCGTTCGCACCCGAAGGAGACACCGTGGCCAGGCTCATCTACTCCATGTTCACCTCGCTCGACGGCTACGCCGAGGCGGCGGAGGGCAGCCTCGGCACCGGGGCCGAGGATCCGGAGGTGCACACCTTCGTCGGCGACCTCTTCCGCCCCGTGGGCACGTACCTCTACGGCCGGCGGATGTACGAGACGATGGTCTACTGGGAGACCGCGCACACCGAGCCCGACCAGCCGCCGCACATCCTCCAGTACGCCCGTGACTGGCAGGCCGCGGAGAAGGTCGTGTACTCCACGACGCTCGACGAGGTGGCCGGCGCGAGGACCAGGATCGAGCGGACTTTCGACCCGGACGCGGTGCGCCGACTCAAGGCCGAGGCCGAACACGACCTCACCGTCGACGGCCCGAACCTCGCCGCCCAGGCCATCGCGGCCGGCCTGGTGGACGAGTACCACCTCTTCATCACCACGAGCGTGGTCGGCGGCGGCAAGCGGTTCTTCCCCGACGGCGTGCGCCTCGACCTCGAACTGGTCGAGGAGCGCGCCTTCGCCGGCGGACTGGTCTACGCCCGCTACCGGAGCCGCTGAACCACACCTGCCTCAGGCGGGCGTCTCGGCGGGCCCGCCCCGGCCCTCCCCGCCGCACGCCGCCGCCCAGTGGCACGCCACCTGGACGCCTCCGCCGCCGCTCAGCACCGGCAGATCCACCGTCCGGCACGCCTCCGCCACGCCCGCCCGCTCCGCCTCACCCGAGGCCAGGACCTGGCAGCGGACGTGGAACCGGCAGCCGGAGGGTACCTTCGAGGGGTCCGGCGGCTCCCCGGCCAGCACGACCGGTTCGCCCTCCGCCTCCGGGAGCACGGACAACAGGGCCCGTGTGTACGGATGCCGAGGGGCCGTCAGCAGCTGCTCGACCGGGCCCGTCTCGACGATCCGGCCCAGATACATCACCGCCACCCGGTCCGCGATGTTCCAGGCGAGCCCGAGATCGTGGGTGACCACCAGCGCCGAGAGCCCCAGCTCGTCCCGCAGGCGCAGCAGCAGCGCCAGGATCTCTCCCCGTACCGACGCGTCCAGCGAGGCCACCGGCTCGTCGGCCACGATCAGCTCCGGCTCCAGCACCAGGGCCCCGGCGATCACGACGCGTTGCCGCTGACCGCCCGACAGCTCGTGCGGGAAGCGCAGGAAGAACCGCTCGGGCGGTCGCAGACCGGCCCGGGAGAGGGCTTCCGAGACGGCCGCCCGCTCGTCGCCCGCGTACCCGTGGATGCGCAGCCCCTCGGCCACCGCGTCGTACACCGTGTGCCGGGGGTTGAGCGAGCCGCTCGGGTCCTGGAGGACCAGCTGCACGCGCTTGCGGTACGCCTTCAGCGCCCGGCCCGTGTAGTCGAGCGGTGCGCCGCCGAAGGTGACCCGCCCCGAGGTGGGCGGGACCAGCCCGAGCAGGGACCGGGCGAGCGTCGTCTTGCCGCAGCCGGACTCGCCGACCAGCGCGACGATCTCGCCGGGCCGGATGTCGAGGTCGACGCCGTCGACGGCACGCGCGGTGGCGGCCCCGCGCCGGCCGGGGAAGGAGACCTTCAGCGTCTCGGCGCTGAGCAGCGGGGCGGCGGCGACGGAGGGCGTGGCATCGGTCGCTGGGGTGGTGCTCATGTCGTGCTCCTCGCGTCGTCGGCGGCGGGCGCGTCCACCAGGACGCAGGCCGCCCGGCGCCCGGCCCCGGCGTCCCGCAGCTCCTGGTCCTCGGTGGCGCAGGATTCGAGCGCCACCGGGCAGCGCGGATGGAAGGTGCAGCCGCCCGGCAGTGCCGAGGGGTCCGGCGGGTCTCCCGGCAGGCCGCGCGGGGCGTGCCGGGAGGAGAGGTCCCCGATCCTGGGGAACGCGGCGGAGAGCGCCCTGCCGTACGGGTGGCGGGCGTCCGTGTACACCTGCCGGGCGGGGCCCTCCTCGACGACCCGGCCCGCGTACATCACCGAGAGCCGGTCACAGGTGTCGGCGAGCACCGCGAGGTCGTGGCTGATCATGATCAGCCCGACGCCCTGGTCCGCGACGAGCGCCTCGATCAGCCGCAGGATCTGCGCCTGGATCATCACGTCGAGGGCGGTGGTCGGCTCGTCCGCGACGATCAGCCGAGGATCGCAGGCCAGCGCCATGGCGATCATCACGCGCTGCCGCTGACCGCCGGACAGCTCGTGCGGGTAGGCCTGGGCGCGGGTGGCGGGCAGCCCCACCTGCTCCAGCAGCTCACCGGCCCGCCTGCGGGCGGCGGCCGGGGTGGACGTGCTGTGCAGCAGGATCGGCTCGGCGATCTGGTCCCCGACCCGGTGCACGGCGTTCAGCGAGTGCATCGCGCCCTGGAAGACGATCGACGCGCCCGCCCAGCGGACCGCCCGCAGCCGCCCCCACTTCATGGTCAGGACGTCCTCGCCGTCGAGGAGGATCTCGCCGGTGAGCGTGGCCGTCGCGGGCAGCAGCCGCAGCAGCGCGAGGGCGAGCGTCGACTTTCCGCAGCCGGACTCCCCGGCGATGCCGAGCTTCTGCCCGGCCTCGACCCGCAGATCGACACCCCGTACGGCGGGGACGGCGTCGGCCCCGCCCCCGTAGGTGACGGTCAGGTTCCGCACCTCCAGGAGCGGGGGATCGCCGACCGGCTTCGACAGGCCGGGAGAGTCGGACGGGTCCGGATTCGGCGTGGCGGTCGTGGTCGTGGCGGTCAACGGGACACCCCCAGCTTGGGGTTGAGCACGGACTCGATGGCGCGGCCGCACAGGGTGAAGGCGAGGGCGACCACGGCGATGGCGAGTCCGGGCGGAGCGAGGTACCACCAGTTGCCGGAGCTGACCGCGCCGGCCTCGCGGGCGTCCTGGAGCAGACCGCCCCAGGAGACGATCGTGGGATCGCTGAGGCCGAGGAAGGCGAGGGTCGCCTCGGTGAGGATGGCGGTGGAGATCACGAGTGTGGTCTGGGCCAGCACCAGCGGCATCACATTGGGCAGCACATGGCGGGACATGATGTGGCGGTGTCCGCCGCCGAGCGCCCGGGAGCGCTCGATGTACGGGCGCGACTCGACCGACAGTGTCTGGGCGCGGACCAGGCGTGCGGTCGTCGGCCAGGTCGTCACGCCGATCGCCAGGATCGTCGTCCACACCGACCGGGAGAGAACGGTCGCCAGGGCGATGGCCAGCACCAGGGTCGGCATCACCAGGAACCAGTCGGTGATCCGCATGATGACGGTGGCGTACCAGCCCTTGAAGTGGCCCGCCGTGATCCCGATGAAGGTGCCGATCGCCACGGACAGGAAGGCGGCGAGCAGGCCGACCGTCAGCGAGACCCGGGTGCCCCAGAGCATCAGGGCCAGCAGGCTGCGGCCGAACTGGTCCGTCCCGAGAGGGAATTCACCGCTCGGCTCCTCCATCGGGCCGCCCGGGGCGTTGGTCACGCTCTGCGAGTCGGCGCCGACCAGCAACGGGGCGGTCAGCGCGAGCAGGGCGATCACCGCCAGCACGGCGAGCCCGACGAGACCGGCGCGGTGTGTGCGGTACTGCCGCCAGAAGCGGAGCACCGCCTGCCGCCGCCGGGCCCGGGTGAGGGCGCGCGGGCTCGGCAACGGGACCGCCTTCTCGGGCTGCCCGGAGGGCTTCCGGGCGTCCGGCTCCAGCGGCTCGGGCTTCTGCATCGACGTCGTCATCGGCCCACCCGGGGATCGAGCAGCGGATAGATCACATCGGCCAGCGTGTTCATCAGGATCACCGCGGCGGCGAACACGAAGAACAGCGCCTGCACCAACGGCAGGTCGGGCACGCTCAGCGCCTGGTAGAAGAGGCCGCCGAGCCCCGGCCAGGAGAACACCGTCTCCACCAGGATCGCCCCGGCGACCGTCGTGCCGAGGTTCACGAAGAGCAGCGTCACGGTCGGCAGCATCGCGTTCGGCACGGCGTGCTTCCGGCGTACGAGGTCGTCGCGCAGCCCCTTGGCGCGGGCGGTCGTCAGATAGTCGCTGCCCATCTCGTCCAGCAGCGAGGAGCGCATCACCAGCAGGGTGCGCGCGTACTCCACGGCGACGAGCGTGATGACGGGCAGCACCATGTGGTGGGCGATGTCCAGCACCCGGTCGAAGCCCTCCGTGTCGCCGGACTCCATACCGCCGGTCGGGAAGAGCCCGGGGATCGGGCCGATGCCCACCGACAGGGTGATGATGAGGAGCAGGCCGAGCCAGAACGAGGGCACCGAGTACAGCGTCAGCGCGAACGCGGTGTTGGCACGGTCCCCGGTACTGCCGTTGCGCCACGCGGAGCGGGCACCCAGCCAGATGCCGAGCAACGTGTAGATCACGAAGGCGGCGCCGGTCAGCAGCAGAGTGGCGGGCAGCGCCTCGGCGATCTTGTCGACGACCGGGGCGCGGAACTGGTACGACGTACCGAAGTCGCCGGTCAGCGCCTTGCCGCAGTACTGCGTGAACTGCTCCCACAGCGGCAGGTCGAGGCCGAACTCGCGGCGCATCGCCGCGATCTGCTCGGTCGACACCTGACGGCCGCCGGTCATCTGCTTGACCGGGTCGCCGGGGATCAGCCGGAAGAGGAAGAAGCTGGTGACGAGGACGGCGAAGAGGGAGACGGCCGCCCCGGCGAGCTTGCCCGCCGCGTAGCGGGCGTAGGCGGCGGTGGAGCGGGAGCGCGGGGAGCGGGCCGACGGCCCGGCCGGAGCCGGGCCGCCGGATTCGGTGCTCTCCACGCCCGCCGCGCCCTTCAGCAGTGCGGGAGTGCTTTCTGAGCTCATGGACTATTCACGGTCTTCCGCGGTGGAGCGGCGACGCATGGCGAACAGGAGTCCGCCACCGGCGAGGACGACGACGGCGATCCCGACCCCGATGAGCACCCCGGTGGAGCTGCCACCGGAGTCGGAGGAACCGGACGAGGAGGCTCCGGCGGCCGGAACCGCCGACCACCAGCTCCAGTAGCCGTCCTGGCCGTAGATGTTGCCCGCGGCCGACGGCATGGTGGTGATGGACTCGATGTGGTCGGTGCGGTAGGCCTCGACGGCATTCGGGTACGCCATGACGTTCATGTACCCGGTGTCGTACAGCCGCGACTCCAGTTGCTTGACCAGATCCGCCCGCTTGGCGGGGTCGTACTCCGCCAGTTGCTTCTTGTAGAGCTCGTCGTACTGCTTGTCGCAGATGAAGTTGTCGGTCGAGGCCGTCTCCTTCGCCTTCGTCGGCAGGGCGTCGCAGGTGTGGATCGACAGGACGAAGTCGGGGTCGGGGTTGACGGACCAGCCGTCGAAGGCGAGGTCGTACTCACCGGCGTACCAGGGGTCGGAAACGTTGTCGAGGCAGTCGACCTTCAGCCCGATGCCCTGCTCGCCCCACCACTCCGTGAGGTACTTGCCGATCGCCTTGTCATTGGGGTCGGTGGCGTGGCAGAGGATGCGGAAGTCGAGCGGCTTGCCGTCCTTGCCGACGCGCTTGCCCGCGCCGTTCTTCTTGTACCCGGCCTCGTCCAGCAGGGTCGCGGCCTTCGCCGGGTCGTAGGCCAGTTTCTGATCGGCCGACGGCTTCCAGAAGTAGTCGCCGAAACGCGGCGGGATGTAGCCCTCGCCCTCGACGGCGTGGCCCTGGAAGACCTTGTCGATGATGGTCTTGCGGTCGACCGCCATGAACAGCGCGTGCCGCACCTTCTGGTCCAGCAGTGCCGGGTGCCCGTCGCCGAACTTCTGCCCGTCCTTGGTGCGGGCGCCGGGGTTCACGGCGAGTGCGAAGAAGCGGCGGCCCGGGGCGTCGTTCACCTTGATGTCCGGAGCCTTCTCCAGCGAGGCGGACTGGGCCGGGGTCAGGCTGGGGCTGCCCGCGACGAAGGACACCTCGCCCTTGCGCAGGGCGGCCACGGCCGCGTCCTGGTCCTTGTAGTAACGGAAGACCAGCTCGTCGAACTTGGGGGACCCGCGCCAGAAGTCCTTGTTGGCCTTCAGCTTCACATAGCTGTCGACCTTGTAGTCCGTCACGATGAACGGACCGTTCCCCACGATGGGGAACTCCTTGTCGTTGTTGAACTTCGAGAAGTCGCCGACCTTCTCCCAGAGGTGCTTCGGCACGATCGGAACGTCGAGCGCGGCCATCGTGGCCTGCGGCTCCTTCAACTTGATGACCAGCTTGTCCTTGCTGGGGGCGGTCACCTTCTCGAAGTTGCCGACGAAGCTGCCGTTGGAGGTCGCGGCGGCCTCGTCCGTCATCATCTTGTTGAACGTCCAGGCCGCGTCCTCGGCGGTGGCCTGCTGCCCGTCGGACCACTTCGAGTCCGAGCGGATCGTGTACGTCCACGTCAGCTTGTCCGCGGAGGGCTCCCACGCGGTGGCGAGGGCCGGGATCGCCTTGTTGTCCTTGGGGTCGTAGTTGGTGAGGAAGTCGTACATCAGCCGCATGACACTCGTGCTGAGCAGCCGCTGTGCCAGGAACGGGCTGAGCGAGTCGACGCTCTGTGCGACGGCGACCGTGAGCGTCGTCTTCCCGTCGTCCGCGCGCGCCTCGGAGGGGGCGGGCGCGAGCAGGTTTCCGGGTACGACGGACCCGGCGGTGAGTGCCAGGGCGGCCACGCCGGAGGCCAGCAGGAGGCGCAGGCGTCGGCGTGGCCGGGTGGAGTGGTGGGGAACTCTAGTGACCATGGACGGGGACCTCGCGTCATCACTCGCTGAAGAAGGCGGGTAGATCTCTGGTTCGCCATTTGGTGAAGCGAAGGTTTATCAGCGGTGGTCGAGGCTCGTCAACGGTCAGTCAAACAGCGTGTGGGCTGCGGGAATAGCGGAAGGACCCGCACCGCGCGAGCGGTACGGGTCCTTCTCCGGCCCTCATTGGTCTCAACCACTTCGGCCCTACTGCTGAGGCGCCACCGGCGGTTGCGGAGGCGTCTGCTGCCAGCCGGCGGGAGGCACCGGGCCCTGCAACTCGGGCTGGCCTGCCGGGTTGGCGTGCTCACCCTGCTGCTCCGGCTGCGCCTGCTGCGGCGCACCGGCCCCGGGCGTACCCGGCGCGGCCTGCGGGGGAGGAACCTGGCTCCACCCGTTCTGCGGTCCCCCCGGCGCCCCCTGCGGGGCGTAGGGGCCACCCGGCTGACCTGCCGCCTGATATCCCCCGTACGGCGGCTGTCCACCGTAGGGCTGCTGGGCGTACGGCTGCTGGTGCCCCGGCTGCGCCTGTCCGGCCTGCTGTCCCGGCTGCCCCTGCTGTCCCTGCTGGGGGTGCCCGGGGTACTGCGGCTGCTGCTGCTGCGGGAAGGGCTGGCCGGGGCCGGGCTGCTGCGGGGCGTACGGCTGCTGGCCAGGGATCTGCTGCCCCGGGACCTGGTGACCGGGAGCGTGCTGACCGGGAGCGTGACCGGGTACGCCCGGCTGTCCCGGCATGGGCTGTCCCGGCGCCGGGTAGCCCGGCTGGCCGGGCATCGGCGGGGCGAACTGCGGCGGCGGGTTCTGGCCGTCCCCCGTCCACAGCCCCTGCTGCTGCTGGGCCCGTGCGAAGTCCTCGGCCACCAGCGCCGAGAGGTGGAAGTACGCCTCACGTGTCTTGGGCCGCATCATGTCGAGGTCGACCTCGGCGCCCGCCGCCAGGTGCTCGTCGAACGGCACGACGACGACTCCGCGGCAACGCGTCTCGAAGTGCTGGACGATGTCGTCCACCTTGATCATCTTTCCGGTCTCGCGGACGCCGGAGATGACGGTGAGCGAACGCTGCACCAGGTCGGCGTAGCCGTGCGCCGAGAGCCAGTCCAGCGTCGTCGACGCGCTGGACGCGCCGTCGACCGAGGGCGTCGAGATGATGATCAGCTGGTCGGCGAGGTCGAGCACCCCGCGCATCGCGCTGTAGAGCAGCCCGGTGCCCGAGTCGGTGAGGATGATCGGGTACTGCTTGCCGAGCACCTCGATCGCGCGCCGGTAGTCCTCGTCGTTGAAGGTCGTGGAGACCGCCGGGTCCACGTCGTTGGCGATGATCTCCAGACCGGAGGGCGCCTGCGAGGTGAACCGCCGGATGTCCATGTACGAGTTGAGGTACGGGATCGCCTGGACCAGGTCGCGGATGGTGGCCCCGGTCTCGCGGCGCACCCGTCGGCCCAGCGTGCCGGCGTCCGGGTTGGCGTCGATGGCGAGGATCTTGTCCTGCCGCTCGGTGGCCAGCGTCGAACCCAGCGCCGTCGTCGTGGTGGTCTTGCCGACACCGCCCTTGAGGCTGATGACGGCGATCCGGTAGCAGGAGAGCACCGGGGTGCGGATCAGCTCCAGCTTGCGCAGCCGCTCGGCCTCCTCCTTCTTGCCGCCCAGCTTGAACCGGGAGGCGGCGGAGGGGTTGCGGCTGCTCTTGGCCTTCTGCTTGCCCCGCACCAGCCGGTCGGAGGAGAGCTCGACGGCCGCCGTGTACCCGAGCGGGGCGCCGGGTACCGACCGCTCGCGCTGGTCGTGCGCGACCGGGGTGGGCCAGGCTCCGCCCGTACGCGGGTCGACAGGCGGTTGTTGCTGCTGAGGCGGCTGGGGCTGGGCGGCCCGGGGCTGCTGTCCGTAGGCCTCCGGCTGCTGCGGGGCGGCGGGGGCGGGGAGGTTGGGGGTGCCCTGCGCCGGGAAGGGCGCGTGCGGCTGCGGCTGCGGCTGCGGCGCGTTGGCCGCTTGCCCCGGCTGACCGGGGTGGCCCGGCTGGCCCAAGTGGCCGGGCTGCGGGAAGCCGTACCCGTTCTGCGGCGGGAAGCCGTACCCGCCCGCGCCCTGGGGGGCTTGCGGGTTCGCCTGAGGCGGCAGCGGTGCTCCGGGGCCGTGCTGACCGTGCTGACCGGGGAACGGTTGTTGCTGGTGCGGCTGCTGGGGAGCCGGGGGCGCTTGCGGCGGCTGGCCCGTCTGCGGGAAGCCGTAACCGCCGGGCGCCTCGTTCGCCGGGGCGGAGCCGGGCCACTGCGCCGCGGGCTGCGGCGCGGAGGGCGCCGGAGCGGCCGGCTGGAAGGTGGGCGGCAACGGCGGCAGCGCGCCCCCCTGGGCGGGCGGCGACCACGGTACCGGTGCGGCGGCGGCCTGCGCGTCGGCGACGGGCGGCGGTCCGTCCTGGGGCGCGGCGTCCTGGAGACCCGCGTCCTGCGACACGACGTCCTGCGCGCCTGCGCCTGCGCCCGCGTTCGTCACGGCATCGGGGGCGGGTACGCCGTCGGGGCCCAGGGCCCCGACGGCGCCGGCTCCGGCCGTGCCGCCGTCCTCGGGATCCGTGGAGCCCGCGTCCGTACGGGAGGCGGTCCCGGAGTCCGTGCCGGCGAGCGAGGGAAGGGCGGAGGCGGCCGACTCGGAGGACGTGGAGGACGTGCCGGACGGGGAAGCGTCCTCGGAGCCCGAAGCGGAGACGGGAGCGTCGGGCTTCCCGTCGTCCGTCGTCGAACCGGCACCGGAAAGGCCCTCCGCGGCAGCCCCGGAACCCGTCCCTTCGGCGGGCCCGGCCGCGGCTTCCGCCTCGCGTTCCGCGATCTCCCGCTTGAGCGCGGCGGGCGAGAACCGCATCGTCGAGCCGCTCTCCACATCGCCGCCGCCGAACGGGCCGGCAGCCCCGTCGGCGCCGGCCGCAGGGGCAGCAGGGGCAGCAGCCGGAGTGTCCGGAGCTTGGGGGTACGGAGCCGGAGCGTCCGGAGCCCGGGTGTGCGGAGCGGGAGCGTGCGGCGTCTCCGGCACGGCGGGGGAGACCGGGGCCTCCGCAGCCGCGGGGACGGCCGGCTCGGCGGGTGCCGGTGGGGCGGGCGCCCAGTCGGGGTCGAAGCCGCCGGGCGTCGCCGACAGGTCGGGCGAGGACAGGGGCGCCCCGACCGGCGGGGGAGGCGGCGCCAGGTGAGAGCCCGCTCCTCCCGACGCGTCCCCCGCCGCGTTCTGCGTGTACCAGGCGGGAGGGGTGTAGTCGATGGTGAACTCACCCGTCATCTCGGCGGGATCCGCGTCGGACGACTCGTCGACGGGCATGTCCCATCCGCCGCGGATCTCGTCCCGATCGCCGTTCACTTTGCCTCCTGGTGTGGTCGAGCACCCTTGTGCCGTGGTGGGTGGGGGCGACCGTTCCCGATGTGCCGGTACGCCCGGCTCTCCCCCTTGCGACGCGCATCACCTGCTCGCAGGTTTCTTCTGCCGCGCCCCACCCACCCTAATCGCCATCCGGCGAACTCAGGCAGGGCGTGGGGCACGGCGAACCCCGCCCCACGGGCCAGGTGTCACACCCCGGTGAACGACGTGCGAAGGAAAGGGGGCGACGAGACGGTCAATCCGTGCCATACGCGTACAGGGTGAAACGGGGAAGCTCACGTCGGCGGCCATCCTTCGGGGCGCTTCGCGCCTCCGCGAGACCGGAATCGCACGAGACCGGACCCGCGTGACGCCGAGCTGTGCGACGCCGACCCGTGCAGTGCCGACCCGTGCAACGCCTGACCCGTGGGAGGGAACCTATGTGAGGTCGAACTCCCCGTCGCGAGCGCCCAGGACGAACGCCGTCCACTCCGCCTCCGTGTACCGCAGCACGGTGGCCGGGTCCAGTGAGGAGCGCATGGCGACGGCGCCGCCCGGCAGATGCGCGATCTCGACCCGCTCCTCCGCCTCCTCCGTGCCGGGCGCGCTGAGCCACGTCACATCCGAGATGTCGAGAGCGTAGAGCTCGTCCTTTTCCTGCTGGGTGCCCATGACGGCGTCCCTTCGATCGAACGGATTCGGTGCGTGGTCCATGTTCCCCGGAGGAAGGGGTGTTCGTGGGCAGAACGGTGCAGGAATCAGTCCATCCGGCGAGCTGTGCCCAGCAGTCCCGTCTCGGCGTCTGTCGGGTTCGTCATCACCCAATGGTGTTCGCGCCCCGCCACCCAGAGGGTGACACCGTCCGCCAGGGTGGGCAGCGCCTCGTACTCGGCGCGCGCCAACCCAAGGATCCGGCCGATCTGCTCGGCCTCGCCGGGCGAGACCCGTTGGATGCCCACCAGCGCGGACGACCGCATCAACCGCGGTGCGACAGGGCTCAGATAAGGAAGCAGCGTCAGCACGGACTGCCACGGTGAGGACACCACCCGGCCGCGGGGCGGTCGCATGCCGCAGTCCCGCACGACGACCACAGGGCTGCCCACCGTCGCTCCCGTCGGCGGAACACGGCCCACGTCGTAAAGGGAGACACACTCGAGACCGGCGCCCGCCGCCTGGGCGAGCGTGGTCCAGGCCTGGACACGACCGGTCTCGACCGCCACCCGGGCACCGGTTCCCGCCGCCCGCAACGCCAGGACCTGTGCCGTCCACAGCCCGCCGATCAGCGTGACGTCGTACGGCACCGGACGGTGGAAGCCGATCAGCTGCGGCTTGTTGTTCGCGTCGTTGCCGATGATCACGCCGTCGTCACCGACCGGCAGGGACAACGCACCCAGGTGGTCCGCGGCCACGGTGTGACCCGCATGACGGGGGCCGCGCAGCCCGCGCCGGGGCTCGGTCCGGTTGCTCACTGTGCGCCTCCCAGCGGGAGCGTGGCCAGGATGCCCGGCAACTGCTCGCGGTCCAGTCGTGCCAGCCCCACCTTGGCGTGCCGGGCCGCCTGCTCCAACGTCCTTCTCACACCGATCAGTTCGGTGTCCGAGCCACCGGTGACCCGCACATGCCCGGCCACGCTCGTAGAACCCTGGCGCACCCCGCGGCGCACCGTCAGGCTGAACGTCGTCGCGTAGGCCGGCACCGAGGTCAGCAGCGCGACCAACTGCGGCAGCGGCGTCGCGCCCCGGCCCAGCTCGGGCCAGCGGTCCACCGCGTACGTGGTGTGCCAACGGTCGTCGCACCGCCAGACCCGGGACGTCTCCATCGTGCGCCGCTGAGGAGCGGCGTCCGGCCGGCCCGCCCGCCCCGACAGGATGGGATTGGCGCACGCGGAGGTCGCCACGGCGGAGTTCAACTCGTCCTGGTCCAGCACAGCGGCCTGGAATCCGGCGCCCGTGACCCGGCTCGCCACATGGTCCGCGACCCGCACCAGGCAGCGCTGCGCACCCTCCAGCCCGCCGCCGCGCGCCTCGATGGCCTCACGGCACAGCTCGGGATCCAGCTTCACCGCCACCCACGTCATCCGCAGGGCGGGCGCACCGGTCTGGTCCTGCAACGGAGCGTAACTGAGCCGGGCCACCGACTGCTGCGGCAGATGAGGGGCCGGCGCGCACCGCACCTGCTGCACCAACTGCGCCGACTCCAGCACGATGTCGTCGACCTGGAGGGCGTCGCCCAGCAGTGACAGCGGGAGCGACCGGGCGCCGAACGCGGGCCTCAGCGACTCGCCGCTCGCCTCCACCCGCACCACGGCCGTCAGGAACGTACCGTCGCCGAGCATGCCGACCGTCCGGTGAGCCCGGTCCACATACACCTGCGGGCCGAAACCGGGCACGTTCTCGGCGACCGGCGCGAGCATCGGCTCCGCGTCCGAGGGCGGCGTGGCCGCGGACCGGCGCCGGGCCCGGAGCCCCAGCGCGCTCGACACCCAGTCCTGGAGCGCGCGGCCCCGCCGGCGTACCACCGCGAGAGCGACCAGCAGACAGAGCACCACGAGCGACGGGATCAGCCAGACACCACCGAGCGCCGCGCCCACGGCGGCGATCACGAGGCCCACCTCGACGATCACCAACTGCCGCAGCACGGGGCGCACCCGGTCGGTCCGCGAGATCGAACGCAGCGTCGTCGCGGCGGGGGCGTTCGCACCGGGGGTGCCGGAGGGCTGGGCGGGAGGCGTCGCGGGCGACTCGTTGCTACGTTGCCTCCGGGAAGCCCCGGAGGTTCGACGGCCGGCCCGCCCGGTACGCTCGCGCGTAGCTGAACCCATCGCCGCGTTGCCCCCTCGTGTCCGTATTCACCGCTTTTTACACGGGTGTTGATCGGGTCGTCACCCTACCTGAGCACAGGGAGCGGGACCCCAGCAGGCATAGTAGGGGCGCGGTACGGCAGCGGGGGCCGACGGTGCGTGCGGGACCCTGTTCGATCACTGGGGAGAAGGGTCAGCGGACACATGGCATCACGGCGGGATGAGCTCAACGCCTATACCTTTGCGAAGCGGAGGTTGATCGCACAGTTCCTGCAACCCAACCCCACCGGTTCCGAGGAAGGCGCCCCCAAAGCGCTGCGCGCGGTACTTCCCGGCGCGATCGTCGCCGTCGTGGTACTCGCCGTTTTCGGCGCCTGGGGCATGTTCAAGCCGGTGGCCCCCCAGAAGTGGAACGTCGCCAAGGAACACGTCATCATCGCCAGCAAATCCACCACCCGGTACGTGGTGCTGGAGACCGACGGCAAGAAGCAGTTGCACCCCGTCCTGAACATGGCCTCCGCCAAGCTCCTGCTCGCCCCGGACAAGGGCACCGTCGTCAACGTCAACGAGTCGGTGCTGGACAGCGGCAAGATCCCGCACGGTGCGACGCTCGGCATCCCGTACGCCCCCGACCGGCTGCCCGACGCCGAGGAAGCGGGTGCGGCCAAGCGCTGGGCGGTCTGCGAACGGCCCGGCGAGGGCGGCAGGGCCATCCAGAAGGCGACCTTCATCTTCGCCGAGCGCGAGGAGAAGAAGACCGAGGGCAAGAACGCCCTGCGGGGCGGTGAGCTGATGTACGTAGAGGGCCCGGACCGGGCCCGTTACATCGTGGACGCCGCCGGCAAGGCCTACCCCGTCCAGAAGGACGAACTGCTCCTGCGCACCTTGGTCGACCAGAACCCCAAGCCCCAGCGGGTCTCGGCCGCCTGGCTCGCCACGCTCCACACCGGGGACCCGATCACCTTCCCGACCGTGGACGGCATCCCCGGGTCCCCCGCGGGAGCCCCCGGCACGCTCGACGACCGGACGAACCGGGTCGGCATGGTCCTGACCGCCACGGCGGGAACCAAGACCCAGAGTTACGTCGTCCTGCCGGGCAGGGTCGCCCCCGTCTCGGACTTCACAGCCAAGCTCCTGCTCAGCAGTCGGCAGCTGGTGGACCTCAAGCAGGCGGGCAACGCCAAACCGGTCAGCGCGGCCGAACTCGAACCGGGCGCCCCCTTCAACCAGAAGAGGGACTGGCCGGTCAGCAAGCCCGAGCCCGTCAACTCCCCTGACGTCAAGAAGGGCAGCCGGAACACCGTGTGCAACGTACTGCGCGGCGTCGACGCGGACAGCGGTGCCACCACGCTGAGCACCTGGGCGGGCACGAGCTTCCCCGCGACGCTCCCCACCGGCTCCAGCAGCGCCTACGTCACGCCGGGATCGGGCGAGTTCTTCCGCCAGTTCAAGGGCTCCTCGACCAGCGCCGGATTCCTGTTCCTGGTCACCGACACCGGCCTGCGCTACGCGATGCAGTCCAACAGCGACAGCGGCCAGGGTGACTCCGGCATCGGCGCATCCGGCTCGAAGAAGGAGCGGGAGTCCCAGCAGGAGGAGGCGCAGCAGGCGCAGAACCGGCTGGGCTACAAGAGCGTCGACCCCAACCCCGTACCGGCGGTCTGGTCCGCCCTCCTGCCGACCGGCCCCCGGCTCTCCACCGGCGCGGCCAGCCAGCCGCAGGGTTCGTGAGCGGGGCACGGACATGGCGATCCACGACCACGACCTCCACGGGCCGGCCCGCCGCCTGCTCATCGCCACGGCGGCGGCGGCCGTCCTCGTCGTCACCCTGCCGGCGCTCCCGGCGGCCGCGGACGACTCGACCCAGTGCACGTTCCCCTCGAAGAACTACCCGGGCCGGCCCTGGGCGTTGCAGCGCGTCCTGTTGGACGAGGTGTGGAAGCAGTCCACCGGCAAGGGCGTACGCGTAGCGGTCATCGACACCGGAGTCGACGTCAGGAACAAACAGCTCAAGCCTGCCGTGGACACCCGGGCGGGCCGCAACTTCCTGCCGAAGGGCCTCAAGAACGAAGACGGAACGAAGATCGAACGCGGCAAGGAGAACGGCACCACGGACACCGTGGGCCACGGCACCAAGGTCGCCGGCATCATCGCCGCGCGCGAGATGAAGGGCACAGGCTTCAGCGGCCTGGCCCCCGACGCGACCATCATCCCGATCCAGCAGAACGACGCCGAGGGCCACGGAACGGCCGACAGCCTCGCCCGAGCGATCCAGTACGCCGTCAACGACGCGGACGCGGACATCATCAACATCTCCCAGGACACCGCCGACGCCGTGAAGCCGTCCGCGGAACTGCGGCAGGCCGTGGACAACGCTCTCGCCCGGGACGTCGTGGTCGTCGCCTCGGCCGGCAACGACGGGCTCGGCGGCAACGTCAAGGAGACCTACCCGGCGTCCTTCAAGGGCGTACTCGCCGTCGCCTCCTCGGACCGGAACAACGAAAGGGCGGCCTTCTCGCAGTCCGGCGACTTCGTCGGCATCGCCGCCCCGGGGGTGGACATGGTCTCCACGGTCCCCGGCGGCGGACACTGCGCCGACAACGGAACCAGTTTCTCCGCCCCGTACGTCGCGGGGGTCGCCGCCCTGATCAAGGCGAAGCACCCCGACTGGACGCAGCAGCAGATCGTCGCGCAGATGCAGCAGACGGCGGAACGCTCGGTCGCGGGCCACGACATCCTGGTCGGCTGGGGCGTGGTCGACCCGGTTCGCGCCCTCACCGAGGACGACAAGCCGATCGACCGCCCGGTCGCGAGCGAAGGGATGAGCAAGGGCAAAGCCCCCACTCCCGCCGAACTCCATCTGGGCGAAACGGCCGACGAGCGGAACGCGCGCCTGGCGACGTACGTCATGGTCGGCGGTGGCGCCCTGGTCGCGGCCATCGCGGGTACGGCTGTGGCGGTGAGGGACAAGCGGAGACGCCCGGGGCGCGTGGCGGGCGAGGCATGACGACGGGAACGGCGAAGAACGGTGAAGGAGAGCGAAGAGTCGGTCATGAGACAAGTCACGTGACTCCCAAGTCGATTGGCGCTGTCGTACACAGTGACTAGAGTTGTCGGGATGAGATCGGATCGGATCGCGTCAGTGCGATAGCAACGCGGGACGATCCGAGCAAACGGGGATGCGGAACGGGGAGGACGGCATTGTGACCGATCCAGGTGGCGGTGGCGGTACGGGTGACCTCAGGCGCGGAGTGGGTGCGCTGGAGAAGTTCAAGAGTCGTGTAGACGCCCTGCTGGCGGACTTCGAGGGCTCGGCGGCCAGCAAGACGAAGGTCGCCGACCAGAAGGTCTCGCGGGCCTCACTGAGCGGCCCGAACGCACGCTTCGCCGAGGCGGACGGCCTCTACACCCAGTACAACCGGGTCCACTCCTCCCTCGTCTCGCTCTCCAAGTCTCTCGGCGACCAGATCGAGTACCTGAGCCTGGGCGTGCACGCGGCGGCCGTCGGCTTCGACAACGTCGAGGACGACATCAGGCGGCGGTTCTACGAGATCCAGAACCGGATGGACGCGGAGCGCGAGAAGCACGCGAAGTCCGAGCAGGCGAAGCCTGAACAGACCAACAATGACCAGCAGTCGGACTCCGGGTGGGCAGCGGAATGAGCGACGAGAAGCAGCCGAACCTGACTCCGGCCGAGCAGCACCAGCAGGACGAGGGACGGGTCCAGACCCAGATCGTCGTCACGGACATGACCGAGACGGTCGGCCGGGTCATGGCATCCTTCGGTTTCGGCAACCCTCGCACCGGAGGCCGTACCTCCTTCGAGGGACACGAGCTCAACGCCATCATCGACCTGGTGGAGACCTCCAACCCGGAACATCTGGAGAGCGCGGGGGAGGCCCTCTGGAAGGCCAGAGACGCCATCCGGCGCGCGGCGAAGGAACTGAAGGACCACCTCAAGGGGGTCGACTGGCAGGGTGAGTCCGGCACGGCCTTCCGAGCCTTCGGTACGGGCCTGGTCGCCCACGCCGAGAAACTGGGCGACTTCGCGGACGCGGCCGGCACCCAGATCACGGTCGCGGGTACCGGCCTGGCGTCGGTGAAGAGCGCCATGCCGCCGCGCGACAGCCGGCTGGTCCGTAAGATGCCGGACGACATCGAGTTCCCGGCCCGGATCGAGGCCAACCCAGAGTACGAGGCCGCCGTCAAGGTGGAGAAGAACCGCCAGGAGGCCATCAACCAGGTCAACCGGCTGGCGTCGTACTACTCGGTCTCCGAGGAGGTGCTGGCGGGGCAGGAGCCGCCGCGGTTCGGGAAGAACCTCGATATCGAA
Organism: Streptomyces sp. NPDC021019; assembly: GCF_044333295.1. Classification (NCBI taxonomy): domain Bacteria; kingdom Bacillati; phylum Actinomycetota; class Actinomycetes; order Kitasatosporales; family Streptomycetaceae; genus Streptomyces; species Streptomyces sp. NPDC021019. Next base: position 2,348,313 of record NZ_JBIRQR010000001.1, read on the forward strand.
ATGCCGAGGCCGTACAAGGACCCCATCGAAGGGCCCTCGTCCCGGACTCCCAGCGTTGGCTCCGAGGCTCTCGGCAGAAGTGCAGGTTCAGACTCTTCAGGCCGCACCGTAGCGGGGGACTCTACTTCAGTAGCTGCAGCCGACTGGTCACAGGCTGAGGCCCTCAGCTCAGCGCCCTTGGCAGACAGGGGAACGGCTACGGAAATCAACAGCGTCGCGCCTCCCAAGGCTCCGCCGGCGGTCGCCAGCCCGCCACCGCTACCGTCTCCCACGCCGACGACGGGTCCGCCCGTGATGCCGCCGACGGCAGTGCCGCCGCCTCCCCTCATGACCACCAGGCAGGGAAACCCGTCGCGTACGGCAGGGCCTTTGACGCAACGGACGGTGAACCAGACCGGCCTGGGTGTGGGCAAGGCTCAGCCCACAGGGGGAGGTCCCGTAGCCAAGGGACCTGGCGGGTCCCCGGTCGGTCGCCCCACTGCCATGGGGGGTGGTGGGGGACCGTCCACCGGCCGTCCGCCGGTCGGCCCGCAGTCGCCGATTACCGGTCGTTCCACTGCGACAGGCGGACGACCGGCTACCGGCCAGGGCGGTGCGTCCACAGTCGGCGCACCTGGCGCGGGAAGCAGGAATGGCATCGTCGGTGGAACTCCTCAGAACGCGCCTCAGGGCAGAGCCGTTGCCGGAGCTTCCGGCCAGCGAGGAGTGATTGGAGGGCGTGGAGCAGCAGCTGCCACTTCCCGCCCTGGCGGTCGTCCCGGTCAGGCTTCGGGCGCGAACGGAGTCGTGGGCGCTCCCCGCACGGCCGCCTCCGCTGGCTCGAACGCCAAGGGCTTCACATCTGGCGGGACAGGCCTCGTACGTGGTCCTGCCGGTAGGCAGAAATCCGGCCGGGATGACGATGACAACGGTTCGCCCCGTCCCGACTACCTGACGGAAGACGAAGAGACGTGGAATGCCGGGCGGCGCGGGGCCGTGCCGCCGGTGGTCGAGTAGCAGCCCCAGGGAAGGTGCGGAAGCCGGTATGACAGCAGGAATGGGCCGAGCTCAGAGGCGCGTGCGTGTGCTCGGCGCGCTGGCTGTGGCCGCTTCGTGGAGTGTGGTGTTCGTCGGTGCGGCGCAACCTGCCGCAGCCGACACACAGTCGAAGCAGTGGTACCTCAGCGCGATGCAGGCTGAGGACATGTGGAAGGTCACGACCGGGGAAGGCGTCAAAGTCGCTGTTATCGACACGGGTGTGAACCCGTCCACGCCATCGCTGCAGGGACAAGTACTCAAGGGCGTCGACGTAACCGGGGCACCGGGCGAGGAAACCGACGACTACCACGGTCATGGCACAACGATGGCCGAGCTGATCGCCGGGACAGGCGAGGGAGGCGGCTTGAAGGGTCTTGCCCCGGGAGCCAAGATCATCCCTGTGCGAATGAGCGATGGCGACTTCATGAAGAAGAACTCCACCATCTTCAGTGACACTGCGAAAGCTATTCGAGCCGCGGCCGAAACTGATGCGCAGATCATCAGCATGTCGTTCGGTAGTGACCGCTACCTGGATTCGAATCGTGAAGCGGTCAAATATGCCGAAAGTAAAGGTAAGTTGTTCCTTGCTTCCGTCGGAAACGAGGGGCATGAGTCGAACACGCGAGTATATCCGGCCTCGTACCCCGAGGTAGTGGGTGTGGCCTCGGCGGATCGCAAGGGGAAGGTCTCCTACTATTCGCAGCACTCGGGTTCTGTAGACGTTGCTTCCCCTGGGAGCGACGTTCCCGGGTGGTGCGACAACTCCTTCAAGAGCTACTGCGACGGCGACGGCGGCACCAGCGCCGCCACCGCCATCGCCTCCGCCTCTGCCGCCCTCGTCTGGTCCCTCCACCCCGACTGGACCGCCAACCAGGTACTCAACGTCCTCTTCGACACGGCTGGCCGTGACTGGAAGAAGGGCGAGACCAGCAACTACCTCGGGCACGGTCTGATCCGCCCTTCGATGAACGTCCTCAAGGGCAAGGGCGACCCCGGCGACCCGGACATCAGCCCGCTCACCAAGGAGAGGACGACCGGCCCCGCCGACTCGTCCAAGCAGCCCGACGCCTCGACCTCCGCCTCGCCGCAGCCCGCCAAGAACGGCGCGGAGGGCGAGAAGCCCGTAGCGGCGGAAGAAGCCAAGTCCTCGGGGGACGAAAGCCAGTTGGGCCTGATCCTCGGAGTGGCCGCTGTTGTGGTCGTGCTCGGAGGAGTGGCCTACGCCGTGGTCCGCAGGCGTAAGGCCGCTTGACCGTACGTACCGCACGTACCGCAGGTACCGGCCGACGACCCATGCCGGCCTGGAAGAACCAACCGAAAGGGAAAGAGAACCATGGCAGATCAGAAGGTCTCAGATGCCGCACTCCTGAAGCTCGAGGGTGACCTCGGCATCAAGTTCGACTCGGTGAAGGGGCAGCTCCGGCAGCTCCACGCGACGATCGACAACCTCGAAGGCAAGTGGCAGGGCATCGGTGCCAACCACTTCAACCAGAAGCAGACCGAGATCAACAACCGCATGGTCAGCCTGGCCAAGCAGCTCGTCCGCTTCCAGGAGTCCATCAAGGCCGCCCGTACCATCTCGGGCGACAACGAGGACGAGATCCGGCAGGCCCTCGCGGGTGTGGACGTCGTCGACGGCCACAACACCAGCGCGAAGGAACAGTCCTCCAGCCTGAACAGCTTCTGACCCTTATCCCGTAACTCGAAAGCAGCGGAGGAACGCATGGGAACCAACGACGGTACGACGGTCGTCACTTACGCGAGCCTTGATCTCGCGGCCGGTGAGATCAAGAAGCAGGCGAAGCAGCTCGACATGGACCTCAAAGAGATCCAGGCCATGATCGCGAAGGTTTCGGAAGTGTGGGAGGGCGAGGCGAAGCAGGCCTACACCGCCGCCCAGAACAGGTGGAGGACCGACGCCGACGCCATCCGCGCCAACCTTGAGGAAATCGCCAACAAGGTAAGCGAGGCGTCGCCCATCTACCGCAGCGGTGACAAGCGGGCGGCAGCGAACTTCTAACAGAGTTCGAGAGCAGTAGCGAACTTCTGACGAAGTTCGACCCAGCACAAAAGCACCACAGACACAGACACAGACACAGACACAGCAATGCACTGCACATCAGGGTGGACACGCGCGGGAGGTGTCCACCCTGAGCTGTACCCCGAAGCCGAGCCGGGCCTGCTCAAGAGCGTCGGAGCGGAGGCGGGGGCGGGAAGCACGAACCATCCGTGCCTCCCGCCCCCGCCCCTGCCGCAGCGGCCCGCCGCTACCCCTCCATCAGCCCCGTCTGCACCAACGGGTTCCCCCGGCGCCGGGTGACGAAGATGCCCCGGCCCGCAGGCATCGGGCGCGGTCGTACGTTGCCGAGGATGTCGCCCTCGTTCGGGTCGCCCGACAGCATCACGCCCTGTGCGCCCAGCTCGATCATGCGCTGGAGGAAGGGCTCGTACAGGGCCCGGCTGGCCCCCGCCGTGTTGCGGGCGATGATGAAGCGGACGCCCACGTCGCGGGCGAACGGCAGCAGCTCCGTGATCGCCGAGAGCGGGTTGCCGCTCGACGTGGAGACCAGGTCGAAGTCGTCGATGACGACGTACACCGTGGGGCCCTGCCACCAGCTCTGGTCGCGCAGCTCCTGCGCCGTGACGTCGGCGGACGGTGTGCGGCGCTTCATCAGGTCGTGCAGCGCCGCCATGTGATGTTCCATGTTGTTGGACATCGGGATGTACTCCGCCAGGTGCGACCGCGGGGTCACATCGAGCAGCGAACGCCGGTTGTCGATGACGAAGAGCTTGCAGGAATCGCCGTCGTACCGCTCGGTCAGCTGCTTGATCAGCAACCTCAGCAGGTTGGACTTCCCGGACTCGCTCTCGCCGAACGCCAGGAAGAACGGATCCTGCTCGAAGTTCAAGAACACCGGCTCCAGGTTGTTCTCGTCGATGCCGAAGGCGACACCCCGCTCCGGTACCGCGTAGCCGGCCGGGAGCTCGCTCGCCGGCAGCGCGCGCGGCAGCAGACGCACCCCCGGGGCGGGCGCGGCCGTCCAGTGCCGGGCGACCTCCTGGTTCATCGCCGCGGTGGCCTCGGAGAGGTCGCTGTCGGAGTTGATGCTGTCGATCCGCGGCACCGCCGCCATGAAGTGCAGCTTCTCCGGGGTCAGGCCGCGGCCCGGCACCCCGGCGGGCACGTTGGCCGCCACCTTGCGGTCCAGTTCGGAGTCCATCACGTCGCCGAGCCGCAGCTCCAGGCGGTTCATGAGGTGGTCCTTGAGACTGGCCCGCACCTCCATGGAACGCGACGCCGTGACGATCAGGTGGATGCCGTAGCCCAGCCCGCGGGCCGCGATGTCCGTGGCGGCCGTCTCCAGCGCCTCGTAGTCCGTCCGGAAGCTGCCCCACCCGTCGATGACCAGGAACACGTCACCCCACGGCTGGTCCGTCACCGAGATGTCACCGCGCGCCCGCAGCCTGCGGAACGTGGCGATGGAGTCGATCCCGGCACTGCGGAAGTACTCCTCACGCCGCGCCATGATGCCGTACACCTCGGCGACCGTACGGCGTACCCGCTCCGGGTCGAGGCGGGACGCGACGCCGCCGACATGCGGCAGACCCGCGATCGAGGACATACCGCCACCACCGAAGTCGAGGCCGTAGAACTGGACCTCCTCCGGCGTGTGGGTGAGCGCGAAGCCGGCGATGAGCGTCCGCAGCAGCGTCGACTTCCCCGACTGCGGCCCTCCGGTGATCTGCATGTGTCCGGCGGCGCCGGAGAAGTCCCGGTAGAGGGTGTCGCGCCGTTGCTCGAACGGCTTGTCGATGACGCCCAGGGGCACGACCAGCCGGCCGGCTCCCTCGAAGCCGGGCTGCGTCAGCCCCCGGCCCTGCACCGGGGACAGTCCCGGAAGCAGCTCGTCCAGCGACGGCGGATTGTCCAGCGGCGGCAGCCACACCTGGTGGGCGGAGGCCCCGCGGCCCTCCAGACGGCGCACGATCACATCGAGCACCGTGTCCGCCAGCGCGTCGTCCTGCGTCGCACGCTGATCCGGTACGCCTCCGGGCTGCGCCGCCGGCTGGACGTACCGCACCGGAACGGGAGCGGCCGTGAACGGAACCGGCCTGCGGTCCACCGGAAGCGGCGCACCCGGCGCGGCGGCCCGGTGCGCGCCCGAGCGGTACACCCCGGAGACGTACGCGGCCTTGAACCGCACCATCTCCTCCGTACCGAACTTGAGCAGCCCGGAACCGGGCACGTTGGGCAGGTGGTAGGCGTCGGGCACACCGATCGCGGCCCGGGACTCGGCCGCCGAGAACGTCCGCAGACCCACCCGGTACGACAGATACGTCTCCAGACCGCGCAGCCGCCCCTCCTCCAGACGCTGCGAGGCCAGCAGCAGATGCACACCCAGCGAACGGCCGATACGGCCGATCTGGACGAACATCTCGATGAAGTCGGGTTTGGCGGTGAGGAGTTCGCTGAACTCGTCGATGACCAGGACGAGCGAGGGGATCGGCTGCAGCGGCGCACCGGCCGCGCGCGCCTTCTCGTAGTCGTGGATGTTGGCGTAGTTGCCCGCGTCGCGCAGCATCTCCTGCCGGCGGTTGAGCTCACCGCTGATGGAGTCACCCATGCGGTCGACCAGCGTCAGGTCGTCCGCGAGGTTGGTGATCACGGCCGCGACGTGGGGCATCTGCGCCATACCGGCGAAGGTCGCGCCGCCCTTGAAGTCGGCGAGAACGAAGTTGAGCGTCTCCGAGGTGTGGGTGACGGCGAGGCCGAGCACCAGCGTACGCAGCAGCTCCGACTTGCCGGAACCGGTGGCGCCGACGCACAGACCGTGCGGACCCATGCCCTCCTGGGCGGCCTCCTTGAGGTCCAGCATCACAGGCGCGCCGTCCTCGCCCACGCCGATCGGCACCCGCAGCCGCTCCGCCTGCGATCGCGGCCGCCAGGTCCGGCTGACCTCGATCGAGGCGGCGTCCCCCAGGTTCAGCAGATCGGTGAACTCCAGGTTGGCCAGCAGGGGTTCGTCGTCGTCCCCGCCGGTGGCCATGTGCAGCGGGGCCAGCTGGCGGGCGAGCGCCTCGGCGGCCTCGTAGCTCAGCAGGTCCGGCACCCCGTCGTAGACGAGCCCCTGGCCCGACTCCAGCTGCAACGACTTCGGCTGCACCACGATCGAGAGGCCCCCGCGGGACCCGGTGACCTCACCCGGCACCACTTCGATGACCGTCACGCCCTGAAGGCCCTCCGCCGAGGCGAGCACCGACATGGGGGGCACCGACTCGCCGTCCAGGACCACCACGACGTGCGGCTGCTCCACGAGCGGCTGACCGCCCGGCTGGAAGCGTGGCCTGCCCTCCAGGCGTCCCGCCAGCAGCTCCTCCAAGGCCAGGGCGCTGGTGGTGATGAGGCGTCGGCTCCCGGCTCCGTCCACGGGCCCGGAGGTCTGGGCGTGCGGGAGCCACTTCGCCCACTCCCACTGCGGCGCGGCCTCGGTGCCGGTCGCGACCGCGATCACCAGGTCCTGGGGGGAGTGCAGCGAGGCCAGCCCGCCGACCACGGCCCGCGCGGCGGAGCGCGCGGAATCCGCGTGGCCGCTGATCGTGAGGTGGTAGAACGCCCGCAACGAGACGGCCATGGGCAGACCGTCCAGCGTGGAGTGCGTCGCCAGGAACTGCTGCATCGCCCCCGCGGCCAGCGGCTCCAGTTCGTCCACGGGCGCCGTCTCGGGCGCGATGAGCGGCGTGGCCAGCTCCTGACTGCCCAGCCCGACGCGCACCTGCGCGAAGTCCGCGTCACCGGCACGCCGCTCCCACACCCGGCTGCCTTCGGCGACGAGCGCCCACAACTGCTCGGGAGAGGGGTGGAGATAGAACTGCGCGTCCCGCTGCTTGCGGGCCGTCTTCAGCACCGCGCGCCGGGTCTGCGTCAGGTACTTCAGGTAGTCGCGGCGCATGTCCGCCAGTTCGCCCTGAGTGCCGCGTCGGTACCGCACGAGCATCGCGATGGCCATGGCCAGCGTCGAGGCAATCATGATCATGCCCATGATGCGCATGATCGGGTTCGGCGTCATGAAGAAGAAGACGACGGAACCACCCATGCCCAGCATCGGCAGGAGCTGCATCAGCGCCCCCTCCTGCTGGCCCCGGGGGAGTTCCGGCGGAGGTTGCAACTGCACCTGCTCGACCGGCACTTCGGTGGGCAGGGCCCGCGGCGGGCGCTTGACGACGATCTGGCTCACAGCTCACCAATTCCCTTGCCGGACGGAAGTGTTCCTATCGGCGCCCCCGTGGCGACGGGCTCCATCCGCGGGAAGGATCCTACTGGCGAAGCGGCGGTCCCATGGCGGTAGGGTGTCGCGACGCGTGTACGCATCCGCTAACTGATCCGAGAAGACGGTCATTCGGGACGAGGGGTGCGATCCGTGGTCCCGGCGGTGTGATTGCCGGCAGAAGCGGACGCGACCCGGCGGAAGCGGCGCGGACAGCAGCAGGACAAGTCATTAGGGGGAGCAACAGGTGACCATGACGGCCCAAGCGGCAGCCACCGGATCCGGTCGGCAGAGTCACGGGACCCCGTCCGGCAGCGGAACCGGATTCTGCCGGGTCACGGTCGTCGCGCCCGACAGCCGGGTCGACGTGGCCCTGCCCGAGGACATCCCCGTAGCCGACCTGTATCCCGAGATCCTCCGGCTGTCCGGACAGAGCCCCGCTCCCGGCGCACCCGTCGGCTACCACCTGGTGCGCCGCGACGGCACCGTCCTGGACAGCGCCCGTACGCTCGCCGGCCACCGCATTCTCGACGGTGAGCTGCTGTCGATGCGGCCCTTCTCCGAATCACTGCCCCCCGCCGTCTTCGACGACGTGTCGGACGCCGTCGCCACCGCCGTGGCGAAGGACCGCACGCTCTGGGGCGACGCCCTCATGCGCGGAGCCGGCCTCTTCGGCGGTTCCGTCCTGCTGACGCTGCTCGGCTTCGTGCTGTGGACGGCCGATCCGCGCCACGACATGAACGGCCTGCCCGGAATTCTGGCGGCCGTCGTCGCCCTGCTCCTGCTCGCCTTCGCCTGTGTGCGTGCGCGGGTGTACGACGACCGTGCCTCGTCGATCGCGCTCGGCACCGGTGCCCTGGTGAACGCTGCGGTGGCCGGTTCCGGTCTGCTGCCGCTGAGCGCCGGGCAGGGCATCGGACGACTGCAGTTCCTGCTCGCCTGTGCGGCGGTCCTGGTCGTGGCGGTCATTCTGATGATCGTCGCGCCCGGCGGGGACGGGCCGTTCGTCGCGTTCGTCTTCGCGAGTGCTGTCGGCCTCCTGGTCACCTTCATCGCGATCCTGAGCGACATGAGGCCGATCGAGGCCGCCGCCGTATGCTCCCCGCTCGCCGTGGGGGCCCTCGCCTTCCTGCCGGGACTCTCCACCCGTTTCGCCCGGCTGCCCATCGGGTTCGAGCCGCCCCGCACCACGGTCGGCGACTACGGGACCTCCGAGCCCGCGGCCACGGGCCCGGTGGACGCCGTACGCCTCGCCGCCCAGGCGCGGCGCGGCCATGAACTGCTCCTCGGCCTGGTCGGCGGCTGCGCCCTGGTCGCCGTGGCCGCCGCCGCGGTGCTGGGATTCTCGAACAACGTCTGGGGTCAGCTGCTCGCCCTGGCCACCGGTGTCGCCATGCTGATGCGCGCCCATCTGTTCCGCTACACGGCCCAGGTCGGCTGCGCGCTCGCCGCGGGCCTCGGCTCCCTCGTCCTGCTGGGCCTGGGGCTCTCCCTCAACCCGCCGGTCGCCCTGGTGCGCGACGCGCTGCGGGGTGACGGCGCCGCACTCGACATCCGTACGGTGTGGCTCGCCGCCGCGGTCGCGGGCGTCGCCGTCCTGATCACCGCGATCGGCCTGATCGTGCCGCGCAAGGGGGTGACCCCGTTCTGGGGACGCTTCCTGGAGATCGCCGAGACGGTCGTCCTGCTGACCCTGCTCCCGCTCTGCCTCGCGGTCTTCGACGTCTACCACTCGATCCGCGCCCTCACCAGCTGATCACCAGAAGGCGCCGAAGGGCACCGAATGATCACCGGGGGGCGCCGGCCGGTCAGCGGCGGGCGGGCGCCGGCCGAGCAGCGGCTGACCAGCGGTGAGGCGTGACCTGAATGGCTGGTACTCTGTCCAGTGGCCGTTTGTGTACGCGTCCTCGGATCATCCTGGGGGCTGCGCTCATCGGACCTTCGCCTCCGAGTCACGGAAGCTCCCCTGAGATCAAGACCAGGGGCACTCGTGGGCGCTTCGAACATACAGAGGAGTACGCGTGCCGCTCGACGCCGCTACGAAGAAGCAGATCATGTCCGAGTTCGCCCAGAAGGAGGGTGACACCGGATCCCCCGAGGTCCAGGTCGCCATGCTCTCCCGCCGGATCTCGGACCTGACGGAGCACCTCAAGACGCACAAGCACGACCACCACTCCCGTCGTGGTCTGCTGATCCTGGTCGGCCAGCGTCGCCGCCTCCTGCAGTACCTGGCCAAGAAGGACATCCAGCGCTTCCGTGCGCTCGTCGACCGCCTCGGCATCCGCCGTGGCGCGGCCGGCGGCGCCAAGTAAGGACGCTGTGGGAAGGGAGCGGTTCCCGCGCTTGAGGGGACCGCTCCCTTTGCCGTACGTGCACGACCGGTGTCAAGCTCAGTAACCTGGGTGCAGTGACACCCGCTCGCCCGAGAACGCATCAGCGGGAACGCGCGAGCGAAAAGCGCAAGAACGCAGAAACGCAAGACCGAGGGAGAGGCGCGACGACGCCGCCGCCGGTCCTCGGTAGTGGCCCCCGGGAACATGCCCGGGAGCTTCGATCGAAGACCGGCCCGCATCCACGGTGCGCCTCTCCCGCACCGTCCCCCGCCACACGGGCGTGAGGACGAAAGACGACGAGTATGGAGAAATCACTAGTGGAGAACGAGACCCACTACGCCGAGGCCGTTATCGACAACGGAACCTTCGGCACCCGCACCATCCGCTTCGAGACGGGCCGCCTGGCCAAGCAGGCCGCAGGCTCCGCCGTCGCGTATCTGGACGACGACACCATGGTGCTGTCGGCCACCACCGCGTCCAAGCGGCCCAAGGACAACCTCGACTTCTTCCCCCTCACGGTGGACGTCGAGGAGCGCCAGTACGCGGCCGGCAAGATCCCCGGCTCCTTCTTCCGCCGTGAGGGCCGGCCCTCCGAGGACGCGATCCTCACCTGCCGCCTGATCGACCGGCCGCTGCGCCCCTCCTTCAAGAAGGGGCTGCGCAACGAGATCCAGATCGTCGAGACGATCATGGCGCTCAACCCTGACCACCTGTACGACGTTGTCGCGATCAACGCCGCCTCCTGCTCCACCATTCTGGCGGGCCTGCCCTTCTCCGGCCCGATCGGCGCCACCCGCGTCGCCCTGATCAAGGGCCAGTGGGTCGCGTTCCCGACGCACACCGAGCTCGAGGACGCCGTCTTCGACATGGTCGTCGCCGGTCGCGTCCTGGAGGACGGCGACGTCGCGATCATGATGGTCGAGGCCGAGGCCACCGAGAAGACCATCCAGCTCGTCAAGGACGGCGCCGAGGCTCCCACCGAGGAGATCGTCGCCGCCGGTCTGGACGCCGCGAAGCCCTTCATCAAGGCGCTCTGCAAGGCCCAGTCGGACCTGGCCTCCAAGGCCGCCAAGCCGGTCGGCGAGTTCCCGGTCTTCCTGGACTACCAGGACGACGTCTTCGAGGCGCTCTCCAAGGCCGTGACCTCCGACCTGACGCGGGCGCTCACCATCGCCGGCAAGCAGGACCGCGAGGCCGAGCTGGACCGTGTCAAGGAGATCGCCGCGGAGAAGCTTCTGCCGGCGTTCGAGGGCCGCGAGAAGGAGATCTCCGCCGCATACCGCTCGCTGACCAAGAAGCTGGTCCGCGAGCGCGTCATCAAGGACAAGGTCCGCATCGACGGCCGTGGCGTGACGGACATCCGTACGCTCGCCGCCGAGGTCGAGGCCATCCCGCGCGTGCACGGCTCGGCGCTGTTCGAGCGTGGCGAGACCCAGATCCTGGGCGTCACCACCCTCAACATGCTCCGTATGGAGCAGCAGCTGGACACCCTCTCCCCGGTGACCCGCAAGCGCTACATGCACAACTACAACTTCCCGCCGTACTCCGTCGGCGAGACCGGCCGCGTGGGCTCGCCCAAGCGCCGCGAGATCGGCCACGGAGCGCTCGCCGAGCGCGCCATCGTGCCGGTCCTCCCCTCGCGCGAGGAGTTCCCCTACGCGATCCGCCAGGTCTCCGAGGCGCTGGGCTCCAACGGCTCGACGTCCATGGGCTCGGTCTGCGCCTCCACCATGTCGCTGCTGAACGCCGGTGTGCCCCTCAAGGCCGCCGTCGCCGGTATCGCCATGGGCCTGATCTCGCAGGAGATCGACGGCAAGACCCACTACGTCGCCCTCACCGACATCCTCGGTGCGGAGGACGCCTTCGGCGACATGGACTTCAAGGTCGCCGGCACGAAGCAGTTCGTGACCGCGCTCCAGCTCGACACCAAGCTCGACGGCATCCCCGCCTCGGTCCTGGCCGCCGCGCTGAAGCAGGCCCGTGACGCACGTCTGCACATCCTGGACGTCATGAACGAGGCCATCGACGTTCCGGACGAGATGTCCCCGAACGCCCCCCGGATCATCACCGTCAAGATCCCGGTGGACAAGATCGGTGAGGTCATCGGCCCCAAGGGCAAGATGATCAACCAGATCCAGGAGGACACCGGCGCCGACATCACGATCGAGGACGACGGCACCATCTACATCGGTGCCCAGCAGGGTTCGCAGGCCGAGGCCGCCCGCGCCACGATCAACGCGATCGCCAACCCGACGATGCCGGAGGTCGGCGAGCGCTACCTGGGTACGGTCGTCAAGACCACCACCTTCGGTGCGTTCGTCTCGCTGATGCCGGGCAAGGACGGTCTGCTGCACATCTCGCAGATCCGCAAGCTCGCCGGTGGCAAGCGCGTGGAGAACGTCGAGGACGTGCTCGCCGTCGGCGCCAAGGTCCAGGTCGAGATCGCCGAGATCGACTCCCGCGGCAAGCTCTCCCTGATCCCGGTCGTCGAGGGTGAAGAGGACGAGAAGAAGGACGACGCCGACAAGTGACGTCCCGTAGTTCCGCGACGACGGCCCGCACCTCCTCGGAGGCGCGGGCCGTCGCCCGTACCCAAACGCTTCTCAAGGGCAAGGACGGCATCGGCACCGTCCGCCGGACCGTCCTCCCCGGCGGTCTGCGGATCGTCACCGAGACCCTGCCCTCCGTCCGGTCCGCCACCTTCGGCATCTGGGCCAACGTCGGTTCCCGCGACGAGACGCCCACGCTGAACGGCGCGACCCACTACCTCGAACACCTCCTCTTCAAGGGCACCGCCCAGCGCACCGCCCTCGACATCTCCTCCGCGATCGACGCGGTCGGCGGGGAGATGAACGCCTTCACGGCGAAGGAGTACACCTGCTACTACGCGCGGGTCCTGGACACCGACCTGCCGCTGGCCATCGACGTCGTCTGCGACATGCTGACCGGCTCGCTGATCGCTCCCGAGGACGTCGACGCCGAGCGCGGCGTCATCCTCGAAGAGATCGCGATGACCGAGGACGACCCGGGCGACTGCGTGCACGACCTGTTCGCGCACACCATGCTCGGCGACACCCCCCTCGGCCGCCCCGTCCTCGGCACCGTCGACACGATCAACGCGCTGAACCGCGGCCAGATCGCCCGCTTCTACAAGAAGCACTACGACCCCACGCACCTGGTCGTCGCCGCCGCCGGCAACGTCGACCACGCCACGGTCGTACGACAGGTCCGCAGGGCCTTCGAGAAGGCCGGCGCCCTCACCCGTACGGACGCCGTCCCCATGGCGCCCCGCGAGGGCTCCCGCACCCTGCGCACCGCCGGCGAGGTCGAGCTGCTGAACCGCAAGACCGAGCAGGCCCACGTGGTCCTCGGCATGCCCGGCCTCGCCCGCACCGACGAGCGCCGCTGGGCGCTCGGCGTCCTCAACACCGCCCTCGGCGGCGGCATGAGCTCCCGCCTCTTCCAGGAGGTACGGGAGAAGCGCGGCCTGGCCTACAGCGTGTACTCGTACACCTCGGGCTTCGCCGACTGCGGCCTTTTCGGGGTGTACGCGGGCTGTCGGCCCAGCCAGGTCCACGACGTCCTGAAGATCTGCCGCGACGAACTGGACCGGGTGGCCACGCACGGTCTGGACGACGACGAGGTCGCCCGCGCGATCGGCCAGCTCTCCGGGTCCACCGTCCTCGGCCTGGAGGACACCGGCGCGCTGATGAACCGTATCGGCAAGAGCGAGCTGTGCTGGGGCGAGCAGATGTCCGTCGACGACATGCTCGCGCGCATCGCGGAGGTCACCCCCGACGACGTACGGGAGGTGGCGGGCGAGCTCCTCACCCGACGCCCCTCGCTCTCGGTCATCGGCCCGCTCAAGGACAAGCAGGCGGACCGCCTCCACGAAGCGGTCTCCTAATCCCTTAAGGAATCAAGATGAGCAAGCTGCGCGTAGCCGTTCTCGGTGCGAAGGGCCGCATCGGCTCCGAGGCCGTCACCGCGATCGAGGCCGCCGACGACCTGGAGCTGGTGGCGGCCCTGGGCCGGGGCGACGAGCTGGAGATCCTCGCCGACACCGGCGCCCAGGCCGTCGTCGAGCTCACCACCCCCGCGTCGGTGATGGGCAACCTCGACTTCTGCGTCCGGCACGGCATCCACGCCGTCGTCGGCACCACGGGCTGGACCGACGAACGGCTCGCGCAGCTGACCACCTGGCTGGACGACTCCGCGGGGACGGGCGTCCTCATCGCCCCGAACTTCTCCATCGGCGCCGTCCTGACCATGAAGTTCGCGGAGCAGGCCGCCCGCTACTTCGAGTCCGTCGAGGTCGTCGAACTGCACCACCCGAACAAGGTCGACGCCCCCTCCGGCACCGCCATCCGCACCGCCCAGCTCATCGCGGCGGCCCGCGCCGAGGCGGGCAGCGCGCCCCAGCCGGACGCCACCGCCACCGCCCTGGACGGCGCGCGCGGCGCGGACGTCGACGGTGTGCCGGTCCACGCGATCCGGCTCCGCGGCCTGCTGGCCCATCAGGAAGTGCTTCTCGGCGGCGAGGGCGAGACCCTCACCATCCGCCACGACTCCCTCCACCACAGCAGCTTCATGCCGGGCATCCTGCTCGGCGTCCGCCGTGTGGTGACCACTCCCGGCCTCACGTTCGGCCTGGAACACTTCCTCGACCTGAACTGACTGAGCCCCTCATGCGCGCAAAGATCACCTACATCGTCACGGCCGCCGTCCTGGTCTTCTACTTCGTCCTGGTCGGCAGCCGCGGCCTGATGCTCATCCGGCACGGCACGCTGGTCACGGTCACGTTCGGGGTCGCCGTGCTGATCCTGCCGGTGATCGGCGTCTGGTTCCTCTGGAAGAACACCCAGTTCGTCCGCCGCGCCAACGCCCTGGCAGCAGAGCTGGACGCGGAGGGCGGCCTGCCGGTCGACGACCTGGCCCGCACGCCGTCCGGACGCATCGACCGGGACGCCGCCGACGCGGTCTTCACCAAGCGCCGCGAGGAGACGGAGGACGCTCCGGACGACTGGCGCACCTGGTTCAGGCTGGCGGTCGCCTACCAGGACGCGAGGGACACGCCGAGAGCTCGCAAGGCGATGCAGAGGGCCATCGCACTGCACCGATCCGGCCCGGCGAGCGCGTCGGCCCCGCCGGACGAGCCCGCACCCTCCGGCGCGTCCGACGCCCCGGCACCACCGACCCCGGCCGCACCGTCCAGCCCGTCCGGCGCCTGAGGGCATCCTTCCCCGCGTACGCGGATGAGCCCGGGACCCCGCACGGGGTCCCGGGCTCATCCGCGTACAAGCGGTGGCTCACACCTGGCGGTACTCGTCCGCCCAGGCCTCCACCGCGTCCGTGGCCCGCTCGAACGCCTCCTCACGTCCGAGGAAGTCCGCGTTGTGGTCGGTGGTCAGCGGCGGCAGCGTCTCACCGCTCTGCCGGACCACGACGAGCGCCTGGCCCTGGACCGTACGGGGGAGACCCATCCACTTCACGGGCTGCTGGACCGTACGAACCGCGGACGTGCCGCTCCAAGCCACCGTGGTGGTCCGGAGGAACGCGACACGCCGCACTCCGTGACGGCTGACCCAAGCGCCGACCCGCAGCAGCCGCAGGGCGGCGGCGATCAGCGCACCGGCCAGGGCCAGGCACACGGTGGCGCCCGAAGGTGCTCCGGCCACACCGATGATCATGGCCGCGAGCAGAACGAACGAGGCCAGCAACAACAGGGTGGCCGCCGCCGCGACCCGCCACGGGCCGGGGCGGTAGGGCCGCCGCCAGCTGTCGTGGTCGTCGAACGGCAGCGCGACGTCCTCCGCGCTCGCGTCGAATGCGCGGTCGGCCGTCAGAAAGGGCAGGGGCACGGCTCATCCTCACTCACAAGCACGCTCGATTGCTGTGCCCGGTGAGGCTACCGAGAGTGCCACCGGCCCGACCACCCCAGGGGGTCCGTACGAGTCAGCGACCCTGAGACGCCTCGGACTGCTTGCCGTGGGCGGGGGGCTGCTCGGAGTCGAGAGCGGGGAGCCCCAGCAGCAGCGAGCCCACGAGACCGGCGACCACGGTGAGCCCGACGAGGGACCGCCCCAGAAGCTCGGGAACGGTGGCGCGGGCCGAGGGAGGGGGAGTGACATTACTGCGGAATCGGTCGGACTCGGCGACGAACGAGAACGGGACGGCTTCACGCCGGCGGAACATGAGGAAACTCTCCTTGATCTCAGTGACGGGTGCTGCTAATGAGTCAGACGTACGAGAGACCGGATCGGTGCCCGAATCGCCGTACTTGTTGGGGGAACTCCACGAACGGCTGCCCCGAGGTCGCCGCGTGCACGCACGCAGGCGGCCCGTAAAGTGGTCGCCGCCAGAGCGACGCCATTGGAAGGACCCCTGTCGGTGACCGACACCCCCGAACCCGCAAAGCCCCACTTCCGCAGCGACGTCACCGTCGAGCTGGTGAAGAGCGACGCGCGCGACGCGGACGTGCTGTTCGCCGCCCGGGTCTCCACCGCCGGCGAGCAGTCGCTCGAAGAGGTCACCAAGGACCCCGAGCGCTCCAAGGGGCTCATCAACTACCTCATGCGGGACCGGCACGGCAGCCCGTTCGAGCACAACTCGATGACGTTCTTCGTCAGCGCCCCGATCTTCGTCTTCCGCGAGTTCATGCGACACCGCGTCGGGTGGTCGTACAACGAGGAATCGGGCCGCTACAGGGAGCTGGACCCGGTCTTCTACGTCCCCGGAACCTCCCGCAAGCTCGTCCAGCAGGGCCGCCCCGGCAAGTACGAGTTCGTCGAGGGGACCGAGGAGCAGTACGACCTGACGACCCGCGCCATGGAGGAGTCCTACCGGGCTTCCTACGCGGCGTACCAGGAGATGCTGGCCGCGGGCGTGGCCCGCGAGGTCGCCCGCGCGGTCCTGCCGGTCGGCCTCTTCTCCACGATGTACGCCACCTGCAACGCGCGCTCCCTGATGCACTTCCTCGGCCTGCGCACCCAGCACGAGCTGGCGAAGGTTCCGTCCTTCCCGCAGCGCGAGATCGAGATGGTCGGCGAGCAGATGGAAGCCCACTGGCAGCAGCTCATGCCGCTCACTCATGCGGCCTTCAACAAAAATGGACGGGTAGCCCCGTAGGCGGTGTCCGTATTGCGGCGTTTCGAGAAGTTCATCTAGGCTGATCAAACGGACCCGGCACTGCTTGAACCCCCGAGCAGGCAGTGCCGGGCTCCTCTTCCCCGTCCCCCGAGGGGACCCCGCGCGCTGAGCAGCGAGTAGCGTGTTACCCATGGCTCCGATCTCCACTCCGCAGACCCCCTTCGGGCGGGTCCTCACCGCTATGGTCACGCCCTTCACGGCGGACGGCGCTCTCGACCTCGACGGTGCCCAGCGGCTCGCCGCCCACCTGGTGGACGCAGGCAATGACGGTCTGATCGTCAACGGCACCACCGGTGAGTCCCCGACCACCAGTGACACGGAGAAGGACCAGCTCGTACGGGCGGTGCTCGAAGCGGTCGGCGACCGAGCGCATGTCGTCGCCGGCATCGGCACCAACGACACCCGGCACAGCGTCGAGCTCGCCCGGACGGCCGAGCGCACCGGCGCCCACGGGCTGCTCGCCGTGACGCCGTACTACAACAAGCCGCCGCAGGAGGGCCTGCTCCGGCACTTCACGGCCATCGCCGACTCCACCGGCCTGCCCGTGATGCTGTACGACATCCCCGGCCGCAGCGGGGTGCCGATCGACACGGAGACCCTCGTCCGGCTGGCCGATCACCCGCGGATCGTCGCGAACAAGGACGCCAAGGGCGACCTGGGCCGCGCCAGCTGGGCCATCGCCGAATCGGGACTCGCCTGGTACTCCGGCGACGACATGCTCAACCTGCCGCTGCTCTCGGTCGGCGCGGTCGGCTTCGTCTCCGTGGTCGGCCACATGGTCACCCCCGAGCTCCGGGCCCTGATTGACGCGTACGTGAGCGGCGACGTCCAGAAGGCCACCGAGATCCACCAGAAGCTGCTTCCGGTCTTCACCGGGATGTTCCGCACCCAGGGCGTCATCACCACGAAGGCCGCTCTGACCCTCCAGGGACTCCCGGCCGGACCGCTGCGTCTGCCGCTGGTGGAGCTCAGCGCCCAGGAGACGGCTCAGCTCAAGATCGATCTCGCCGCCGGTGGGGTACAGCTCTGAGCACCGACTTCTTTTGAACAGAGACTTCACAACTGAACACGCGAGGCGACTCGCATCGAGCACCACCCCAAGACAACAGCAAGTGCACGAATGACATGCGCGCCACGTGCCTCAGCGGTACGTGGCGTGCGTGGTAAGGAGAGTCTTTTGAGTCATCCGCATCCTGAACTCGGTACCCCGCCGAAGCTCCCGAAGGGCGCCCTGCGGGTCACCCCGCTCGGCGGCCTGGGCGAGATCGGCCGCAACATGACGGTCTTCGAGTACGGCGGCCGCCTGCTCATCGTCGACTGCGGCGTCCTCTTCCCCGAGGAGGAACAGCCGGGCATCGACCTGATCCTTCCGGACTTCACCACGATCCGGGACCGCCTGGACGACATCGAGGGCATCGTCCTCACGCACGGCCACGAGGACCACATCGGTGGTGTCCCGTACCTGCTGCGCCTGAAGCCGGACATCCCCCTCATCGGCTCGAAGCTGACCCTCGCGCTCATCGAGGCGAAGCTCCAGGAGCACCGGATCCGCCCGTACACCCTTGAAGTCACCGAGGGCCAGCGCGAGCGCATCGGCGTCTTCGACTGCGAGTTCATCGCGGTCAACCACTCCATCCCGGACGCTCTCGCCGTCGCCATCCGCACCCCTGCGGGCATGGCCGTGGCCACCGGTGACTTCAAGATGGATCAGCTTCCGCTGGACGGCCGTCTCACCGACCTGCACGCGTTCGCCCGGCTGAGCGAGGAAGGCATCGACCTCCTCCTCTCCGACTCGACGAACGCCGAGGTGCCCGGCTTCGTGCCGCCGGAGCGGGACATCTCCAACGTCCTGCGCACGGTCTTCGCGAACGCCCAGAAGCGCATCATCGTGGCGAGCTTCGCCAGCCATGTGCACCGCATCCAGCAGATCCTGGACGCCGCACACGAGTACGGCCGCAGGGTCGCCTTCGTCGGCCGCTCGATGGTCCGCAACATGGGCATCGCGCGTGACCTGGGCTATCTGAAGGTTCCCGCCGGACTGGTCGTCGACGTCAAGACCCTCGACGACCTCCCGGACGACGAGGTCGTGCTGGTCTGCACGGGTTCGCAGGGCGAGCCGATGGCCGCCCTCTCCCGGATGGCCAACCGCGACCACCAGATCCGGATTGTCCCGGGCGACACGGTGATCCTCGCGTCGTCCCTGATCCCGGGCAACGAGAACGCGGTCTACCGCGTGATCAACGGCCTGACCCGCTGGGGCGCCAACGTCGTCCACAAGGGCAACGCCAAGGTCCACGTCTCGGGCCACGCCTCGGCCGGCGAGCTGCTGTACTTCTACAACATCTGCAAGCCGAAGAACCTGATGCCGGTCCACGGCGAATGGCGCCACCTGCGCGCCAACGCCGAACTGGGCGCCCTCACCGGCGTGCCGAAGGACCACATCGTGATCGCCGAGGACGGCGTGGTCGTCGACCTCATCGACGGCAAGGCGAAGATCGTCGGCAAGGTCCAGGCCGGTTACGTCTACGTCGACGGCCTCTCCGTGGGAGACGTCACCGAGACCTCCCTCAAGGACCGCCGTATCCTCGGTGACGAGGGCATCATCTCGGTGTTCATCGTGGTCGACAGCTCCTCCGGCAAGATCGTGGGCGGCCCCCACATCCAGGCCCGGGGCTCCGGCATCGACGACGGCGCCTTCGTGGCCGTCACGCCGAAGATCCAGGAGGCCCTGGACAAGTCGGCGCAGGACGGCGTCATGGAGCCCCACCAGCTCCAGCAGATGGTCCGCCGGGTCGTCGGCAAGTGGGTGTCCGACACCTACCGCCGACGCCCGATGATCCTTCCGGTCGTCGTCGAGGTCTGATCCCTCACGACCGCCTGACCTGGAGCGGGGCTCCCCGATTTGCATCGGGGAGCCCCGCTCCAGTACGTTTACGTCTCCGCCTGAACGGGAAGCACCGCGCGCACTCGTGCGCCTGGAGAACCCCGAGCGGGGCGGGAATTCCGACTCAGAATCTCTGATAAAGTCGGATCCGCCGAAAGGCAAGGTCACTCCGCAGGCCACCAGAAATCGAATTCGGACCGGAAACGGAACGAAAGAGAGTCTGGTAAAGTCGGACTCGCCGGAAAGGGAAAACGCGAAAGCGAAGAACCTGGAAGGTGAGAGATGCGGGACCCGCTTCAACCGGGAATCGGACGCGAAAGAGTCTGATAGAGTCGGAAACGCAAGACAGCAGGACAAAGTAGTAAACGAAGGGAAGCGCCCGGAGGGCCCCGGTGAAACGGGACCGAAGGAAGCGTCCGTTCCTTGAGAACTCAACAGCGTGCCAAAAGTCAACG